>CAYRND010000066.1:0-19356 GCA_964425365.1 uncultured Phycisphaeraceae bacterium
TATCGGCTTGCCCCGGTGGTAAACTTGAGCTTTTATAGCGCTGTAGTGTTAACCAGTTTGATTGTGAACAGGTCATTGCCTAATCCGATAATTCGGATATCGGTTGTAATTAGATAACGTGACATCGGCGTACCGAAGCGTATCTGTCCCAAGCCATCATTAATATAGATATAATCCTGGTCGGGATCGGCATTTGCCAGATCGATAGCTTCCTGTAAGTCCAGTTTTGAAGGATCATTGCCGCCGTCATAAGTTGTCACGATGTAATCGGCATCGTATTCGAAAGCGCCGATATCCACATTGCCTGGTCCGACGGGCAGGCCTGCACAGATTCGTTTATAGATTCCTCGTTGGTCAGTGATAAGGTCGGCGTTATCGGCACGGCTGTTACTGCCGTGATCAATAGCGCGGCTGGTATAAAACAGGGCATGTGTTTGTGTTGGTCCGCCGTTATCAGCCAGTGCGAAGAGTTTCGGATCAAGAGCCTCATAGAGGAAATCAAGAGATCCATAAAGTGTACCGTTGCCATCGAGGCCGTTCGATTCGTCGATATTACCGATGAAATTACACGTACTGTATGGATTGTAATTGCCATAAACGTCATCAGCCCATTGATCGCCTGATCCATCGCCGTGAACATTGTCGGCAATAATGGTGTTGTGAATAGTGGGGTAGTTGACGGCGTCATTGGAATAAATACCGCCGCCATCAATATAATTACCGCTGGACTGGTACGGATCAGCGGTATTGAAAGCAACGGTGCAGTTGACAAGGGTCATCAATCCCTGGCTGTTATAAATGCCGCCTCCTTGCTGGATGGATGTGTTGCCTGAGATTGTTGTGTTGGTCATAGTGAATTGCTGGTAGGCTTGTGACGTCATGTTATAGATGCCGCCGCCGTAAAGTGCTTCGTTATGGGCGATAGTTGAGTTTGAGATAGAGAGGTACCCGGTATTGGCGATACCACCGCCTGCATTCCAGCTTCCGGTTGCGTTGTTATTTTCAATTGTCGAGTTATTGATCATGGCGGAACCGCTGTTATAAATTCCTCCTCCGGCCGATCCACCGAATGCATAGGGTGAGATACTGTCGGCAATTCTCACCCGGTCGAGGTAGAGTTCGCCGCTGTTTCGGATGGCGCCACCATCGGAATGGTAACCATTGATGATATCGAGGCCAATGAGTTTCAGAGAGGCGCCGGAATCAATATTAAATGCACGGCCTGAGTTATCAGCATCAATCGTGATATCAGAGCCGGTGGCATCGATTATGATATGTTTACCACTGATGAAAAATTCATCAAGTGAGAGTACAACGGTCGTCGGAGCGCCGGTATCGAAAATGATTTTATCGTGATCAAGTGCGATATTCACTGCTTCCCTGAGGGTTAAATTACCGGCGGAATAATTGCCGTCATCAATATCCGAGCTGAAATCATCAACGATAATCGTGTTTGGCGCCAGGGCATAGTTGACACTGTGAATCTGGTCAGGACCGGTTACATGAACCAGACGGTCGGCATCGCCATTGACGGGCATCATGCCCAGAATTCTGGGTGAGTTCATATCCAGATTAACCCAGTAATCCCCAGGTTCGAGGAATGGAAAGACGTATAAGTCGACGGACCAGTCGACATGGACGGTTGCCAGCAGGTTATCCCCATAGCCCGGCTCGAAGGTTCCATCGCCATCGTCATCGTACAGTTGAACAGGGATCAGATCTGGAATGCCGCTGATCGGATTAGCATTCATATAGAAATGGCCTTCGTTCGGGTCCCAAACGCCATTACGTGACAGGTCTTCGTATACAGAGCCGTGTATACGGTTGAGGCTGCCGATATAATTGATCATATTATCCCACGTGTTTTGCGCATTCGTGAGGAACTGAAGATCATTTTGCAATGTATAAGAAACAGGTATACTGCAGTCTTCCGGAAAATAAATATTCAGTCCTGTCATAACACAGGTATGTGTAATAATACGGTGGTTCAAGTCAATGTTATAAGCATCACGAAGCTCGGTTGCAGCATTTATAATGCTTGCAGAGATGCCGGCATTTGCGATGACAGTATCGAGGAACCAGCCCAGATCTATGAATGCCGGATTATGTGAATAACTATGGTAAGCGGTGGGTCGAATAGTGTGTAGAATCCTCAGATCATCGATTGTGGCATCGTTTATGACTGTGGTAGCGAAATCGTTCAACCGAGTCATGAAACTATCGGGTCCTGTTGTTCTGAGCCTCTCCAGGTTGGTGGCGGAAAGTGTGCCATTGAACCATGCGGCATCGGGTTGATATTCATCAACCGTAAATATACTCAATTCCTCCGGTGTTATATAAGGGTTATTCCGGATTTCGGTATACATATCTGAATAGGGGAACATCACGTTGGCGTACCCGATTTTTTGAGAAGCGATGAAGAAATCGGCGACGTTTCTGACTTCGTAAGCATTTTCCAAGAGGCCCATAATACACCCATCGAGACCGAAGATATCGATTTCACCGGCGAACGGTTCGAGCGCAGAGCGGCATTCCTGAAGTGTCAATGATCCTGGCGCATCAGGGTTATGGCCTTCAAGTCCGAAGCCGTTGAGTCCTGCGCCATGATCCCAGAGGATAACGGCATAATTATCTGCAACATAATTACTGGTACCCCAAGTTATGAAATCGGTCAGAGCTGCAGGATCACCCGTATCGATTTCACCGAGGGAAGTACCCCAGGCCAGACCTGGTGTATCACCCAGTTCAACACGGCCTCTGTGAGTGTCAGTCCAATCATCGTAGCGTGTATCATGTGTGTCATGGCGATCCATCTGGACGAGGATGTTCAGATTTTCATTAGAGCCGACGGTTGCCATATTATTAACAAATTCATTTAGAGCATATCTTTCAAGATCGTTGTCGGCGATGACGAAGACCATGACAGTCCAAGGTGATATATATCCCATATCAGCGTTGTTGACATGCTGGCCGTCTGATAGAGGTATCATCAAGGCATCGGTATTGCCGGCCAGTGCGATGTTGTTGGTTGTCGGTGCTGTTTCATCGACATCGACCCAGTATGTTCCGGGTTCCAGTGCGGTGAAACTGTAACTGCCGTCTGCTGCAGTCAAGACGACATGTTGGATTGTGTCAACGGCGAAGTTGAAGATGCCATCGCCGTTATCGAGATAGAGCTGGACTTCGGCGCCATCAATTCCCGGATCATCGACATCCTGTAAGCCGTTGTTGTTGTAGTCACGGAATATATGTCCACTAATAGATGCAATAGGTGCGGTCGGCTGGACGGCAAGTGACGGACCGGGATTGTTATCGATGCAACGAGACGGCATTTCAATGACAGATTGCCTGTTTGACAACCAGGCGGTATCGGCGCCGGCGGAGAATACAAAGTCGGCGCTGAGAAGCAGTTTCGGTTCAAGAAGTTCAAATACCGGAGCTGTGTCATTATTGATTGCCCCGACCAGGTCGTGGTTCCAGGAATGTGATTTTCGGATAGACTGGCAGACCGACCGGATTGAATTAAAGAAATTGATAATTTTCATTATTGATCTTCCCTCGTTGCGTTGTGATGCGGATTCACAGTCGCAGTTGTTGAAATTGGTGACGGATGATTATTTCTTTATTCCTATTGGTGTAATTCTCACTCTCCTACGAAGGCCGCTCAAAGAAGCGGGTGCTGTTAAATGTTAATTTATGTTAACAGAAGAGCAGAAGGTGGTCAATTAATAGTTCTGTCGGGCGTGCCGTACATTTGTTAGGTAAGGGAATACCCTTATTGCTCATTCTGGTTCATTCATGGGTTGTACGTTTCGATCGGGTGGGGTGGGGTGGTGGGGCTTGTAAATGAAAATCGAATTTCGGGTAGTGATTCCGAGTTTCGACCCCGAGTCCTGACCCCGCCCCCAAGTCCTGACCCCGACCCCGAGTTCCGATTATGTAAGTTCTGGAAGGGTCTGTTGTGTGATGTAGGGGTATTGCGGCGGGGGCTGGTATTGAGCGAGACTGTTGCGTAGTGGAGGTGAGGTATTGTTGTATTCGTTTTTCTGCATTTGCTTGAGCCATTTATTGGCGAGTGCTTTCTGTCGTCGGCGGTCCTTGCGGTTGGAAGAATAATTGATTTGGGGGCAGGCCGGAGGCGGGGGAGGTGATTGCGGATTGTGGATTTCAGATTGCGGATTGGTGGGAGGCGGGGGAGGTGATTGTGGATTGTGGATTTCGGGTTTCGGATTGGTGGGAGGTGGGGGAGGTGATTGTGGATTGTGGATTTCGGATTGCGGGTTGGAGGGGGTGTGGTGGGGGTTGAGTGTATTTTTGAGGATGGTGTTGATGTGGTTGATTTTGACGACGTCGATGCGTGCGAGGTCGTTACAGGCTTTTCGGGCCTGGTCGACGGAGACGTTGTCTGATTTCATTTCAGCGAACTCGGCGAGTTTTCGGATGGCCTGGTTGCGGTATTTATATATGTTCATCTGAGTGACCATTGCGAAGAAGAATGACATGGCGGCCATGGCGCGCTGGTTCTCTGCCTGCGTGGCCCAGGCGAGAATCAGTTCGGGATTGTCGATCGGGCATCCGGCAGTTTCGAGAGCGGCGTTCATGATCGCGGTGAGATCGAGTGAAGGATCGGTGATATGGGATTGCGTCTTGTTGATTTCGGGTTGCGGACCCGGGATTTCGGAATATGTATGCGGGTTGGTTGATGAATCGCGTAGTGGGCCGTGAGTCGTGAGGGTCGGGGCTTGTGGTTCAGAGGTCATTGGTAGAGTCCTTGGTCATAAGGTTTGTGTTGTTGCTAACTCATTTGCTTACAATAAGCTGTCGGTATTGCGTATATAATATTAACAAAAATAAACGGTATGTCAATGATATACGGCGATGTTTATTGAAAAAGTTTTATTTTTTTGCAAAAAATATGATTCTGGATATTGAAAGTGCTTCAAAATCATTTATAAATATATTTAAATCAGGTAATAAGCGTTTACGTTTCGTGTCGGGCTCGTAACGGCAATAATTTTGTTAGATATCCTATTATATGTGGTTATTGTTTGGATAATCTTAAAAGATTATTATTTTATCATTTACGTGCAGCATGCCGGCGTTTTCCCCGGCCAGGTTCGTGTAAAATCAAATGTTGTGGGCGTAAATTCGGGTTATTGGGTATTCTTGCGAAAATATTTCGAGAAATTTCGGATTTACGTTTGAAAATGTTTGAGATTGTCTGTAGGATAGTGCTTGTAGGGTCAAAGAACAGGGATTATGCGATTTTAGAGGAAAAAATAGAGTAAGGGGTTAAGATGATCAGGGACGCGGACGAACATGAGGAGCTTATGCGAGAGGACCTGGCATCACCGACGGTATTAGTGGTACGTGGAATCAAGGGTTGGATCGAATCCGGCGAGTTGCTGGCTGGTGAGCCTGTCCCGTCGATCCGAGCGTTGTCGGAGCAGTTTGAAGTGACGCAGCATGCTGTGTACATGGCGCTACAACAGTTGGAACGAGACGGCTATCTCGGCCGCGAGGGGCGGAGCCGGGTGGTCAGCAGGTTGGAAGATCGGTCATCAGGAGGAATTAGTGGTGCAGGTGGTGCAAGTGTGGGGGAGGTGGGTGGTGTGAAGACGGATGTGATGGTGTTATCGCGGGATCACTGGTATGGTGATGATCACGTTTCGCCGGGTCATTTGTGGTACATCGTGATGGGCGTATTTCATACGTTACGTCATGAGCGAAGTGTGGTGAGGGCGCTTGATCCAGAGACGTTCAGCACGCAGTCGTTTCTGAAGATATTGAATGACAGGCCGGACGGTGTGGTGGCGTTTCGTGATGCGATGGCGATGGTGCCGGTGACGGTGCTGCTGGAGATTCAGGCCGCGGGGTTGCCGCTGGTGGTATATGGTTATGGTGACGCGTTATCGTCGTTCGATACGGTGTTATCCGACCAGTCGGCGGGGATGTATGCCTTGACGCAGTATTTCATTGAAAGGGGATGTCGAAAGATACTGCGATATTGGGAGATGCCGAAAGAGGGCTGGAATGCGGAGGGGGAGATCCCGGCGTGGTTAGCAATGAGGAACGAGGGTTATGAACGTGCGATGAGGGATTATGGTCTCGAGTTGTTGGATGCGTATTACAGTGAGGAGTTGCCCATTGTTGTTGAGGACCGTCGTGGTTTCAGGATGCGATCGTATCACGTAGCGGGTCATCTGGCTGAGGTGATGGCGAAGTATGGCGAGGTGGATGCGGTGATTGCGATCACGGACGGCGTATCGTTTTACGTACGTGAGGCGTGCCGGATACTGAGGCATGATGGGATACTGGTAGGCGGTTATGACAATTACTGGCACCAGCAGCCGGAGCGAGGCTGGTCTGGCGATCTGCGGCCGATGGTGACGGTTGACAAGCGTAACCGCAAGATCGGGGGCGAGTTGGTTGATCTTCTTCTGGCGCGGATCAGAGGCGAGCTCGGTGAAGAGCCTGAGCACAGGCTGGTGTCGCCGGAGCTTGTGGTATTGGATGATATGGTGAAGACAAGACGGAAGTAGAGGCCGTACCGTTCGGAGATTTTGAAATTCGGTTGATCTGAAGCGAGCGGCTTCAGGGAAGGATGTTGTTTTGATTGCGGAATTTTGTTTGTTCAAGGTTCATGGTTCCATGCTGGATGATGGAGTGGATAATGTGTTTTCCGGCTTTGGATTGATGAGATAGATGTTATTCCCCCCTTTTACTGAGGCCCTGGTCTGATACGCCGGGGCCTCGGATTGGATTGCGTTGTCAGACATACAGACGTCAGGATGGATTTGTTGATACAAGTAACGGCTTACCCGTCATTTAACTTCCCCCCGCTTATGGTTAATCCCCTTTGTCAGCGGGTAAGCCGTTTTTAAATTTGGTTTTTCAGCAGGATTTGTGTGACCCCATCGAAGCCTGATGTTTCGGTGATGGGTGAAATGTTTTATGTGGATGGTGTTCGGAGTCGGATGGTGTTGTGAACATCGAGTCTGGTGAGGAAGTCGTTATCGTGTGAGACGATGATCATGGCCTGTGTGAGCGATCTGAGGATATCGGTGATACGAGAGAGGTGGAAGGGGTCGAGACCGGCGGCGGGTTCGTCGAGCAGTAGGACGTCGGGATTCATGGCGAGTACGGCGGCGAGTGCGACGAGGTGTTTTTCGCCGCCGGAGAGTTTGTGTGTGAATCGGTTTTCGTAGTTGTGCAGATCGAGCTGTCGGAGCGTGTTTCGAGCGATTTCGACGGCCTGTATTCTGGCGATGTTTTTGTTGAGCGGTCCGAAGGCGACATCTTCGATCACGGTTGGGCAGAAGAGCTGATCGTCGGGGTATTGGAAGAGCAGTCCGAGTCGTGTGCGAATGGGCGCGAAGTCGGATTCTGTTTTACGCACTTTTCCGAATATTTCGATGGTACCGTTGTCGGGTTTGAGCAGTCCGAGCATGAGGTGGAGGAGTGTGGATTTCCCCGAGCCGTTTGGGCCGGTGAGTCCGAGCCGTTGTTGCGGGAGGAGCTGGAGGTTGAAGTTGCGTAGGATGGCAGCGTCGGGGGTGTAGTGGAAGTTGAGGCCGGTAAGTTTGATGAGTGGTGGTGGGTGGCGGGTGTTCATGGTTGATTGAGTTCAGTATTCGGTAATTCAGAGTAGATTAAATTATCATCCAGGGTCAGTAAGCTGATATTGCGATGATGACGATGAGGATCGAGGTGGTGATGGCGGTGAAGATGGTATCACGACGTTGCCATTGGAAGTGGTTGATGAGGTGGAAGTGTCCGTGGAATCCGCGGCATTTCATGGCGTCGAGAATTCGTTGTGCGCGGAGATAAGACCGGATAAAGAGCATGGAGATGATATGAGCGGTAGTTCGGAGGGTATGGCAATTGGTAC
The DNA here is from genome assembly GCA_964425365.1 of uncultured Phycisphaeraceae bacterium. GTDB lineage: Bacteria > Planctomycetota > Phycisphaerae > Phycisphaerales > Phycisphaeraceae > CAYRND01. Next base: position 7,892 of record CAYRND010000066.1, read on the forward strand.
GTGGTGTGAACCCGCGGCATTTCGCGGCTCGTATCATGCGGTGGTACTCATCACGGAGAATTTCGAAGTACCTGATATTGAAGATGAGTATCGAGACGAGTTTCGAGGGTAATTTGAAATGGTGCAGCGTATGCGCGAGAGCGATGGGTTCGATGGTACTGAGCAATGCGGTGATGAAGAGCAGTATGGTATCGGCTCTTGCCGCGATAAGTGCGGCGTTATACAAGCCGGTTCGGGAGTAGTGTAGCGGTCCGAGCGACCATGTGTTCGGGCCGGGTGTTGATAGCGGTGTCACGGCGATTATGGCGAGTATGAATATATTGAAGAGTGCGAACCGTTTTGCGAGTTGGTACAGAGGTGGTTTTGCGAGTGCGAGGAGAATGGCAGCGAAGCCCGCGGCGGCGGCGATGACGATGAAGTTGCTGGTGGAAGCGACGAGCAGGATGAACAGGCACGCGATGACCATGCGAGATCGCGGGTCGATTCGATGGATGGGTGCGGGTGATTCGGGATTGGCGAACGGTGAGTTCATGGTTCTGAGTGTGAATTGTTTTTGAGGCGGTTGCGTGTCATCAGGTAGAACGCGAGTCCGGTGATACCGAAGATATAACCGATTGCGCCGATGATATCACGGACGGTGATTCGAAGCGTGAGCTGTTGTATTTCGTATCGGAGTTCGTGTATCTGCTGGACGAGTGCCCGGTCGGCATGATTGGTGGTGTGAATTTCCGTATCTGTTGAAGGTGCAGATGTTGCGGTTTGAGTTTCGGTGGAGTGGGGTGTATTGATGGTAAAAGTCGCCTGATGACCGTCGCCGGTCGTGGCGATGAGCGTGATTTCGCCGGTGAGGTCATGCCGGCATTTGAATCGGCCGTGTGAATCAGTCTGAACCAGGTTGATTTTATCGCCATTTTGATTCTGTATCGAGACATCGGTATTTACGGCCGGCCGGCCGCCGGAGAAATAGACTTTGCCTTCGATGGTATGGTCGGTGGTAGCGGATGCGAAGATATTCAAACGGTGAGCCTGAGCGTGTTGTACGGCGCATGCGAGCAATAAGACGGCCGCAATCAGTAATGCGGCAGGTCGGGATGGTGGATGTATCTTCCGGTTCATGTTTCTGCCAGAGCGGGCGCGTTGTTAGAGCTATGGATTATGGCGGGTTCGAGTTTCTTAAGTGTAACGATAACAGCGGCGGTGATAAAGCCTTCGATGATGATAACGGGCAGGTGTGCCAGCGTGATGATTCTGACAAGCTGGGTGAAGTCTCTGCCGTGTATCAGTAGTACAGCAGCGAGCAGCAGGATAGCGAAGAGGACGGCGAGTGAACCGGCGAGGAAGCCGAGTATGGTAAGCAGGAGGGTATTCCGGCAATGTTTGATTGGTTGATGAAAGAGCAGGCAGGTGATGATCGCGGGCAGTCCCATGATGAGGGTATTGACGCCGAGTGTAGTGATACCGCCGTGTCCGAACATGACGGCATGCAGCAGAAGCGCGATAAAGATAGCGGGCAGTGTGGCGTGGCCGAGTATGAGACCGACCAGGGCGCAGAGGAGCAGGTGTGTACTGGTGGGTCCGATGGGGATATGGATGAGCGAAGCGACGAAGAATGCGGAAGAGAGCATGGCGATACGCGGCAGGTGATCGGGTCGAATTTTGTTCAAGCCGGCGGCGATCCCGGCGGCGGCGATAGCATAGCCTGTGATGATAGTGGAAGGGGTGAGGATGCCGTCGGGTAGGTGCATGGCTAGTTAGTAAAGGCTTGAGGCTTGGGGTGCCAGGCCCATTTTTCGGTTGTCGGGTCAGTCATTATTTCATATTAACGGTGTGTATCCAGATGAGCGCGCCGAGTTCGACATCGGAGGGTTTGTTGTCGGGGTTATTGATTTTATTATCACCATCGATGAGAGCGGCGAAGGCCCACCAGCCGGGGTATGGTATGGTGTAGGTGAAGGTCCCGTCGGCGTCGGCCTTGATAACCTGAGTGGTGAATGGACCGGCGGGGATGTCGATATTGTCAGTGTTGTTATATTCGACTTCTATTTCTGCGAAAGGAACGGGCCGTCCGTGTTTGAGCACGATACCCTGGAAGGTATTGCCAGTCCATAGGCCGTAGGGTCGTGTGAGGGGTTTGATTTCGACGGGGAAACCGACGAGCTGATCCCAGCCGGATTCATCGCCGAAGGCACTGACGCAGACCTTGGTGTAGTGTATGATCATTTTCTCTTCGGCGGGTTCCCAGTAGGGAGCGGGTTCGATATAGAAGATATGATCGCCGGGCTGTTTGATTTTGCAGGATGCGTTATAAGCGGTGGCGTTATTGATTTCGTATGGTTTGAGAGAATGGATCAGGTCAAGTTTTTCACCACCGACCATCACCCCGAACTGTGCGGGTTGGTCCATGTTCATGACCGGTCCCTGTTCCATGGGGTGTGTGAATCTGATATCGAGATCGATCATCGCCTGTGCGGGTGATTCGACGATATCCGTGGAGGGTATGAGTACTTGAAAGTGTGCGTGTGTGAGGGCCAGGCCCAGGAACATATTGAGGACGAATGCGCTGATGAAGTATTGTTTGATCATGTCAGTTAATCCTTTCCCGGTTGTATTACGATTTGTTGTTTTGTAATACCATCATATATCGTGTGATACGGCGGGTCAAATGTAAGAATACGGTGGTGTCAGGTAAGTGGTTGGAGGCAGAAGTGGCGTGTGCGTATAATAGGAAAGCCGTGTTAGATGTTGAGGGAAGGATCAAGAAGCGGACAGGCATGTCCGCTCTTCTGTCATCCGGTGGACAGGATGATCCGGAGTTCGGTATCTGGAGCCCATGATGAGTGAACTGGAACGCATGAGTTTTTCGATTGAGAAGGCATTGGCTGAGAAGTTCGAGCGTCTGGTGAAGCGTCACAAGTACAGCAACCGATCGGAGTTTCTGCGAGATATGATCCGGGAGCGTCTGGTGAATGATCAGTGGGAGTCAGACAAGGACGTGGTGGCGACGGTGACATTGATTTACGATCATCATACTCGCGGGTTACTGGATAAGCTGACGCATTTGCAGCATCATCATCACGGCAAGGTGATGGCGAATACCCACGTTCACCTGGATCATGATCTGTGTGCGGAGATGATATTGATGAAGGGCAAGGGCAGCGAGTTGCGGCTACTGGCGGATCAACTGGGTCAGCAGAAGGGGGTGGTGCATGCGGCGATATCGATGAGTTCGACGGGCCGTGAGCTTCAATAGATACAGAGATGGGAATCGGGTTTATGTTCAAGGTTCAAGGTTTGAGGTTTGTTTTTCAAGGTCGGGTGGTATTGGAGTGTGTTGAGTGATGAGTGATATGGTGCGGTTGATCGAATTGTTGAAGGGTATTGTGGGAGAGGAGGGTGTGGTCTGTGATGGTGATGAGTTGATGGTATATGCGAATGACGGGTTTCCGATTGCGAAGGGCCTGGCGAGTGCGGTGGTATTTCCACGAAGTGTGGAGGATGTATCGGCGTGTGTGAAGCTGATCGGAGGATATGGTGTCCAGATCATACCACGTGGCAGCGGAACGGGTTTGACGGGCGGTTCGGTGGGATTCGGCGGTGGAGTGATTATCTGCACGAGCCGGATGAAGCGGATCGAGTCGATTGATATAGCGAATCGTGTGGCGGTGGTTGAGGCCGGTGTTTTGAATGCGTCACTGACGGCTGCGGTGCGAGCGACGCCGGGGGGTGAGGGTTTGCATTTTTCGCCGGACCCATCGAGTCAGGCTGCGTCGACGATTGGTGGTAATGCGGCGACGAATGCGGGGGGTATCAATACGCTGAAGCACGGTGTGAGCAGCAGTCATATTCTGGGAGTGGAAGTGGTTCTAGCGAACGGTACGGTCCAGACGGTGCGAGGTGGGGTGTTATATGACGGTGTGGGCGGAGATTTAGCGGGTCTGTATTGCGGAAGTGAAGGCACGCTTGGGATCATCGTGCGAATCTGGTGCCGGCTGACTGCCCGGCCGCGTCATTTCAGGACGATGTATGCGGTGTACGAGCAGGTGGAAGGTGCCTATCAGGCTGTGAGTGATGTGATTGCATCGGGGGTGGTACCGTCGTCGATGGAGATGATGGACGGTGCGATGGTGCGTGTGGTGGAGGATGCGTTTTCGTACGGATTCCCGGATTCGGTTTCGGCGTTGTTGTTGATCGAGATCGACGGTGTCGAGATGGGTTTAGACGAGCAGATGGATGAGATAGTGGGTATCTGTCGTCGAAACGGTGCGTTGGAAATTCAGCAATGCAGTGATGCGAATCGTCGTGAGCAGTTGTGGTCTGTCCGGAAGCGTGCGTTCGGTGCGATTGGTCGGATCAGTCACAGTTATTGTACGCAGGATGCGTGCATCCCGAGGTCGAAGCTGCCGGAGGCGATGTCGAGGATTTCTGAGTTGTCGGCCGGTTACGGGATGCGTGTGACGAATGTATTTCACGCGGGTGACGGGAATATCCACCCGATTCTGCTTTTTGACGAGGATGACCCTGAGCAGGTGAAGCAGACGTTGCGTTTGAGTGAAGAGATACTGGATTACTGCATCAGTATCGGCGGCACGATTACGGGCGAGCATGGTGTGGGAGTGGAGAAGATACATATGATGGGGCGGATGTTCAATGCCTCGACGATCGAGTTGTTCAAGGAGATAAAAGGTAATTTTGACAGTCGTGGTGTGATGAATGAGGGCAAGCTTGTTCCGAGTGACCGGCTAGTGATAAGGCTGGGGACTTGAGGTTTTCGGTTCGAGTTGTGTCAGGAATTGATTATGACAGAGACGGTGGTAATTCGAGACGAGGAGGGTGCATTGGAGGCGGTGCGAGCGGCGATGGCGACGAGCGAGCCGCTGGTGGATTATGGCGTGGCTCATGCCGGTATGGGCTATACCCGTCCGTCGCGATGCCGGGTTGTATTGCGAGAAGGCGAGGTGCTGGAGCATTACGAGCGTGATCTTGTGGTTCGTGTGAGTGCGGGTTGCCGCATGGAGCGATTGCAGTCGGTGCTGGGTCGTGCGGGTCAGTTTGTGCCGGTGGATGCGGATGACGATGTGACGGTAGGCGAGGTTCTTGACCATCATATATATGGTCCGTTGCGTGTGGGTTATGGGACGGTGCGAGACCTTGTACTGGGTTTATCGTTTGTGGACGGCCGCGGCCGGCTCATACGTGTGGGGGGCCGAACGGTGAAGAATGTTGCGGGCTATGACGTGACCCGTCTGATGGTGGGAGCATTGGGCGAGTACGGTATGATTACGGAATGCTACCTGCGTTGTTACATGCGTCCCCGGCGGTCTGTGGTGGTGGATATGTGTATTTCGGACGTCTCTTCGATCGACGGTCTGGTGAATCGGATCCTGGTGACGGATGCGTCGCCTGCGTGGATGATGATGACCTGTGACGGGGAGATGGTATTGCGGGTGGGTTATCATGGTACGACGAGTGCGTGCATGGGTCAGGTCCGTTCGCTGGAGACGCTGCTGGAGTCGGAGCATAGTGTCGGGATATCGGGAATTGCTGAATATGACAGTGAGCGAGAGCGTGAGTATCTATCGTCGCGTCGGTGGTGGCGTCGCCGGTCGAGCGGACTGGTGAAGCTGATTGTTCCGCCGTCGAGTACGGGCTTTGCGTGTGACGTATTAAGTCGTCAGTCATCGCATTACGAGAAATCGCATCATGCGGGTCTATCGCATCTCGATGTGGAATCGTTGCCTGTGCATGGTTGTGTACATGTGGGAGGAATGTTGAATGGATATGAATGCCGTCAACTGGACGAGCGACTTTACGGCCTGATCGGCCGGACCGGCGGATTTCGAGTGTGGGTGAACAAGCCGCCGGAGGTATCGGACGTGATACCGTTTTCGCCGCGTCAGCGAGACTGGGGGATGTTGTGTCAGCTGAAGCGAGTATTCGATCCACAGGGGATATTGAATCCGGGTCGGATGTTGATTTCGGGAGAACCTGTTGAATGACGGTATCGGTAACGAATACGAGTAGTCGAGTCGGTCCGCGTGAGATAAGCGGAACCGGCGGAGGTCTGCCGGAGTCGGGCAGTCGTCCGTCGCTGATATTGGAACGCGGCGCGTATTCGCGTTCGCTTGATTGTGTAAGTTGCGGGTTATGTCTGCCGAGTTGTCCGACCTACATGGAAAGCGGTTTGGAATCGGATTCACCACGCGGCCGTATTGTGCTGATGAAATCGCTTGCTGACGGTCGAATCAGTCCGACGCCGTCGGTCTTGAATCATCTTGATTTGTGTATCCAGTGCCGGGGTTGCGAGACGGCGTGTCCATCGGGAGTGGTCTATCACGAGTTGATCGAGTCGGTACAGGATCGTCTGCGTGCGTCCAGGAAGGACGGTTTTGTACGCCGGATGGTACGTCAGATCAGTTTGCGGCTGTTTGCCTATCCATTACGTTTAAAGCTGGCGTTGCTACCGATCCGGATATTGCAGAAGACAGGTTTGTGGCATCTGTTGGCGCATCGCCGGGTGACGGCGGTATTACCTGTCGAGTTTCAGAAGATGGAGCAGATGCTGCCCGTGTCGGGCGAATTATGGCCGAGGCGGATATCAGGGCGTTATGGGTCGAAGCGTGATGATGCCGTGCCGATCGGTAAGGCAGGTTATTTTTGCGGTTGTATCGGCAGTGTGTTGTACCAGGATGTAAACGGGCAGGCGATATCGCTATTGCGCGAGGCCGGATATGAAGTGGTTGTGCCGCGTAATCAGGTCTGTTGCGGAGCGATCCATCATCATAACGGTGAGCGAGAACATGCGAGCCGGATGGCGAAGACGAACATCGATGTTTTTCTGCCGCAGACGTATCCATGCGGCAAGCTGTGTACGGAGCATGTGGATTACATAGTTACGTCGATAGCGGGTTGCGGAGCGATGCTTCGAGAGTACATGGACTGTCTGTCGGGAGATGAGAGGTACGCGGATCGTGCGCAGGCGTTTTCATCGAAGGTACGTGATATCAGCGAGCTACTTGCGAGTTCGGATCTTCGTCCGCGTTATGAGTTGAATCGTACGGTGACGTACCACGACGCATGTCATCTGTTGCATGCGCAAGGTATCAAGGATCCGCCGCGTCAGATACTCGGCCGGATACCGGGTTTGAAGGTCGTACCGCTACCGGAATCGGAAATCTGTTGTGGAGCGGGGGGGGCATACAACCTGCTTGAGCCGGCGATGTCGGAGCGTCTCGGCCGGCGGAAGGTGGAGCATATTTTATCGACGGGTGTTCGGACCTGTGTAACGGGAAACATCGGTTGTGCGATGCAGATTGAATCGGTATCGCGTCGGATGGGCGAGTCGCTTGAAGTGGTTCATCCGGTGACGTTATTATATGAATCGTATTTCGGTTATCGTTGGGGGCGTAATCGTGATGTGCGGGAAGAAGACAGGGCCGGTCGATGTGATCAGTAATAGCGTGAGCATAGAAGCGATTTTATTTGATTTAGGCGATACGATCATTCATTTCGGTGATGTAGATCGCCGGCGGTTATTTCAACGAGCGGTTCTGAGGACGTATCGTCGGTGGAGTCGTTCGAGCGACCGCATGCCGCATCTGCGTCGTTATTATTTACATCACTGGTTCGCGATACACTGGGGCTTTCTGAAGGGTCGGTTATTAAATCGTGAGATCGACACGATGTATCTGTTAAAGCGAGCGAGCCGGAAGTTATGGTTGAACGGCGATAAGCCGGAGGAGGCGTTTTACCGTGATCTTGTGAGGGACTGGTACGAGCCGTTGGGCCGGAGGGTTACGATTGAGCCGGGTCTGCATGACGTGCTTGATGTTTTATCGCGACGGTATCGTCTAGGCCTGGTAAGCAACAGTTTCATTCCTTCGTTTGTGCTGGATGATCATCTGGATAGACTGGGTTTACTTACCTATTTTCCGAGCCGTATTTATTCGTGTGATGTCGGTTACCGTAAGCCGGACCGTCGGATATTCGAGTTGGGATTGAAGTCGGTTTCGAGCGAGTCGTCGCGTACGGTATTTGTAGGTGATTTATTGAAGACGGATATACTGGGAGCGGAACGAGCGGGCATGCGAGCGATCTGGAAGGGATCGTGCGAGGCGTCGGATTCATCGGATCGGGTGAAGATCAGGCGAATTACCGATTTGCCGGAGGCGATATGCCGGTTGAAAGAGAACGCTTAACCTGGCTGATTGGATCGATATAAATGATACGAGTCGTGACGGCCCGGATGGGCGGATTGGCGAGTTTGTAAATGCAGTAGTTTGAGTCGGATATGCAAGGCCAATCCTGTCGGAAAGCGAGCAGGCGTTGTCAGATTGTCTGAGCGTACCGCTATTGTAATATGATATGGTTGATTAACCGGTGTGTCCGGTGGCCGGGAAGTTTCGGATATTGCTGATTTAGTGAGAAAGGTCGGCGAAGATATGACCAGTTCAGAGACGAGTTCGGGCCTGGATTTTATTCGGAGTATTGTTTCGGCGGACAACCGAACGGGTAAGTGGGGCGGCCGAGTGGTGACGCGTTTTCCGCCGGAGCCGAATGGTTATCTGCATATCGGGCATGCGAAGTCGATCTGTCTGAATTTCGGCATAGCGATGGAGAATGGCGGCGTATGCCATCTTCGTTTTGACGACACGAATCCGGAGAAGGAGGAGCAGGTATATATCGATTCGATCAAAGCGGATGTGAAGTGGCTGGGTTTCGACTGGGGCGAGCACGAGTATTACGCCTCGGATTACTTTGATACGTTATATGAGTATGCCTTGAAGCTGATTCGTAAGGGCCTGGCGTATGTCTGTGACCTGACGGCCGATGAGATTCGCAGCTACCGTGGTACATTGACGGAGCCGGGTCGTGAGAGTCCGTATCGCAATCGTCTGGTGGAGGAGAATCTGGAATTATTCGAGCGTATGCGAGAGGGCGAATTCAAGAACGGCAGCCGCGTGCTTCGAGCGAAAATAGATATGTCGGCGTCCAATCTGAATCTTCGTGATCCGGTGATGTATCGGATATTGCATCAGCCGCATCATCGCAGCGGCGGCAAGTGGTGTATTTATCCGACGTATGATTTCACGCACGGCCAGAGCGATTCGATCGAGCGGATAACACATTCGATCTGTACCCTGGAGTTCGAGGACCACCGGCCGCTGTACGACTGGTTCTGCGAGTCGCTAGAGATATATCATCCGCAGCAGATCGAATTTGCGAGGTTGAACCTGACGTACATGCTGATGAGCAAGCGTCGCTTGCTGGAGTTGGTTCAGCAGGGCCTGGTGAGCGGGTGGGATGATCCGCGTATGCCGACGCTGTCAGGCATGCGTCGCCGGGGCTATTCGCCCGAGGCGATCCGGGGATTCTGCGAGCGGATCGGCGTGACGAAGTACAACAGTGTAACGGAATTTGCGTTGCTGGAGCATTGTCTGCGTGAGGATCTGAACCGTCGATCGCAGCGTGTGATGGCGGTTTTGAAACCGCTGAAGGTAGTGATCGAGAATTATCCCGAGGGCGAGGAGGAGTGGTTGGAGGCGGTGAATAATCCCGAGGATGCTTCGATGGGTGTGCGATCGGTGCCGTTTTCGCGAGAGTTGTATATAGACCGAGACGATTTCATGGTGGATCCGCCGCGGAAATATTTCCGTCTGTCGCCCGGCCGTGAAGTTCGGTTGCGTTACGGATATTTCGTTACGTGCCGAGAGGTGGAGACAGATGAACGTACGGGTGAGGTGACGATGTTGCGATGTACGTATGATCCCGAGACGCGTGGTGGTCAGGCGCCGGATGGCCGTAAGGTGAAGGGAACGATTCACTGGGTATCTGCGAAGCATGCGTTGGACGCGGAAGTCCGGCTGTATGACCATCTGTTCAGTAAGCCGGACCCGGGCGACGTAGCGGCGGGTGAGGATTACAAGTCGAATCTGAATCCGCAGTCACTGGTGGTGCAGAGCGGGTGCAAGCTCGAACCGTCACTGTCGGAATCAAAGTCGGGTGAATATTACCAGTTCGAGCGTGTGGGATATTTCTGCGTGGACAGTGTAGATTCGCGGCCGGATCGACTGATATTCAACCGGACAGTGACGCTGAAGGATAGCTGGGCGAAGTCGGCGAAGCAGTGATGAGAATTGATATTAAATGGGTTGTATCGTATTTCAGTGTATCAGGTTGCAACTGGATATTCTGATTTATCGTTGTGTTTCGTTCCGAGTACGCGTATGACTTCTTCCCGGGTGGTTTGTCGGTTATTCACCATTTCGGTAGCGATATCTATCATACGGGTATAGCCGTTATTATGGGCGAGTACATCGTTGATCTGTTGGATGCTGGGATTCTGGAAGAGCAGTTTCTGGAGTGTATCGTCAAAGGCGGTGAATTCGGAGACGGGTCGTCGGCCGCTGTAGATGCCGTTCGAGTCGATCTGTCGGAGCAGGCGTATGGTGACCACGCCGAAGAAGGCGCTGGCGAGCTGGTAGGGTTCGATGCCCATATCGAGCATTCGTACGATAGCGCCGCCGGGCGAGCCGGCGTGCATGGTGGAAATGAGCCGGTGTCCGGACATAGCGGCCTGAACGGCGATGGCGGCGGTATGTTTATCGCGAATTTCACCGAGCGAGAGGACCTGCGGGTCCTGTCGCATAATGCTTCGCAGGGCGTTTTCGTAGGTAAGTTCACCGAATGGTGTGATCTGAATCTGTGTAACGCCGGGCAGGTCGCGTTCGACGGGGTCTTCGAAGCTGATGATGCTGAGTCCGGGGTTGGATTCGGCGATGGCCATGAGCAGAGCGTAGATGGTGGTGGTTTTACCGGATCCAGCCGGCCCGGTAAGCAGTAGCAGTCCGCTGTCGGCGTGGATGAATGATCGCAAGCCGTCGAGGGTGGGTATTGGCAGATTGAGTTGATCGAGCTGATGTGGCTGAAGGAGTTCAGCGGGCATGCGTATTGCGGCTCGCAGGCCGTGTGTGGTGGGCATGATTGCGAGTCTGAGTTCGACGTTCCGATCGAGTTGTGTGGAAATCGCGGTGAAGCGTCCTTCCTGTGGGATATTCTGTCGGTAGGTCAGAAGCTGTGCCATGACCATGAGTCTCGATACGATTGCCCGGCCGGTGGCGATGTCGGTGTGGTCGACGGTCTGGAGCAGGCCATCGATGCGGAAGCGGATATCGCAGCCCTGGGCAGTGGGTTCGATATGGATATCGGAGGCGTTCTGCTGCAGTGCCTGATCGAGCAGCAGATCGACCTTATCGCAGGCGTCCGGTTTTTTCTTTTTTCTGAACATGGGATTGATGTGTATTGTAGCGGAGAGTGCGTGTCAGTGGTAGGGAAATGGGGTGCGTGAGTTGCAGGTATGGGAGATCGGGTTCAAAGTTCAAAGTTGGGGATTTCGTGAGGAGGTGAGTGGGCGTTTTGTAAGCGTCCGGCCAACCCATCTTCCCACAAGCCCGGCAGGCGCAATAATG
>CAYRND010000067.1:0-18750 GCA_964425365.1 uncultured Phycisphaeraceae bacterium
CATTGGCTCGAATTGGATACAAATTGGATCAAACTGGATCAGATTGGATCGCCCCCCCCAACGCACATAAAAAACCCGAAATCTCGAAACCCGATCCCCGGCCCACGATCCCCAACCTTGAACTTTGAACTCCCCACTCCCTTGCTTCATGATTCTTCACCTCAAGCCCCAGGACCCGAGCCACAAAACTGTCCAGCGTTGGTCGGCAAAATTCAGCACCCCGATATATCGGGGATAAATCGGGGATAAATCAGGACTGCCCATAACACCCAACGATATGTGGGTAGTTGAATGGTGGCAGCTTTTGCGCTGCGAGACGCAAGCGTTATGTTTGTTTGTCGGTCGGCGTGGTTCTTCAGGGGCTGCTGTCCGTGCCAGATGGTAAAGGTGTTATTGGAATTCGTTATTGATCCGGTTTTCGTCATGGTTTGTTGTGATGAGAAGGCACCAGAAGAAGCTGAAGAAGGTGAAGGTATCGAGTTTGAGCAGGAAGCTTTCGGTGAATGCGTAGCAGATAATCAGACCGGTCATGCAAGCGACGATGCCGGCGGCGGCGTTACGCTGTGGTGTACCTCGCCGGCCGCGGATGCGTTGCCAGCTCAGGATCAGGCTGCCGTGGAAGAGCACCAGTGTGAGTATCAGACCGAAGAGTCCGAGTTCGGCGATGACGTCGAGGTAGGCGTTGTGGGCCTGTCTCGGGTTCCACGTTTCGACTAGTTCGCGGCCTCGTCCTTCGTGCCAGAATGCGCCGTACCCGTGCCCGAGCAGCGGCTGCGACATGGCCTTGTCCCAGACGACGGACCAGAGCACATCACGGCCGGAGAATGAATCGTCGCGGCCCACGGCGTGCATGAAACTGTCACGCACCGTGCCGAATCCGATTACGGCGGCGGTGATCAGTACCGCGGTTAGTGACATGAGGTACACCCCGCGTGTGTACGGGCGGGCAGAGAGCATGATATGGATCGAACCCGTAATACAGATCATCACCAGTGAGGTGATGGAATACGTCATAACGGCGGCGATGATCATGCCGAACTGACCCAGTCGCAGCAGAGTCTTTTCCCGGCCCGCAGTTGTCATACCGAACGATAGCGTCAGGCCGATGACCATGGCCCCGCCGAGTGTATTCGGGTGCATGGCGATACCGGCCAGACCCGGCCGGCCGGGGTTCGTGGTACACATCGCCGGCAGCAGGAAAAACGCCAGTATCGACAGCCACGCGGCGAGGCTGGTTGAATACACGAGTGTACGCTGCATCAGCCGTACCGGCTTGTTCGACATATGCACCAGTGTGATCAAACCCAGGAATCCGAACAGAAAGATCGCCGAACGAGTGAATGTGAGCGAGGGCCGGGTGGACCATAACGTCGAGCTGATCATGAACATCGCCAGTGCGAGGTAGGGCAGTCGGATCATCAGTACGTGCCCAAACGAGCCGGTGACGATCAGCCGGTATGTGGCAAGTAGTCCGGTGGTGGTGAACAGCACCTGCCGGAATATGCTGCCGGCGTTGGCGTCGGAGAGAACAATCGGGATGACCGGCAGTCGGTAGCCCGTGATGGTAAACAGAATCCAGGTGCAGACGGCTGTGAACAGTAGTCGATCGAGCCGGCCGGTCCTGAGCCTTCGGCATCCACCGGCGAGGTTGTACTGGGAGAGGCTTTGCGGGATGGTCTGGACGCCTGCGTGTGCCATTACCCGCTCAGCTCCGATTCGCTTGCCTTCTCAGTGGTTCGGCCGTTGCCCTGATGATCTCTAACCGACCCACCGTTGACCAGTAGCGCTCTGATTTCGAGCAGTCGGGAGCGGATGTACTGGTCGATCTGTGCGGCCCGCCACTGCTCGATGAGAATCGCCAGTGCGATAGCAAGGAAAATGCTGCATCCCACGGGCAACCCGATCGTCCGTTTCCGACTCGGGCCGGATGGCCGTAGTGCCGCCCTGGCTTCCTGTATGACCGCCATATTGCCCGGTGGCTGCTCGGCTCGGATGCGGAAAATGTCGACCTGGGTCGACAGTGAGGTGATCAGCTCACGCTGGGCCTTGACACGTTGTGCCAGGTTCTCGAACTCGACGAGCATGGTGCCGAACTGGTCTTCGCCCACCGGGCCGACGATCCGGTTTCGCAGCTCGTCCAGCTGACGCTGGTACATATCGATCCTGGCCATGATTTCGCGGACCTCGGGGTCGCGTTCGGTGTATTTGAGTTGCCGTTTCGCCAGGGCCGCCTTTTCCACCTGGATATGCCCCATCAGTTCGCGGATCAGTTCGAGTGAACTGGCGACCTGCAGTTCGGGATCGATCAGAGCATTGTCGCTGGTGAACTGTTTTAGCTGCTCTTCGTAGCCGGCGAGTTGTATACGTGCGTTTCCGATCGCCTGTTCAAGGTTATCGATCTGCTTGTACATCAGGGTTCGTTCGATCTGCCGGCTGCCGTTTTCCGCTTCCTCGATGAGCGCGTTGGCCATGTCGGCCGCGAGTTGCGGTTCGTGTGCGGTGACGTTGATTGCGAGCATGTTCTCTTCGAGATCCTCAATACTGATCATCTGCTGGATTCGGATGATGAGCCGATCACGTCCGGCCTGGTGTTCTGCATCATACGCCTGTGGCGTCTTACCCGTCAGCCGGTGCCCGAAACGGTCGGCGAGGTTCTCGAGTACCGCGCGTTGACGGATGATCTTGGTGTACAGATCGAATCGCGGGGGCAGCATGAGTGCCCCGGATAGTTCACGAGAAGCACCGCTTTCGGCGAGTTTGAGGAAGCCGGTGTTGATGGAAGCGTCGATGATCGGCTTTTCGCGAGGCAGAAGAACGACCTGGGCACGAGACCGATAAGTTTTCGGCGTGGTGAGATAGCAGTACAGGCCGTATACAATGCCGCAGGTGATCACCACGATGATCATCCGCTTCTGGCGCAGCAGGATGCAGAGCAGATCGACCAGGGGCGCCTGCCAGGACCCGTCGGCAATGGGAAAGTGGTGAATCCGGCGATCGTCACAGCACTCGGGCGGGTCGGCTGCCCCGGTTGCGTTCGTGTCGTCGGAATCTGGATGGTTGACGATCATCCTCGGGCGGTCCCCCCAATCTGATAATCGGGTCCGATAGCCATGGACTGACATACCGCAACCCTCTACTGATCATCCATCGGTCATGTCGGTAGAACAATAAAGTCGACCACGCGGATGTGTGATGAATTGTACAGGGTATTCCGCGGTGATATCGCGTTCGAGGAAGCGTTATTGTGCGTATTGCGATTATACATAATGCGTACCACTATCGAGGCGGCGAAGACAGCGTTGTGTCGTTCCAGGCAGAATTGCTTGCCGCCGCGGGTCATGAAGTCCATGGCTTTACGGTTTCGAACGACGATGTATTTGGGTGCGGTCGGCCGGTGAAGGCGCTGGCCGCAGCGATGCGTTCACCCTGGAATCGGGAATCGTATCGGCGAGTCAAAGCGTTTCTCGATCGCTGCCGCCCGGATGTCTGTCATGTTCATAACTGGTTCCCACTGCTGAGTCCGTCGGTTTACGGCGCCTGCCGTGACCTGGCATTGCCCGTTGTCCAGACGCTGCATAACTACCGGCTGATGTGTGCGAATGCCACGCTATTCCGTGACGGCCGGATTTGTGAATTGTGCCTCGGCGGAGAACATCGTCATGCCGTCCGGTATGGCTGCTATCGCGACTCGCGGTTGCAGTCGCGGGTGTGGATGCGTGTGATCGATCGGAACCGGCGTCGCGAGGTTTTCAAGCGTATGGTCGATCGGTACATTGCCCCGTCGCAGGTCGTCGCGGCGAAGCATTGCCAGGCAGGGTTGCCTGAGTCGAAGATTGTTGTCCTGCCGCATGGTTGTCATGATCCGCTGGCGGGGCAGGGCATGGATCATGATACGGATTATTCACGTGACGACGCCCCGGCGGTCTATGTCGGGCGGCTGTCACCTGAGAAATCGCTGATGACCTTGATCGAGTCGTGGCGTGGTATGACTCGTCCGCTTAAGCTGATCGGCGACGGTCCGGATCAGGCGAAGCTGCGGTCGGCGTCGTCGGATAATCCGAATATCGAGTTCGCTGGAAGGCTTTCGCGTGACAAGGTCATCGAGTCGATTCGCAGGTCTTCGTTTCTGGTGTTCTGCACCGGTTGTTACGACACATTCGGCCTTGGCGTGGTAGAGGCAATGGCATGCGGCCGGCCGGTGCTGGCCACGCGATTGGGCGGGCCGGCGGAAATCGTCGTGCATGAACAGACGGGTCTGCTGGTAGAACCCCGATCGGCAGATGCAATGCGCAACGCGGCGATGCGGCTGTTTTCGGATCGTGACTTTCGTGATCGCTGTGCCCGTACAGCCCGTCTACGTTATCTTGAAAGGTATACACCCGAGGTGCACCGTCGTGGGTTGGAAGCAATATATCATGACCTGACGGGACGAGATCAGCCGTGATGAAGCGCGATTCAGGCAATACCGACAAGTACTACGCCATGGCGGATACACTGTCGATTTCACTGCTTCGCCTGGTGATCAGTATCGAGCTGGCGCGTCTGGCGGGTCCCGAGCTGTTTGCAGTGTATGTTCTTCTGCTCGCCGGTGAGATGATCTGGTCGAATGTTTCGGCGTCTATGCTGATTGTTCCGATGCTGAGTATCGCGCCGGGTTTGCCTGTGGAACAGCGCCAGGGATTGATGCGTTACATGCTCGGTCGTTACCGGTACTGGCTGGTGCTGACCGCTGGCCTGGGCCTGCTGCTATCGCCGATAGCGATGTTATTCGATTTGAAGCTGCTGACGTGGCTGGGATTCTGTACGGGACTGGCGGCCTCGATCTGGTCGGGAGCACTTCGCGGCTGCATGCAGTGCGGGTTCACGACACGACGAGCACTTGCGGCTGATACGTGTGCGCTGTTGATACCGGCGTCGGGTACGCTGTTGTGTGCGTCGTGGGGTGGTGATCCGCTGACGTGCTACTACTGGCTTTACGCCGCCGGCTGGCTGCTCGCCGGGTCGGCGATGAGCCCGAAGCAATTGTTTACAAGCGGGGATGGCCACCATCCGCCGCCGGATGAGCTGGTGGCGAAGATCAAGCGGATGTCACTACCGGTGCTGACCGGATCGGTTGCGAATTCGGCCTGTTCACGTAGTCATCCGTATATACTGGGACTTGTCGCTGGTGGTATGCAGGTGAGTCTGTTCGGCGCGGCGAATACACTCATCGGGCCGATGCGAATGCTGGTGATGGCGATGAACACGGTGCTTCGTCCGCGTCTGGCGCTGTATCATGGTCGGGGTGAGTATGCGGCGTCCAGGCGAATGCTGTTGATCGTGGCCGGGCTCTTCGTTCTGACGGGCGCGGCACTTACAGTGCTGATGTCGGTCATGGGGAGATGGCTCGCCGTACTGGTATTCGGCGATGAATTCGCCTCCCTCGGGGTTGTCCTGCCGGCGGCGTCGATCTATGCGACTTTTGATGCCGTGACGACCTGTCTGATGATCGCAATGCAGGTCCAGCTTGATCGCGGTGCGGTTTACGCCGCCAGGCTTCGCATGGCGGCCGCTGTGGTGTCGCTTATGCTCGCCTGGCCTGCGTGTGCGATGTGGGGCGTGATCGGGTCGTTCGGGGTTCTGGCGTTGTGCGAGCTGGTGTACATGCTGCTTGCTGTGATTCTTCTCAACCGTCGGGTTAATCGATAGATACGAAAATCCGAGCTCACGCGGCACATGGTTGCCCTCTACATCATGCTGACTCAGGACCAGCCCCATGGTCCAGTCAGAACATGGTCCCGCCACCCTGTCATGCCTGCAATTATCTTGCGAGTCGTATTAAAGCATTTGCGGTAGCCGCTTATCCACCTCGGGGAAATAACGCCGGATGATGGAACAGTCGAATCGCGGCATGATCTGGGACGCCGGTTCACGATCGAGCAGAAACTCGAATGCGGCCTCGACCACACGTGAAGGGGGTTTCCGTCCGCGTGACCAGAGATCATAATCAGCCCAGTTCAAGCTGACATGGTAATTGTGAATCCGACCCTGTTCATAAACGGTCACGTCGTAATCCCACTGGTTTGTCCCTTCTCGCTCCGGTCCGATTTCAATGTTCATCGTCAAGTCCCGCATGCTGAACGACGAGTACCACGCCGGGTGAACCGACATCATTTTCACTGTACTCCTCCGTCGCCTTCGCCGCGTGAGCGCCGTGAACGTTGGGCTCCGAGCGTTTCCAGCTTGCCCCGTTATCGTTCTTTGCCGCATCCACGAGATGCGGCAGCAGGTAGATGCTCGGGCCTTCCGGCCTGTCAACCGGCCAGGGCGATTCATCGTCATAATTCACTTCATCGCTGACACTGTTGTCATCGCGGCGCAGTGTAAGCACCTCGTTCAGGCTGTCCGGTTCGTTTGCGAGGTTCCGCATGCCACGCGCGCCCCAGCCATTGACGGGAACGGCCCGTATTTTGAATCCCCAGGATTTCTGAAAGTCATCGGCGCTCTGGGCGCCCGGAATCAGAACGATCGCCTGATGCGGGTTCATAATCGTCCCGGCCGGCAGGGGATCAGTCCGGCCGTCCTCGTCTGAAAGGTACCAGCCCGAAATGTCGACCGACTGGTCTGTGTTGTTATAAAGCTCGACCCACTCGGTCTGCACCGGCGACTGCTCACTGCTCGCCGGGTTGAACATGATCTCGGTAATAACCACAACCGCAAGCGTTTCCATCATGGCCGCTTCCTTTTCAGCATACGTGAAGGCATTATCCGGCCGGTTCCGGCCGCCGCTTTTCTGTATTATTGTATCATGCTTTCAGCTCAGGTCGGTCAGGATGCGGCCAGTCGAGGTGAAAGAACAGGCCGGGTTTTTCGTCCACCCGTTCATAGGTATGTGCCCCGAAATAGTCGCGTTGGGCCTGTAACAGGTTGGCAGGCAACCGTTTGCTACGGTATCCGTCGAAATAAGCCAGTGCCGACATGAACGCCGGCGATGCGATTCCGTGCTCGGACGCAAGTGAAACCACCTTTCGCCAGTTCTCCTGTCCGACGTGCAGGGCTCGCTTGAAATAGCGATCGAGCATAAGATTCGCCAGGTTGCTGTCTCGCAGGTAGGCGTCGGTGATCTTCTGAAGAAACGCCGCGCGGATAATGCACCCGCCACGCCAGATCCGTGCAAGGGAAGCGAAGTCGAGTTGCCAGCCATATTCCTTCTGAGCGGCGGCCATCAGTTGAAAGCCCTGGGCATAGGCGCAGATTTTCGAGCAGTAGAGCGCATCGTGAATGGCGCCGATTGTTCTGGCTTTGCCACCGCGAAAGGTTTTCTTCGGCCCGCGTAACTGCTTCGAGGCACCGGCTCGTTCATCATGGATCGCCGAGATCATCCGTGCAAAGACCGCCTCGGCCATAGCGTTGGCCGGTACGCCGAGGTCCAGTGCACTTTGTGACGTCCACCGTCCGGTTCCCTTCTGGCCCGCCGCGTCGCGAACGACATCGACGAAGAACCGCCGGCTGTTACGGGGGTCACGCTGGCTCAGAATGTCGGCCGTAATTTCAACCAGGTAACTCGAAAGAACGCCCTTGTTCCACTCTGTGAAAATTTCACTCAGATCGTCGCCCTTCAAGCCGAGGAGTTGTTTCATCAGCATATAGGCTTCACAGATGAGCTGCATATCGATGTATTCGATTCCGTTATGAACCATTTTCACGTAGTGTCCGGCCCCGTTCTCACCGATCCAGGTGGTGCAGGGCTCGCCGGTTTCGACCATTTCACCTGGTGTATTCAGTTCGATGGGCCTTCCGGTTTTCGGATCGACCTTTGCCGCGATGGCGGTCCATATCGGCCTGATCTGTTTCCATGCTTCCTTGGAGCAGCCCGGCATGAGCGACGGTCCGAACCGCGCGCCGACCTCACCGCCTGAAACGCCCGAGCCCACAAACAGTATGCCCCGCCCCGCAAGCTGCTGCTCGCGCCGGATCGTGTCGGTCCACAATGCATTACCGCCGTCAATGATAATGTCGCCTGCTTCGAGCAGATCGGCCAGCGAGTCGATGACTTTATCAGTAGCGGTTCCGGCCTGAACCATAATGATCACTTTCCGCGGGCAATTCAATACTGAAACCAAGTCGCTCAGTTCGCGGCATCCGATCAGTCGGCCGGCTGATGGCTGACGCCGGCGGGCGTCGTCGATAAACGACGTCATTTTCTCCGTCGTACGGTTATATACGGCGATCGTGAAACCATGGTCCGCGATATTCAAAGCCAGGTTCTGGCCCATGACAGCCAACCCGATCAGTCCGATGTCTGCGTCGGCATTCACCATCTCATTTTCTCCATTACCTCAGATTCAGGACCCTATCGTACTCGAAGGTTCGAATGACAGAACAGTCCACCGCACTTTCCCGTTCAAATCATTATTACATTACTGCGTTAAACGTCCATCATGCAGTGTCATGACTCTGTCCGCGGCGGCGGCGACGTTGTTGTCATGCGTAACCAGTACCATAGTCTGGCCGGCGTCATGAAGCTGTTTGAACAGACCGAGTATATCGCTGCTTGTCTGATCGTCCAGATTACCCGTGGGTTCGTCCGCCAGGATGATATCCGGCTGGTTGATCAACGCCCGGGCGATCGCAACACGCTGTCGTTCGCCGCCTGAAAGCTTGTTCGGCTTATGCTTCAGCCGGTCCTTCAGTCCCACCTGCTCCAGCAGCTCGATGGCACGTGTTTTCACCTCACGTCGCCGGCCCGGCCACGAGGCGATCGAATGGCGGATCATGGCGCCGATCATGACATTATCCAGAGCAGTCAGCTCGGGAAGCAGGTGATAAAACTGGAACACGAACCCCACATGCCGGTTACGATATCGGTCCAGCTTACCGCCGCCCAGTTGGAATATATCGCGTTCATCGAACTGGACTGAACCGCGGTCCGGCCGGTCCAGTCCGCCCAACAGATGAAGCAGTGTGCTTTTGCCCGAGCCGGATCGGCCCAGAACGGCGAGCCACTCGCCTGATGCAATGGCCAGGTCGACCCCGCGAAGCACATGGAGGTCCTCGCCGCCCAGGCGATAATGCTTATGCAGGTTTTCGACTTGCATCCTACTCATGACGCAGTGCCTCAATGGGATTCAGTCTTGCGGCGATCAAGGCAGGGATCAACGCGCCGATCACACTGCTCAAAATAGCCCCGAGAACAATCGATAATGCTTCGGCCATGTTCACGCGATCCGGGATACGGTCGAATGCGTAGATCCGCGGGTCCCACATCCGCCAGCCGGTCCACGACGCGATGAAATCCTGTATTTCATTCAGATTCGTCACAATCAGCACGGCCAGTCCCAGACCGAGCAGGGATCCGACGATCCCGATAGCCAGTCCGTACCCCAGGAACAGATTCATGATCCCCTGGCGTGATGCTCCGATCGCCCGTAGCACACCGATATCTCGCGTCTTTTCAAGAACCGTCATGTACAAAGTTGTCATGACCATTACCACGGCGACCACACTGATGATCGCAAAAAGGAAAGTAACGAGTCCCTTTTCATTCTGCACGGCGTTCAGCATGGTATGATGAAGCTGCTGCCAGGTCATGGAGTACAGATACTGCTCCGTCAGATGATTCTGCACCATATGCATGAGTCGGCCGTCAACCGCCTCCTGTACCTGTTCGAGTGAATATAGAGGATTACCTTTCAGAATCAGTTCGGTCGCCCTGGCGGGGCGCATTTCACCGGTCAGTTCGCCGGTGTCCGGATCGATTATCTCCGCTTCATCCATGTAGAGCATCTGTTGTAACAGATCGAATGGCACATAAACCCGGTTGGCGTCGATTTCATAATGGCCGCTTTTGATTTCATTGACGACGACCATTTTTCTCAGTGACGGTTCGAGCAGCGCGCCTTTCTGCGTGAGCGGTACAACTGTAAGTGTGAGTGGATAGCCCACGGCCGAGTTCACCATACTGTAATGGCCCTCTTCATCACGGGTGTGCCTCGGATTGACTTCGATGCCTATGACAACGCCGGGCAGATCGACCGTTTTACCATTAAGTTGCCAACGCGGCGGCGGGATGAAGGTCATGCCGGGTTGCTTCAGATCGACACCCCCTTCCCATTCATGCCAGTACAGGGAACTTTCATAGGCAACCACATCACTCAACTCAGCCGGCCGGACACCCTGTATCTGCACGGGTATCGTGTTGTCATATATCTGGATCAGGCCGAACGCCTCGATCACCGGGGTGGCGGCGTCGACTTCGGGCAGAGATTCCAACTCGTCAATAATCCGGTCATAATGAGCGAATCCGGTGTAGGACCCGGTTCTCACCATGATATCGCCTGTCAGCGTCTTGATGGAAGTCTTGAGCAGATCGAGAAATCCGCCCATGACACTGATCACCACGATTACCATTACAGTGCATAACGTCACCGCCAGGGCCGCGAAGAGCGGCGCCAGCTTGCGTCGAAGATACTTCAGGATGAGCAGCAGTTTATACACTGGCGGACCGTTTGATATTTCATGCCGGGTATTGATTCATATCCATCAGCCGGACTGTTCTTCCTGGGGCTTCATAAGCGGAAACAGAATCACATCACGGATCGATCGCTGATTCGTCAGCAGCATAACCAGCCGGTCGATCCCGACACCCAGTCCGCCGGCCGGCGGCATACCCACGCGGAGCGACTCGAGAAAATCATGGTCGACGTTCCGGAAAACCGATTCTTCTTCGTCAAGACCTGCGATCTGAAGGTTGAAGTTCGCTTCCTGCACGTCAGGGTCATTCAGCTCGGTATAGGCATTAGCGATTTCCATCGCCGCGATGAACAGTTCAAACCGTTCCGCGATTTCAGGCCTTTCCGCCTTCCGCCGCGTCAGCGGGCACAATGACGCCGGGTAATCCATTACGAACGTCGGTTGGATCAGATGATGCTCGACAGTCTCTTCCCAGACCTCGTTCAGCAGCAGATCGTGATCTTTGCCCGCGTGTTCGATACCGAGTTGTTTCGCCTTCTCGATCAGCCTGGTGTTATCGTCGGCGGGGAATCCGTTGTGTTCCTGGAACAGGTCATGATAACCTGCTCGACGGAACGGCAAAGTATAACGGATTTCATGCTCACCGAACGGCAGCGATTCGCCGCCGCTGATCTCGACTGCAAGGGTATGGATAAGCTGTTCGCTGATCTGCATCATGGATTCGTAGTCGCCGTAAGCCTGGTACAGCTCAAGCATGGTGAATTCCGGATTATGACGCGTCGAAAGCCCTTCGTTCCGGAAGTTGCGATTGATCTCGAATACCCGATGCATACCGCCCACGAGCAGCCGCTTGAGATAGAGTTCGGGAGCGATTCTCAAATACAGGTCGATATCGAGCGCGTTATGATGCGTGATAAACGGCTTGGCGGCAGCACCACCGGCAATGGCCTGCATCATCGGCGTTTCCACTTCCACAAACGGTTCACCGATCATACCAGGCGGATCGGTCAGAAAGTCTCGCACGCGCTTGAGTACCCGGCTTCGCTTGATAAACGTCTGCATGACCTCATGGTTGGCGTACAGGTCGACGTAGCGTTTTCGGTATCGCAGTTCATGGTCCTGCAGGCCGTGCCACTTACCCGGCGGCAGTGCAAGACTCTTGGTCAGCATCCGAAAGCCGCCTTCATCTTCGTCGGCGGGTTTCATGGCCCAGACGGTCATTTCGCCGGTCTTTGTGGTACCCAGCCGGCCCTCGATCATGACGATATCGGACAGGTCCGTGAGTTTTGCGATCTTGAATGCCTGATTGCCTACCGACTTTTTCGATATGCCCGCCTGCAGATCACCTGACTGGTCGCGCAGCTTCATGAAAATCAGATTGCCCATCACCCGGTGTTGCATAACCCGCCCGGCGACTCGGACCGCGGGGCGATTATCCGTTGTATTATCAGCTTTATACAATTCGTCAGCCGCATGATCATATCGGCTGCGGGCACCGGCCAGCTCGACCAGGCCGTCGACGCGATTGCCGAACGGATCGATTCCAAACTCCTCACGCAGGCGATCAAGTTTTCGGCGGCGATCACCCAGAAGGTCCGGACCGTCTTTTTGGAGATCCGGCGATACGGTGTTGTCTGATTCTGTTGCCATATTCTGAGGCATATTAACAGAATAAAGCCCCGCTGGGGATCAGTCCGTCCAGCGGGGGTCATTCTTACGTGTTGATGCTTCGTACCACCCGGATTCGTATGAGAGGTTAACGGCTCTGTTCCTGTTGTTCGTCCTGATCGAGTTCAGCCTCGACCAGGGGCTGCTCCTCGTGCTGATCTGCTTCGGTTGGTTTTCGGGTTTCGGCTTCTCTCGATACCGCCTTGCCCAGACCGCGTCGACGATCCTTAAGCCGCCGTTTCTTGCCCACCCGTTCACGCAGGTAATACAACTTCGAGCGTCTCACATGCCCGTGACGTTTGATATCGATCCCGGCGATTGTCGGGGCATGAAGAGGAAATGTTCGTTCCACACCTTCATTCGCGACAATCCGGCGAACCGTAACGGTCCGGTTCAAGCCGGCGCCCTGCATCTTGATCACAACGCCATTGAATACCTGTACGCGTTCCTTCGCGCCTTCAATGATCCTGACGTGTACATCCACCGTATCGCCGATACTGATCTCCGGCAGATCGGTCTTCAACTGCTCTTTCTGAATGGCCTGAATAATCGCGTCGCTCATGGCGCAATCTCTTTCTACTGAATTCAAATATCCGGTTACAACCGAGCCCAATAGGATAACGAACCGGGGCGAGTCTGTCGAATGATTTTCAGAGTCTTAAATGCCCCCCTGGTCCTTGCTCCCTTAGTCTTCTGTCATATGGATTGTGAAAAAATAAGGATTTATGAAGTAACCTGCTATTTCATCATGTTTTACGATTTGCCAATCATCAAGGCGAAAGCAATGAGAGCATAGCTATGGATGAATGGAAAGAGACTGAATGCCTCAAGACTGAGGACTAAAAGCTATTTACCTTCCATTAAGTCCGGTCGTCGCAGCCGGGTCTGTTGTTCTGCCTCCTGTCTTCGCCAGGCTTCGATTCTGGCATGGTCACCAGATAGCAGTATTTCGGGTACATCACGGCCCATCCATGACCGCGGCCTGGTGAAATGCGGGTGGTCCAGCAGTCGCCGGGCACCTTCGGAAAAGCTGTCATGCTCGGCTGAATCTTCATGTCCCAGAACACCCGGAATCAACCTGACCACGGCATCAATGATCACCATGGCAGGCAATTCGCCGCCGCTGAGTACATAGTCGCCGATACTGATCTGACGGATCGGCGCCAGCGCGTCGATGACTCGCTGGTCTATTCCTTCATAATGGCCTGCGATAATCAGCAGGCGGGGCAGGTCGGCGAGTTCTTCGGCCAGGTGTTGTGAAAAAGGTTCACCTTGCGGTGTGGTCAGAATTCTTGTGGCGGGAGTGCCATCCTGCGATTCGACGGCCATCACGGCATCCCAGACCGGCTGGCATTGCATAACCATGCCCGGCCCCCCGCCGAAGGGCGAGCTATCGACCTTCTGATGCTTGTCTGTTGAATAATCCCGTATATTGGTCCGATGATAGCTGACACGTGGTGGATTGCTGACGGCAGGATCTGATGCTCGCTTCAAAATGCTGCAGCCCAGCACATTGTCGAACATTTCAGGAAAGAGCGTGAGTATATCGATCCGCATCCGTCTGGTTTATCCTGTCGGTATACGTTTGCTTACCCGGTGTTCCGGAACAGGCAAGACTGTTACGGGAATGACAGCAGGCACCCTGCACCGATGTGACACCCTCTCAGGCTGAGGATAATCACGCCTTCGTGTCGGCCGGGGCTTCTATGACACCGGTTTTTCTCAGCAGTGACGTCACCGTGCGGCTGGGCTGAGCACCGACACTCAGCCAGTATTTCACGCGCTCGGTGTTGAAATTGATCTGTTTGGCTTGATCCTTCTCGTGAGGATCGTAATAGCCCAGTTCTTCGATCGCCATCCCGTCACGCGGACTTCGCTTGTCCATGGCATTCAGCCGGTAAAACGGATGATGACGCCTGCCGAATCGCTTTAATCGCAGTCTGACCACGACCTGACTCCAATTTGTAAATCGATACTATTGAATAACTTAACACGATTTCCGCACTTTGATCTTACAGCGGAACGATACATTTTACCGTGATTCTGTCCGGTGGGCAATCGACAGGTTTGATGTCTTTGTGTTCATGCTTCCGTCCGTGAGACAAAATGCCCCGGCCGGTCCGGCACTTCAACAAGTGACGGTCGGTCGAGCAGGCTTGTCCTTGTGACATAAGTGATTTCTTCATCGCTGGTTACTATCGCTTCTTTTTCTGCGATTGCTGCATCGCTTTCAAGGGCGACCGCTGTTTTGCGCCCGCTGGGTTCGTCCTTGAAGAGGCTGATTGGAGAAGGGACATCTCCCAGCAGCATGATCCGTTTCTTTTTCACCGATGGGTCGGGATTCGGCGCGGCGCTGAGCAGTGCTCGCGTATAGGGGTGCATCGGATTTTCATACAGTTCATCGCGATCAGCCAGCTCGACGATGCGGCCGAGATACATTACCGCGACCCGGTCGCAGAAATGCTCTACTACCGCAAGGTTATGTGCAATAAAAAGGTACGACAGGCCGAATTCATCCTGGAGGTCGCTGAGCAGATTCAGAATCTGCGATTGGATCGAAACGTCCAGTGCTGACACCGGCTCATCGCAGACAATGAACCGGGGTTGAAGCGCCAAGGCTCGAGCAATGCCGATACGCTGGCGCTGACCACCGGAAAACTCGTGCGGATATCGTCGGGCATGATCAGGTTCCATCCCTACCCGGCGAAGCAGATCGGCAACACGCTCGTTCAACTCACTGCCTTTCGCCAGGCCGTGGACTTGAATCGGTTCGCTGATGATCCGGCCGATGGTCATTCTCGGATTCAATGATCCGACGGGATCCTGAAAGATGATCTGCATCTGTCTGCGAAGCCGTTTCATCTGTCTTCGGTCGACGTTGAACACCGGCTGGTTGTCGAATATCACATCCCCGCTGGTGGCGGGGATCAGGCGTAAAATGGTGCGTCCGACCGTTGATTTGCCGCAGCCTGATTCCCCGACCAGGCCAAGCGTCTCTTTCTGAGCGATATGGAAGGACACATCATCCACCGCTTTGACGTAGCCCACGGTCTTCCGTAACAAGCCCCGCTTCACAGGAAAGTAGGTTCGCAGGTTATTGACGCGCAGCAGCGAATCCTTGTTTTGCTCATTATCGATTTCATGTCTGCCTGTCTGGTCGATAGCGCGTGTTGACATGGTTGACATGATACCCGCTTTTTTATGATGTTGTGTCGGGACGGCAATAAAAAACCCATGGTTTTTTACCATGGGTCAGGAGGAGAAAAAAGGACAATTGGTTGTATCGCAACCTGTCGGGAGAATCATTCTTCCGGTAATTCCAGTACTTCGAATCGCGGCATGAACTCGCGTTCACGGGGGTTCCACTGCATGACGCGTAGCCGGATCGGATCGGACGGATCATATTGCTCGATCGCGGCGATCAGTTCATCCACGGTACTCACGTCTTCGTTCATCACCCGTGTGATGATCACGCCTCGCCCCAGTCCGACCGAGGCGGCCACCGAGTTGTCGCGAACACTGCGGATCATGACACCCGGTTCGTATTGAACGTCGAGTCGTTCGGCTGTCTCGCGATCGAACGGTTCGACCTCTTCGATACCGAGTTTATTCAGCATTTTCATTCCTTCGGACACCGGTTCGGACGTTTCGTCGCGCTTCAGTGAACTCATACTCGTTTCGGTACCCGGCAGTTCGTCGAGTTTGACGTCGAATTCGTGAATTTCACCTTCGCGAAAGACTTCGACCTGAATAACCGTTCCCGGCGCATAACCGGCGACCTTGTACCGCAGTTCATCGGATGATGTGACAGCCTGGTCTTCGATTCGCGTGATAATGTCACCCGCTTCAATACCGGCTACCGCGGCAGGACTGCCTTCTATCGGGTTGACCACCAGCACACCTTCACCCTCATACTCAAAGGTTTTTGCCATTTTTTCGTTCAGGTCTTCGATATAGATGCCGAGATAACCCCGGCTGACTTTGCCTGTGGAGATGATCTGGTCGACCACTTCCTTGACCATATCGACCGGAATGGCAAATCCCAGGCCGCTGTAGGCGCCCGTTCGTGTGGCGATGGCGGTATTCATACCGACCACTTCGCCGTAGATATTGGTCAGCGGACCGCCTGAGTTGCCCGGGTTGATGGCGGCGTCGGTCTGGATGAAGTTTTCGTAGCCTTGCGGGCCGATGATCCCCAGACGACGGCCTTTGGCCGAGACAATGCCCTGGCTCATTGAAAAATCAAAACGGAACGGCGAGCCGAAGGCAAAGACAATCTCGCCCTGCCTGATGTCATGGTCGGCGATTTTGGCCGGGTGAAGCAGATTGGAATCGACCTTGAGTACAGCCACATCCGTTTTGACGTCCGAACCGACCACCTCGGCGGTCAGTTCCGAGCCGTCATTAAAACGAACCTGTATTTCATCCGCGTTTTCGATCACGTGGTAGTTCGTGATGATATGCCCGTCATTGTCATAGACCCAGCCGGACCCGTTACCGGACTCCTGTGGGACTTCGTATCGTTTGAATTCATCGTCCCGTTGGTCGTCCTGTTCATCACGATCAGGCCGGTTGCGCCGATCGAACAGATCGTTGTCATTATCCCAGCGCGGGCCGAAAAACCATTCACGCAGCAGGTCTTCGCTCATTGAACCGGCGCGTTCGGATCGTTTGCTGAGTATTTTGATATGGACCACACTGGGTTCCACCACTTCCGCTACTTTTCTGAACGAATCCGACAGGTCGGCCAGTGTCGGGTTCTGGCTGAGACTGTGCTGGACAAGCTGGATATGCGATTCGGTATGGGCGTGTGTCAGTTCCTGGACCAGTTTCGGGCCGGCAATCATGGCGATGATGATGGTCACCAGCAGAACGATTGTCGGGCCGTACCACTTGATTCTAGTCATGTTGTACTCCTGAAATAGAAAACCGGTTGCATTCATACTTTGACGTATGATGCTTTTTTTATCAAGGTCGTCTTGACGTATTGATAAGAATGATACGATTTTGACGCCGTAATGTTCGACAGAGCGTTACCTGATTATACAGCGGGGATAAAAGGGGAACTCAGCGGGGTTTATATGGTCCGCCATCTCGGAGGTATTCGCCGGACTCGACCATCTCACGCCAGCGTGCGGCGGCCTCTGCGATCTGTTTACCCAGTTCCGCGACCGGTGTGATGAACGGGGGTTGCCAGTCGGTCATGGTCAGCAGGTCGTGTAGAACCACCACGTGTCCGTGGCACGCGGGTCCTGCCCCGCAACCGATGACGGGAATGACGGTGCCGTCGTCGGGATGCCTGGCGGTTTGAACGATCATTTCACCAACCCCGCCGGGTACCGCCTCGACCAGTATGGCCGAAACGCCCATGGCGATCATCAGTTCGGCGGTATCCACGAGCAGATCGGCATCGCGAGCGGTTCGCCCGACGGCCCGGTAGCCGCCCTGTGCCCGCACCTGCTGGGGACGTGACCCGATATGCGCGACCACCGGCACCCCTGCATGAGCGAGTCGCTGTACCAGGGCCGCGTGGGTCTGGTCGACCTCAAGCTTGACCAGGTCGGCCATACCCCGTGTCAGAAAGGACATGGCGTGTCGAACAGCATCATCGTCACCGCACTGATAACTACCGAACGGCATATCCGCCATGACCAGTGCCTGCGGGGCGCCCCGCCGGACCGCTGCCGTCAACTCCAACATGAACGGCATCTCCGCCGGCAGCGTACTGTCATGCCCCAGAATGACCTGAGCGGCCGTATCACCTACCAGCAAGCACCGTATGCCGCCTCGCCACAGCCAGCGTGCAGTTGTGGCGTCATAACAGGTCAGCATGGCGAACTTCCGGCCCGCTGCCGACCACTGGCGCAGGTTACGCAACGTGATTCGTTTTGAAGTCGATTCCGCTTCCATTATCAGACTCTCAGTACTATTGTAACGTAAAAATACAGTTGATGTTTATCCGAACTTGACTGCCTCGGTTTACCTGTGTCTGGTAACAGTTTGTCGTATCGGATGTTCGGGTTTTCAAAACCCGGCAGCCGATAGATACAGTGTCCTGACTCATGCTGAAATGAGGATGAATATGAGCGCCTTATCTGAAAAGACCTTTGTATTCGTCACTGGTGTAGAAGGCACCGGTACCACTATGATGCTCAGATTGCTGAGTGATGTATCAGGGTCTATGGCGATTGGCGGAAGTATTTATGATGATACCCTTCGGGTATCAGCAAAGAAGTTGAATAGACTGACACACAGTCTCTGGCAGACCCCCCGTCTGGATGATGAGGTCGAACGCAGCCGGATCATCGGTCATATCCGCGATATCTCAGTTCCGGATAGTGCTACCCGCCTGATTTATCGACGGTCTTACCCGTTCATCGATCGGAACCATATCCCCGATCTGGCTGATGTGGTTCGATTTGCCGAGAAGGTGAAACTCCTGGTGATGACGAGGTCATTCAAGGCCAGTGTTGTCTCGATACTTCGGCGCCGCTTCGAAACCCGTGTCGAGAAGGCCGTGGATCGTATCTGTGAGGCACATCGTGATATTACCCTGCAGCTACTTGGCGGCAGCTATGAACTGAACCACTACCGGCTGGAAGCCGGTAGGTTCAAAGTCGTGAGCTACGG
>CAYRND010000068.1:0-18638 GCA_964425365.1 uncultured Phycisphaeraceae bacterium
GACAGGCATGTCCACACTTTTTCAAGTTCTACCTACGCAAGATCCGGATGAGCCAAAAATTACACTTAACTGGACTGACACGAATGACAATGAAGACGGATTTGCCATCGAGCGTAAGATGGTAACGGAAACTGAATTTGTCCAGGTCGCCACCGTCGGATTGACCAACCAGTACATCGACACAGGGATGGACCCAGGCATAACGTATGAATATCGCATTTATGCGTTCAATGCATACGGCGACGGACCGTTGAGTAATCTGGTATCAGCCACCCTCACGGAGCCGTGTACGCCGATGGAGATCACCGTTGACGATACGGGTTCACCGATTGATTACAGTGGATCATGGAACGCCCAGAGCGGCTGGTCAGGCCGGTACCTGCTAACAATCCATGAAACCGACGTGGTGGGAGCCTATGCGGAAATGGTATTCATGGGCGATTCGGTCGAGTTGATCGCCGATCTGCAACCATGGGGCGGTGATGCTGATATTCTGATCGACGGTTTACTGGATTCGACGATCAGTTTCAATGGTGACATCGCATATCAACAAGTTGTGTATTCAAAAACGGGTCTCAGTATGAGCCTTCATACCATTCGCGTGGTTTGTCAAGGCGGCGGCTGGACATACGTGGATGCGTTTGAGTATTTTGGATGTTTGGAATGATCGTCGGGTTCATTGCATACGACGATTGAAGACATGTCGGCGGATGTAAACCGCTCGTCTGCCCTTGATCTGATCACACCGGAGATGTAATCGGAACGGTCTGCTCTGATGATCTGCTATTTTGCAGAGGGTATTTCAGGTTTATATTTCTTGCGATAGGCCGTAGGTGTCATGCCGGTGATCTTACCGAATACGTAAGACAGTTGAGCGGCGTGTATGAGTCCGCTTTTTCGAGCGACCTCAGCCATAGGCAGGCCGGTACCTGCGAGCAGTTCCTTGGCGCGTTCGATGTGCATGCGCCTGATTTCTTCAAGTGGGCTACGGCCAATGAGTTTGCGGAACTGTCGTTCGAGTTTACGTCGTGCGATGGGGATATCATCGAGGATATCCGAAACGCTGATCGGCTCGGCGGCATGTTCGCGTATGAATCTCAGTGCATCGACGATCTCGGGATCGGAGACGGCGATGATATCCGTCGACTGACGAGCAATGACGCGGAACTTGGGCGCGACGACCAGGGGCGACTCGGGCGGCTGTTCGCCGGCCATCATACGATCGAGCATAGCGGCGGCCTCGTACCCGACACGGTCAGCGCCGGGGTCGATACTCGACAGCGGCGGGTGCATGTAGGCACAGGCGATATCGATATTATCGACGCCGAGAATAGCGACGTCCTCAGGCACGCGCAGCCCGAGCACCCGGCAGACCTGGACCAGCCTCACGCCCAGCCAGTCATGAGCAGTGAACACCGCCAGTGGTTTCGACAGTGACACGACCCATTCACCGAGTTCGGCCTCGGCCTGCAGTGCGGTTTCGATACTGTATCGCCAGTGGAACGACGAAACGGTAAAACCCGATTCCTCGACGGCTGCACGGAACCCCCCTTCACGTTCCATTGAATACTTTTCGTTCGGATAACCGTAGTACGCGAAATTGGTGAACCCGCGTTCGAGGAAGTGGTTCGCCCCGAGACGACCGATGGCCATATCGTTGAATCCGACGCACGGCGCATCTATGCCTTCGAGCATATCGGGTATGTTTCGCACGAGTACAAACGGCACTTTCAACTTACGTAAGGTCGACACGCAATCGCGCCATGCGGGATCGACGATGAATCCGTCGGGCCTGGCGCGTTCACTCGTGCGGAGCACCTGTTCCATATCCCACCACGACTGGAATTCGAGTTTCCAACTGCTGTTCTCCAGCACGTACGCGCCGATGCCGCGGGTGACGTTGGCGAAGTACCCGACGTCATAAGGCATAATCAGGACAACGCGCTTCGTTTTCATGCAGGTAAAAGCCTTATTCAGATCCGCAGATTTCATTTAACGCAAATGCATAAATATCTATACAAAATATGTCGCAAATCGAGGGTGAAGCAAGAAAAAACAGACTTAAATCAAGTCCGCCCAATCCGGAAAATGACGCTAACCCTTTAATTTCAAATGATTAAGTTAAACACTCTCCATAATCACCTGCAACCCAACTCAAATAAGAACTGAAATCACCTGTCGCAGGTACTTAAGATTTTAACGCATTCCGCGATAGTTTTCAACCCCCGGCCGGATATATTTGATATCGGAAACTTCATGTCACCTGCTCCTGGTTCGTTGTGGAGAATCAAGAGAGTTACACATTTTACGGTCAACGTTTCAGAAGAGGAGAAGACATGATGTTTATGTATCCTGTCGGCAGAATGCCATCATTTCAATTATGTGTCATCGGAACAGCGCTGCTGTTGATGACAACCATGGGATACGCGGTGGATGTACCGTTGTATCGTGTATTCGAAGAGGAGGTGATTAACAACAATTCGTACGGCAACAAATATGTGGACGTCGAGCTCGACGTGGTTTACAACCATCCGGGTACCGGCACGACGATCAGCTTTTACGGATTTTACGACGGCTGGGGCAACGGCAGCGGCAACCCCGCCCAGGGCAACGTGTGGAAGATGCGGTTCATGCCCACGGAACCGGGTCAGTGGAACTACACGTACACATGGTCCGACAGTACGCCGGGCGGCTCGGGTAGTTTCAACTGCGTGACGGCCGGCGCCGGTAAGGGTGTGTTGCGGCCATACACCGGGAATACCAACTGGTTCGCATATGAAGGTGAAGAGCCTGTGCTGTGGAAGTCGTTTTATCTCAAGACACACGGGCACCTGACACAGGATCTGAACTGGATTATTGACAATATCTACATGAAGCTGATCAACCGCGGGTATAACCATTTCCAGATGGCGTCCATGCTCCCGATCAGTTACTGGGACCAGGTACTGGCGGACGGACCTCCGGGTATTATCGAGCCCCTGTTCCGGAATGATCCGCGATCGAACATGCGTCTTGATATCTGGAAGCGTGTGGATGAACACATCCTGTGGCTGAACAACCAGGACATCTACCTGCACTGTTTCGAGGGTTTTGAAGCGAAGCACTGGTATCCGTTCCAGTTTGTGGGCATGTCGGACGCCGAGCAGCGTTTTTACGTCAAGTACGTCTGTTCGCGTCTGGCGCCTTGCGCGAATATCGCCGGGTGGAACTTCACCTATGAAATCGGGGCCAACCAGCACACGGCGAAGCTGGCGGATCTGCTGATCGAATACGATCCGTGGGACCATCCACGAACGTTCATGACAGCGGCGGAGACGCCCACTACGTGGGACCCGCACTGGCATGAATCGCGTTACAATTTCGTGGCCAACGAGCCGAGCATTCCGCATAACCGCAACGGCTGCCAGATGAGCTTCGATTACACCTACAGCATGATGCGCGGCGCGACGGATATGTTCGACAAGCCTGTGTTCAACACCGAATGCTGGGGCCTGTGGCGAAGCTGTTACGGTGCATGCAATCCCTCGATCCGCGCGAACACGTGGGCGAATACCATGGCGGCCGCTTACGCGACCTGGGACTGCTTCCATACCTGTGATACCGGAAACGTCTCGACGGATATCTTCGATCCGAACTACGAGGAAGGTGCTCTTGCGGTCGACGTGATGTTCCACGTGATGACCGACTACGTCAAGATCGGACCGATGCTGCCCTATGACGGTGTGAGCGGCGGCAAGGCGCTTGCTGAGCCTGGAAGGCAGTACGTAGTGTATAAACCTGGCGGCGGATCGTTCGGGCTGGATGTCCACAACGGTGAATACCAGGGTATCTGGATCAATGCGAAGACCGGCGCCGAGCAGGCGCCCTTCACGGTGAACGCAGGCGGCGGGTGGATGACATTCAATTCACCTTACGGCGGTGACGACGTCGCGTTCGTCCTGACCCGGCCGAGTGTGGTCTCGAACCTGGAAGCAACCGCGATCTCGCAGACCGAAATCGACCTGAGCTGGGAACTGATACCCGGGCTCGGCGCCCAGAACTATCGGATCGAGCGTAAGGCCGCGGGCGGGAGCTACAGCCAGATCGCACTGGTGGGCAGCAGCGAAACATCGTATTCCGACACGGGCCTCGAGGCGGGAACAACCTATTGTTATCAACTTCGCGCGGACCTGGGCGGCGGGAACCTGACCGATCCTTCCGATGAGCAGTGTGCCACCACATTCGACACGCCGCCTGCTGATCCGACGAACCTGGCGTGTCAGGCAAGTCAAGCGATTCTACAGGTCGACCTGACGTGGAGCGATAACAGCGACAATGAAGAAGGATTCGCCATCGAACGGAGCAAGGCCGACGCACTTCATTTCGTTGAAATCGGGCGTACATCGAGTAGCGTTGAAAGTTATCTCGACTACACCGGCCTGGAAGCCACGACACTGTATTATTACCGTGTTCGTGCATTCAACAGCGGCGGTGGTCAATATTCGGGCTACAGCAGTACCTGTTCATGTCTCACACCCTGTATCATCGACCCGATTACTATTGATGATAACGAGATACCGCCGGTATCATATTCGGACAACTGGACACTCCAGAACTGGCCCGGCCGGTACATGAACACCACACATGAAAGTGAAACGTACGGCGCGTATGTTGAACTGCCGTTTACTGGTGAAACGATTTCGATCTACGGTGACAAACGTGCCTACGCCGGCACTGCGACAGTCAGAATCGACGGCGCTGTCGCAGGCACACTGGTGTACAACGACGGCAGCGGCGACGGGCTGTTGATCGGGACGTTCGACAATCTATCCTGCGAGCCGCACACGATTCGCATCACAGTCGACGGTAACGGCTGGATTTATATGGACAAATTCGTCTATACGCCCTGCTGCATCCCGCTGTGTGACCAGCCGCCGTATGATCCCAGTGACCTGTCAATCAACGTGGACGACTGCCAGTCGATGACACTGAGCTGGCTGGATAACGGGTCGCCTGATGTGAACCCGGCGTGTGATGAATCGAGCTTTTTGATCGAGCGTTCTGCGGACGGCGGATTGTTCGAGCAGATCGGCAGCGTCCCGGGCGTGCCTGGCTCGGGTAATGTGGTTCAGTACACGGACGCGGGTTTGCGTCACGGTGTTCAGTACTGTTACCGCGTTTCTGCGGTGAATTCGTTCGGCCCCTCGGGCGTTGCCGAGTTGTGTGCAAGTATTGCCATGCCGTGTCCGCCTGCCCCGCCGACCGGGCTCGCCGCCCAGGCCGGTAACGGACGCGTCACACTGAGCTGGAACGCCAACACGGAAACCGATCCGGCTGTGCTCTACTACATGCTTTACCGTTCCACGACTGAGGGTGGTCCTTATGGCATCGTCGCCGTATCGTTCGGCGGCACGAATATCAGTGATTCCCAGGTATTCAACGGTACGACGTATTACTATCGCCTGGCCGCGGTGGATACCTGGCCGCAGACTTCGGGCC
The DNA here is from genome assembly GCA_964425365.1 of uncultured Phycisphaeraceae bacterium. Classification (GTDB taxonomy): domain Bacteria; phylum Planctomycetota; class Phycisphaerae; order Phycisphaerales; family Phycisphaeraceae; genus CAYRND01. The sequence continues at coordinate 5,479 of CAYRND010000068.1, forward strand.
AGTCGGAAGAAGTCAGCGCCACGCCGCGTGAACCTTCACCGCCGACTGAATCGCCGGTGCTCAGTGCGACCGGTGGGGTGTCGATGGTGACACTGGACTGGACCGACAGCAACGACAATGAAGACGGCTTCGTCATCGAGCGCAAGCTTGATACGGAAACCGAATTTGTTGAACTTACAACCGTCGGACTGGTCAGTCAGTATGTTGACGCGGGTCTGTCAGCGGATACGACGTATGATTACCGAATCTACGCGTACAATGCGGATGGTTCGGGTCCGATGAGTCAAGTGGCGAGTGCGACCACGGAAGCCTGCACACCGACCGATGAAATGGTCGACGATGCAAACGGCATGATCAACTACAACGGTACGTGGAGCGATCAGAGCGGTTGGACCGGCCGGTACATGGAGACCCTCCATGAAACCGAGACGAACGGCGCTTATGCCGAGCTCATCATCAACGGCGACTCGGTCGAATTGATCGGGGACGTACAGCCGTGGGGCGGGAACGCCGAGATTCTGATCGACGGTGTGTCACAGGGCATGATCAGTTTCAACGGTGCGACGGACTACCAGCAGGTGGTGTATTCGAAGTCGGAACTGGGAGCGGGCGATCATACGTTCCGTGTGGTGTGCCGGGGCGGCGGTTGGACGTACGTGGATGCGATCCACTACTTCGGCTGTCCGCTTCCGCCCACGCCGCCTGCCGCGCCGACGAATCTGACAGCGACGGCGACCAGTTGTTCGCAGATCAGATTGAACTGGGTTGACCAGGCGACGAACGAGCACGGCTTCAAGGTCGAGCGTAAGACCGCCTCGGGTAGTTATACTGAAGTGGCGGTGATCAGTCAGCCTGATATCCAGACGCTGCTTGACGGCGGGCTCGCTGAACTGACTGAATATACGTACCGCGTTCGTTCGTATAACGTGTTCGACTCGGGTTACAGCAATGAAGCGTCGGAGACGACGACTGATTGCGGGCAGCCGCCGCAGTTCCAGACGGTGAACATCACCAGCGGCTACGGCAGTATCACACCGGCGGATAACGGTTACGACCTGGTGCTCTCCGGGGTCGAGATCGGTGCGCATGCCGGCAGTGACAGTTGCTTCTTTGCGTATCAGTCGATCACGGGCGACTTCGACGTTGCGGTCCAGGTGGTTCATCAGACCTGGCCTGTCGGCGGATTTGAAGGTGAATGGACAAAGGCCGGCATCATGGCCCGCTGGAGCCAGTCATCGGACGACCTGTTCGTTGCCACCTTCGGCCGGGGTAAGGACAACGGCGACTGGCCGCCTCAGGGATTCGTTGAATGGCGATGGAACATTGGCGGGAACGTGGAGAACGGCGGCGCCCAGGCGCATTCGCTCAATACGAGCCCACCGACAGAAATTCCGAACGAGTGGCTGAGGCTGAAGCGAGTCGGCAAGGAGTTCTTCGGCTATATCAGTGACGACGGTTCCAACTGGCAGTTGATCAAGCACATTCTGACCGAATACCAGGGCAAGGATGTGCCGGACACACTGATGGTCGGCTTCACCGGCACGAGCAAGGACCTCGGCCGCACGATCGAGTTGAATGTTCGCAACCTCAGCGGTTTCAATCAATGATTCTTCATCAACTGATGCGGGTCGGCTGCCCGGTGTGCTTCGCCGGGCAGCCGATCTTAACATACTTGTCCAAGGTTACTGTTCGGGGACAGGGTATTTCCGGGAATATCCCGGGTTGGATCAGAGATTCCGGTTATCATTTGTTGTCAACTGTTTTATTGATCATTGATCATTGATAAGATCGAGTTTCTGCCAATTCCCGTGTTGCCACCAGTAGAGCAGAGCGAGTCCAAGTAAGATGATATAGAGCGTCGCTGCGATCCAGGGTCCGAAGCTCTGCCAGTGCGGCAACCAGATTGTGGCGGCGAAACCGCCGCCGATGAGAATAGACCCGGCGAGCGACGCCATCATGAATGCGGGTACGAAATTATCACCTGCGCCGCGCAGGGCGAAACTGTAGATAATGCCGATAGCATCGAAAACCTGGAAGATAGCGCAGATGATGAGCAGTCTCGTCGCCCACCAGTGAACTTCAGGGTCATCGCTCATCCATTCGACCAAGGGATCGTGGAAGAAAACATAGCCGAGGCCAATGGCACCCATGTAGGCAATACCGAATGCGGCGGCCCATCGGGTGTAGCACCGTGCGAGTTGCGGTCTGCACCGGCCGATGGCTTTACCGACGCTGGCGGCGAGCGCGATGCCCAGGCCGACGGTGGGCATGAAGGAGAGATGAAGATACCTGAAGCAAAGGTTATTGGCGGCCTGCTGAACGGGATCGTAACTGACATCCCCTGTACCGGTCGTCTGCCTGCCGATGAGGAAAAGTGTAAAGATGGTGAAGGCGAAGATTTCGATCACGTGCTGAAACCCGGCGGGCAGGCCGTACCAGATGATTCGCCCGAGTCGGGGCCTGCTTGGCCTGAAGTGGCGCCATGTGGCATAAAGCCGGTGATACGCAGGTGAGCAGAAAAAAGCGGCGAGTACGGCCATTTGAGTCAATGCGCCGAACACAGTTCCCCAGGCGGCACCTGCGACACCGAGTCGAGGGAAGCCGAAGTGGCCGAAGATCAGCAGGTAATTGGCGAGGAAATTCATCAGGTTACCGGCAACCGCGGCGAGCATGGTTACGGAAGGCCGATGGATTCCGGTAAAGAAATTCGTCAGTGCAACACCTGCCAGCATAGGCATGACACCGATCAGGCCGATGCGCATATAATCGATTTCCATCGTCATGACCTGCGGCTCATGGCCGACCCAGCGAAAGAAGGGACTGACCAGCGGCTGAAGCAACCATACCGACATACCCATGATCAAACTGATGTAGACACCCTGCCATGCGTAGGCGGCGCATTCGCTGAGCTGCCGCCTGCCCAACGACTGGCTTACCAGCGTATTGACCATGCTGAGCATACCCATGCCGAAACTGATAAAACAGAAGAGTGTGACACTGGCGGGAGTCACGGCAGCCATGGCGCTGGTTCCGAGGTAACTGACCATGGCGAAGTCGACGAAGTGCATCACGGTGTTCGAGACCATGGATGCAATAATGGGTAATGAAAGAAGAATAAGCCGCCGTGGCACGTTCAAACCGTCGGAGGCATCAATGGAACCGTTGTGATTGACTGGCTGATCGGTCATCGAACGGAGCAGTTTACTTCATTTTCAGTCCACGTCACTGCAGGGCGGCCGGTTCAGCCAAATATTATGGTAAATATGACAAAAGAATCGTCATAACTGCCTACCGGTAAAAAGTATAATCATGCTATGTCAGGAAGAGGTTTTGCAGGCACTTACATACAGGATATGGAGGTTTTTCATGAAAAAGCATGTTGTTGCTTGTTGTGTATCGGCGCTGATGATCACGGGTTATGTTTATGGTGAGTATCTGACCATGGATGATTACACCGGCATGAGGAAAATTGATGCCCATGTTCATCTTCGGACGGCGGATACCCTGATCCCACAGTTCGCGGCGAGCGAGAATTTCTCGTTCATCACCATCAACAACGATAAGAACGACTGGGATCATATTGAAAAAGAACACCAGTCGTCGATGGATCTGATCGAGGCCTACCCGGACGTGGTGGCATACATCGGTGCGTTTTCTGTGGATGGATGGACAGAGCCGGGGTGGTCACAACGATGCATACGTCATATTGAACGAATACGGGCCAAGGGCGTCTGCGGGATCAAGATCTGGAAGAATGTGGGAATGGACCTGAAGGATACGGACGGCTCCTATGTGCTGATGGACCATCCGAAATTTTTCCCGATCTATAAGTACATGGCGGACAATGATATTCCACTGCTGGTTCACGTCGGTGACAGCAAGAACTGCTGGCTGCCCCTGGAAGAGATGACGGTACAGTTCTACCGTGACGTTTTCAGCCAGTGGCAGGAGCATTATATGTACCTGTACCCCGACAGGCCGTCGTATGAATCACACATGGAGGCGAGGGACAATGTACTGGCGAAGTTTCCGAAACTCCGCATGATCGGCGCTCACCTGGGATGCCTGGATTATTCGCTCGATGCGATGTCAGAGCATCTGGAGAAGTATCCCAACTTCTATTTCGATATTGCGGCGAGGTCATGCGACCTGGAGAATTTTTCGCGTGTCGCCCGTGATGCGACACGAGACTTCATGATCAAGTACCAGGACCGTCTGCTTTATGGAACGGATGTAATTGTCAATCCGGAAAGTGACGACGCCGATGTACAGCATTATCTTCATGGCAAATGGCGTAAAGACTGGCAGTTTTTTGTTACGGATGATGAAATGGAGGAAGGCTGTGCGGGCGGAAAATTCAGAGGCCTGAAGCTGCCGGGTGAGGTGGTAGAGAAATTATATTACCGCAATGCGATGAGGTTGTATGGGCTGAAATAATGTCGGAATCGTGAATGAATTTTTCGTACTGCTGCAATGGTTTTACTTGACACGGGATGGTTTCAAGCGAGAACCTGGGACTGAGGACTGAAGATACTGATAGACATTGGTTCACCGTTCTTTGTCTTGAAGTTTCAAGCCACAAGCCCCATGCCACTACATTGATCGGCAAGATTAAGCACGGACGACTTCGCTGTCCGTGCCACCTTTGGGTGACTTTCTTTCTGGTGATTCTTCCGGTGGTTATCGTCTGAGTATTGTTTTAAGCAGGGGTTCCTGTTCGGGGAGTTGGAAGAGATAGGGTTCGACGTATTCGCCGGCGCATTCGGTGATGAAAATGTGTGGCTCATTCTGCAGGTCGACTGTGGGATAGCTACCGTCGGGGAGGCGGTTTTGTTCATTAAGAAGCCGGATGATCGGCCGGCAGGGCTGAGTCATATTCGGCGCGACCACCGCACCGACGCGGCCGTCATTGAGGGTTACATGACTTCCGATGGCGAATGGAGGGATGTGGCGAAGGATCGTATCGAGTACGACGGGATCGAACCAGCCTTCGTAGCGATCGTCGAGCATCTGTCTGAGCGCGGCCACCGGCGGGCGAACGATCCCCCATGCGCTTCGCATCAGGTTGTCCAGTACATTAGCCGCGGAAACGATTCGACTGAAGATGTGGATGCCCTCGCCGGATTGCGCGCCCACATGGCGGCTGTGTGTCACTTTACGCATATCTGGGAATCCGCTGCCGTCCCACCGCTGGTGATGCGTCAATATCACCTGCGTAGCAGAAGCGGGCGCACGGCTGTCGTGCAGCATCTGAAAGCCGTGTATCGGATGGTCACGGTAAGTCTGCATGAGTTTGCCATCGCTGGATTCCGCCACGGTAAGTGTAGACTCATGAGTATAGCATGTATCCGGCTCACCACCGATTTTACCGATGTCATGTAACATGGCACCAAGCCCGAGTCCGGTCAGATCGCGGGCATTTTCGACTGCCAGATGGCTTCGACTCTGAACGATATAACTCTCCAATGCAATACCCAGCAACACGGAGATATAAGCGACGGAGGAGCTGTGTGCGAACAGATCGCCGTCGCCGCCGATCAAATGATCGGTCAGGCCGGCGACTTTATGGTTTCCGATCAGTTCGCAAACCAGGTTGATGACGACCTGTCTGTAGGTCTGGATATCGCCGCTGGAGACGGTCTTATAACTCATCCGGCAGAAATCGTTTCTGAGCTGTTCATAAACGGCACGCCGGCCTTGTCCAAGATCCGGATCGAATATCTTATCCAGGTCACGCATGGCGTCGTGATGGACCCAGAGGGCATTCACGCCTAACTGTCGCATCCGACGCAACATGTCATAGTCGATGGGTACACCGGCACGCAGCAGCTCCACATCCGGCCGACGTGGATGGATCACAGAAGCGGCGACGACCATCCCCGGCTCGATCTCGTTAACACTGCACAGCAGCAAGGCGCATCTCCTCGGCGCATCGACAGAATAAGCTCTTCCTGCTTAATCATCGGATATCCATCATGATGATTTCAAGGACAGATCAGGATAGCTCGCAATCGCTGAAAACTCTGTGAAGAAATGCTTCGTGAATACACTCGGTTATTTTACCTGGCTTACCCAGACCGATTAACCGGCCGCCCAGTTCGGTGACGGACGCGACATGGGTCGTTGTTCCCGTCACGAAGACTTCATCGGCACCCATGAGCTGATCTATAGTAATGGGTTGTTCTAGCAGTGTGATACCGATCTGCCGAACCAGTTCAATCACCACCTGCCGGGTAATCCCGGCCAGTATCCACTGATCAGCGGGGTGGGTGAGGATGGTTTCGTCCTTTACAATGAACAGGTTGGCCGTTGTACACTCGGTAACAATTCCGTCACGGTGCATAACCGCTTCCTGGCAACCGGCTTCGGCAGCCTGCTGTTTGGCAAGGACGTTCGGGAGCAGCATGAGTGATTTGATCCAGCAGTGATGCCAACGCTGGTCCGGAACGAGGATGGCTTTCCACCGGTTAACAGATTTATCGGAAATCAGTGGTGGTATCTGGTACAGATTGACGAGCACCGTCGGAACAACCTCATGGGGGAACTCATGGCGACGCTGAGCCTGGCCGCGTGTGATCTGCCAGTAAACTTTGGCATCCGGCATCGCGTTGCGAGCTATGAGTTCGAGTGAAATATCGGCCAGCCTGTCGACCCATTCCGGCAACTCGAGCCGGATACCCTCCAGCGACCGTCTGAGCCGGTCAAGATGTTGATCGATTGCAAATGGTTTGCCGGCGTAATACCGGATGACTTCGTAAACGCCGTCGGCGAAAAGTGTGCCACGGTCTTCAATGGAGATTGAAGCCTGGTCAAGCGACAGGTAGCAGCCGTTAAGGAAAATGATCTTGTCAGATTCGGACTTCATATAGCACAGAGTAAAAACGTTATCTGCTTCAGACCAGGATTACAACCACAGTTACAGATGGCTGAACCGGCCCTGCAGTTGGTCACATTGCACAAATTTAACGAATCCAGCACCAGGCAACAAAAGATCAGGCCCGTTTATGACGATATCACTGATGGAGGGCCCATACCTGTACAGTAACCATTCGACATCAACAGGTTGCAGGTAACGCTCACCTCGATCCAATCCGGCCTTGAGAGCCAGGGGGCGACGAAGGACCAATTTCGATGAAATGTGGTCATTACGAGCGCAGGAAAGAATGGCAATATGCAATGAGACTGGTGGAATTGTTATACCGGCTGACTCAGCGATTTCCGGTGGATGAGAAATCCGGCCTTACGGCCACGATCCGCCGAACGGTCACGACTATGTCGACCAGAATCGCGGATGCTTTTGAATGTTCGGTTCAGGATCCCTTAAATGATGCTGACAAGTTATTGCGAGAACTGATTGCTTACCTGCTCATCTGTCGACGGCTTCGGTATATTTCGAGCCGGCAGTTCTCCTCGTTACGTCGACGCTGTGAAAGGCTGATGAAACTGCTGAGCCAGTCAGGGGTTCGTCTACAAGACAAGGATGGCGAAGAGGATAGGCTGCGTAAGGCGGCCTGATCCATTGCCACCAAGGGGTCAGCCTCTCTCAGGTCAGGGAGGCTGATCCCCTCCACATGAATTGTCTGGACAAGGGGTAAATACTGAAAAAGGCTTATTGGAATTTATTTGTAGTCCGGTTACACTTATACGCGTGATCCAGACCTCCGCCATTATCGTCGGAGCCGGGCCGATTGGTCTGGAGCTGGCAGTTGCGCTGAAGAAAGCCGGGATTGATTATGTCCAGTTAGAGGCAGGTCAAGTCGGTCAGACTATCCATTGGTATCCCAACCAGACACAATTTTTTTCCAGTCCGGAGCATATCGCCATAGCGGGTATCCCCTTCCAGACGCAGGAAAAAGGAAAAGTCACACGGGAGGAATACCTGGCCTACCTGAATGTGGTTGTCGATCAACACGTACTTGATATCCAGGTATACGAGCGTGTAGTCGAGCTGCAGCAGGATCCGGAAACGCTTTTATTTACACTGATTGCCAAACGGGGTGGCGAGCGACGGATTTATACGGCGGAGCATGTGATACTGGCAATCGGTGATATGCATCGGCCGCGGATGTTGCACATACCCGGTGAGGATCTACCTCATGTGAGTCATTACCTGGAGCAGCCCGAGAAATACAAGGATCACAAGCTTCTGATCGTAGGTGGCAGGAACGCAGCAGTGGAGGCGGCGATACAATGCAATCGAGCCGGTGCTCACGTAACAATGTGTCATTCACGTGAACGGATTGAAACGGGCGTGATCAAATACTGGCTGATGCCTGAGCTCGAGGGGTTGATGAAAAAAGGTGAAATCCGTTTCCATCCACTGACCCGGCCGGTGAGTATCACCCGAAAAGAGGTAACTCTGGTACCCTGCGACTCAGGCGGCCGTGACCGGGCCTCATCTGAGAGTGAACAGATCAAGGTGGAAGCGGAACATGTACTTATCATGACGGGTTATATAACGGACTACAGTCTGCTTGAAATGGTCGGTGTGCCGCTGGTCGGTGAAAGCCGGACACCCAAATTCGATGACAATACCATGATGACTGATGTCCCCAACCTGTATATCGCAGGGACAGCGGTCGCCGGCTCACAAAGTCACTATCGTTTGTTTATTGAAGATTGTCACATTCACGTTACCAAAATCGTCCACGCAATCACGGATAAGACTCCGGAACGTGAAATGATGATTGATATTGCTCGCGACTACGGCGTACCTGACCTCAATTCGTAATTGAACTGAAATGAATTGGCCAGAAGCGCATATTACAACTGTGTTTTATCTGTGAGACAAAACAACGGTAGAATAATGAAGCTGCCCTACAGGAACAATCTGAGAAACGGATCAGACTGATTCGATGTTGGAGTACCCGCTCCGCGGTTTGCCGTATCCACTACGCCGGCCGTCGCCCCGGGGTCGTTCGGTACGTTCACGAGCCTCATTGACTTTCAGAACGCGTCCCTCAAATTCCTGTCCGTTGAAAGCTTCGATAGCCTCACTGGCCTGGGTCTCATCGGGCATGCTCACAAAAGCGAACCCCCGCGACCGGCCTGTAACCCGGTCGGTCAGAATCACTGTTTCTTCCACTTCGCCGTGCGCCTCGAAAGCGGCACGGAGATCGTCCTCGGTGGTCCGGAAATTCAAATTACCTACATAGATCCGCATAAAACAACACTCCAATCCGGTGAAGCCGACGCCCCACCTCTGCCAAGTCGCAGGCTGACGGTACATTCAGCCCTCTCAATACGAGAAGATAGTGTAACGATATCATCGTTTTTTTGCACGTTACGAAGCAGGTCAAGAATAGATCAGACGTGATTCGCGTACCTGCCACCTCCTTTAAAACCCCTAACATTGTGCATTCGTTTTAAGAAGTATGGATATCAGTCATGGCCCTTGCAATTCAACTGACAGCTTTACCGGATCATGAATATTGACTCGATGAGTTTCACCCATTAAACTGAAAGACATTGATAAATAAGTGACCAGATCTGTTAAAGGACGTGGAGAAAAGCATCCATTTGAGTACAGCATTTATTGAGCCCGTTCCAGAGCTGTCGGTATTGTTTCATCTACTCATTCATTAATCGCATCACTATATCGCTTCTGTCATTTACGGTCACGACTCAAAGAGAAGATATGTCATATATATGTATTTGACCATTCAGGCTTAACCCATGTAAGCCGATAACCAATATGTGATTACATAGGTAATCATGTCAAGATGACGGAGGGACGCATGTTGAAGCAAACGAACACGTACGCTGTACCGGCGTTGATACTGGCCGTGTTAATCGCAGTCGTTCCTGCGAGTGCGCAGTCAACTGCCTGGTCGGAAGAATCATCAACGACCACGCCGCGTGATTACGAATCACCGTCTGCACCGGTCGGACTGACGGCCACCGGCGAACATCTGAGTATTTCGCTGACCTGGGATGAAAATACGGAAGATGATCTGGATTTTTATACGATCCATCGCAGTACCGGTTCGGGTGGGCCGTATACTGAAATCGGAACGGCTCCGGTCAGCCAGTACACCGATACGTCGCTGAACGAAGATGATCATTTCTATTATGTGGTCACGGCCTCGGACCTTTCGGGTAACCCACCCTCGGCATACTCAAATGAAGCGGATGCAGTTGCCCTGTATGAACCGTGGACAGGTACGGATATCGGAGGCCCTGCCCCGGCAGGTAGTTTTGCCGGTACGGGTTGTGATATCAGCGTGACTGGCGGTGGAACGGATATCTGGAACACCAGCGATGAGTTCTATTATGTGTATCAGCCGCAAAGCGGCGATCAGGTCATGGATGCCAGAGTCGTCAGTATTCAGAACACGGACGGCTGGGCGAAAGGCGGATTGATGTTCCGCGAAACGCTGGACGCCGGTTCACGCCATGCGTTGATATGCCTCACACCGTCGAACGGTGTGTCATTTCAGTGGCGTGCCGCCGCTGGAGGTTCCATGGAACATACCACAACAGGCGGTATTACGGAACCGGTGTGCCTCCGGATGGAACGCATTGGCGATACGTTCACCGGTTATTACTCGACTGACGACGGCCAGAGTTGGACTCAAGCCGGTTCCGCATCGATAGCGATGGGCGGCACCTACAACATCGGTTTTGCAGTGACCAGTCATAACAACGGTACGGGTTGCACGGTCGATTTCGATTGCATGTCAGCATCCTGCCCAGATAAGGCGCCGGCTGATCCAAGCGGTCTCGCTGTCGCCACGGTCAGCAGTAGTGCGGTCGAGCTGAGCTGGCAGGATAACAGCGGCGACAACTGCGATGAAGAAAGCGGCTTCGTCATTGAGCGCAGTAGTGGCGGCGGCGGTTACGTTCAGATCGCCTCGGTCGGCGTAAACGTAACGAGTTACAGCGATACCGGTTTGAATTATGCGACTGAATACTGCTATCAGATCAAAGCCGTAAACGGACTGGGCGACTCGGGCTATACGACAGGTTGCGGCTCTACGGATGATCCGCCACTGCCGCCGGCGCCGTCGAATCTGGCCGCGGAATCTGGCTTGGGCAAAGTCACGCTGACCTGGGATGCCATTCCTCAGACGGACCCTGCCATTCTTTATCACATCATTTATCGATCGACCACGGAAGGCGGACCGTACAAGAGCGTCGCCGTTGCATTCATGGGCAACAATATCGTTGATCATTCGGTTTATAACGGAACGACTTATTATTACGTCATCACAGCGGTGGACACCTGGCCGCAGGAATCGAGCTATTCAGATGAAGTCCACGCTACCCCCGATGCTCCCCCTCCACCGCTGAATCCCCCGTCCGATCTGTCGGCGACCGCCGTGGGTCATGACCGGATCGATCTCGTCTGGACGGACAACGCGAATAACGAACTGGGTTTCCGGATCGAACGAACGAACGACAGTGCGGTTTTCGAAGTAGCTGCCGATATCACATCCTACAGTGACACCGGACTTACGCCGGATACGCTGTATCAATATAGAGTGGTTGCCTATAACGGATATGGCATCTCAAATGAGCCGAACCCGACGGCATCGGCAACAACGGAAGCTTATCCGCTGCCGGCTTCGCCCTCCGGACTGGTAGCAACGGCGGCCGGATTCGATCAGATCGATCTTGCCTGGATGGACAATGCGGATAATGAAAATGGGTTCCGGATCGAACGAACGAGTGACGGTTTTTCAACTACGGTTTCGGCCGATGTCATCAACTACAGCGATACGGGATTGACTCCGGCGACGACCTACAGTTACAAAGTAATTGCTTACAACATCGGCGGCGATTCACTCGAACCGAATCCGACCGCACAGGCGACCACTGACAGCGAACCGGCACCCGCCTCGCCGACTCAACTGGCCGCTACCGTCATAAGCTCAAACGAGATCGAACTGAGCTGGACGGACAACGCCGATAACGAGGACAGCTTCCGCATCGAGCGAAAAACCGATGGCGCCTTCAGTGAAATTGATGCCGTCGACATGAATATCACAAGTTACAATGATACGGGACTACTGCCCGGCACAACATATACATATCGGGTATGTGCTTATCATGCAGGCGGCAACTCCGCGTGGTCTAACGAAACAGGTCAAACCACGCCAACGACCAGTCTGCTGTACAGAGCGATCAATTTCTTCGGCAGTGTGGTCACGATTGACGGCAATATCTGGGAAGATCAGAATGCGCCGAACTATTCCCATAACGGCGAGGGATTTGTGGGAACAGTACCGTTGATTCCGGCTACTGACCCGGACCGAACGGCGATGATCCAGTCTTCACTTTTCAACCTCACCGGGTTGAGCCTGACGATCGAATCGGTCCCGCAGGATACTTATGACATCTATCTCTATGTATGGGAAGATAACGAGGCACAGGTCTATGACATTACCATCGAGGGAACGCTTGTCCAGGAGAATTACAACAGTGGCGAGGCCGGACACTGGGATAAACTTGGGCCGTATACCGTTACCATCACAGACGGCACGATCAATATCGCCAGCAGCCAGACAGGTCACATGAACCTCAGCGGCATTGAAATCTGGATCAATACGCCTGACACCACCCCACCGACACCCCCGACAGGACTGACTGCTTCGCAGGGCAGCGGCACGATCGATCTGGATTGGGATGATAATACCGAGGTCGATTTCAGTATCTACCACGTGTACCGTTCGGAAAGCCAGGGCGGCCCTTACGCACTCGAATCGACCGGGCTGACTGACAGCCAGTACAACGATACTGATATTGTCATGGGCAGTACCTACTATTACGTTATCACGGCGGAAGACACGCATAACAACGAGTCTGATTATTCTGACGAAGTGTACGAAATCGCTCCAACACCGGTCGGACCAATCGCACCGAGCAACCTTGTGGCCTCGACATTATCCGCCACTGCAATTGACCTGGTATGGTTTGACAACTCGGATAATGAAAACGGATTCCGAATCGAGCGCAGCAACGGCGGTGCTTTTTCGGAAATCGGTACCGTTTCGGCTGATGTTGACGTGTACAGCGACAGCGGCCTGTCTGCAGGTATGACGTACACCTATCGCGTCGCCGCTTACAACGCCGCAGGTGTTTCGCCCTATTCGAACGAAAGCGGAGCCGTCACCGCAGCAGGCAGCGTGCTTCGCGAATACTGGACGGGGATCAGCGGT
>CAYRND010000069.1:0-18140 GCA_964425365.1 uncultured Phycisphaeraceae bacterium
AACAGACGTAAGCGTCTTTATATTATAGGCTTACAGCTTAAGTTCATGCCATTCGCAAATGGTCCTTTTCACACTGGACCGTCCCGGATAACAGTGAATTTACCGATTTGCCGAACGCACGTACCGCTTTTCATTCCCCGACCTGGTATCGATGCCGTTTTCACGTTTCACAGACACGACTGCCTCTCTGGCTCTGGCCTCTCGGAATGAGCAAGGGACAGATATTCATCAACGGTAATAATGCCGGCAGATACTTCGTAAACACACACGAGGGTAAGTCTGTACCTCCACAGAAACATTATTATCTGCCGGAACCCTGGCTTGAAACCGGCCGGAACAACGAACTGGTCATCTTCGATGAACACGGAAACAGCCCATCACGATGCAGGTTGATCTACAACGCTCTCGGACCGTATCATTGACTTCTTCACCCGTCTGGTCTGCTTTCTCGCTTTCCGCTAAAATAAACGTCATGGATAATCAGACAACCAGAAAAAACAGACTGGAAACAGTCGAGCCGATCGGAAAACGTGTTCTGCTTCGTAAGGACGAAGACAAAAAACAGACTCGATCAGGCATCCATCTGCCCGATAAAATGGAAATTCCCACGCTCACGGGACGGATCGTAGCCGTGTCGGCCGAAGTAGCCTCCGACGCGAATTACCCCATCGAACAGTACGATCGTGTCCTGTTCAACCCCAAGGATACCATACCTGTTGACTTCGAAGGCGATAACCGCCTCTTCGTCGTACCTGTTGAAAATATCGTCGCGGTATTTCGAATGGACAGATGAACCGGTGTCACATGGCTGCTGAACCAATCGAACAAATCACGATCCCGAACATCGAAGCCTTTCAGGCAAAACTGCGCCTGCCCAATTGCGACTGGCTGGCGAAGTATTCCCTGCTCGTCGCGGCCGTCGCCGAGGGTACTTCCAGTCTATCAGGCTCCCTCTTTTCAGATCAGTCGCTCAGACTCATCTCCGCACTCAATACGCTCGGATTCCAGATCGATATGGAAATCGAGGACCTGCAATGCCGCACTCAGGTTACCGGCTCGCGCGGTGCGGTTCCCGGGAATGACGCTCATCTGAATATCGGTGATGATCTCGATACGCTCACCCTGCTTACTACACTCTGCGCGATCGGATCCGGCCAAGTTATCCTGGAAGGCGGTAACACGCTTCATAAGGTCAATCTGCAGCCTCTTTTTCAGCCGCTGATCGAACTCGGTGCAAAAATCAACTTCCTCAAGCAGCCAGGCTGCCTGCCGATACAGATAGAAGGAGGACACCTCAGCGGCGGAACCATCCAACTCGATGCATTCATGCCCGGAAAAATAATCAATGCCATCCTGGTTATCGCGCCATATCTGCGTGATGGACTCAAAATCGAATTCATTAAACCGATCCGTTTCCGCCCTCGCATGGAAATGACCCTGCTGCTCATGCAGCAGTTCGGCGTTCTCGTGGATGTCAACGAAACGTTCACCTGCCTGAATATCGAACCGGACTGCTACAACGCCGCGAAACATATCATCGAACCCGATGCAACCATCGCAGCCTGCTTTCTCGCCGCCGCAGCCATCACTCACCGCAGCAGATGCACGCTTCTGGATATCGGCTCGACCAGTGTCCAGCCTAACGCAAGCTTCGCACTTGTACTCCAGGATATGGGCGCCACAGCGACTTACGATGAACATACCGTCACCGTCGAATCTCCCTCGATCGGTCGACTGATGGGTATCGATGTCGATATGTCACGAATGCTCGATCTGACTTACATCCTCGCCGCCACTGCCGTCTTTGCCGATGCACCAACGACCATACGTAACGTCGGACGACTCCGTAAACTGAATGATGACCCGCTACTCGCCATCAGCAGCAGCCTGGCAAGTATCGGTGTCGATGTCGAAATCGAAAACAATAATCTGATCATCGCCCCCATTCCCGCCAGAGAACTTCTGCCCGCTACAATCGATCCCGGCGATAACCCGCTGCTCGCTATGTGCTTCGCTGCCATCGGACTGCAAACAGGCCACATCACCATACGACGACCTGATTGCGTCAATAAGATTGCGCCTTCTTTCTTCGATTACCTGAAACTGCTCCAGCCGAAATCCGCCATCAGAAACATCTCGCCCACACAACTGCCCGGGTTTACCATCGCGCTTGGAGAAGAAACATGAAACATTTCTGGGGCTTCGCCGGCTGGATGTTGCGTTACCGTATGCTGCTCGCCACCGGCATGACCGCTGCAGTCCTCGATGCCGCCTGCGCCTTCGGGGGATGGGGCGGACTCCTGTGGGTTATCAACCAATTGTTCAGCGAAAATAATAATGTCCGGCAAATCGCCGTGGAAAAACTCAGTCGACCCGAAATCCAGAAATACTTCGGTGACCTGACACCGCTCGCCGATTATATTCCCAGCTCGCAGTTCGGCGGGTTCGCTTTTATCCTTGCTATAATCCTCGCCTTTGCACTCTGCGGATCGATCTTGCGATTCCTCCATCAGGCATGCGCGATAACCGTTTGCCTGCGAACCATTATGGTCATCCGAAAGGAAGCATTCCAACGACTTATCCATGCCCCACTCGAATACTTACTCATCGAAGGATCCGCGGATAACCTCTCCAGAATCGTTCGTGATTCCAGCCAGCTTTCACGTGGCTTCAATGCACTCATGGCTAAAGCCGTGCGAAATGTCCTGATGGGGGGCGCACTGCTCATCTGGGCTGTTATCATCAACTGGCAACTGTCTCTCATCTTTTTCCTCGGACTGCCCGTCATCTATATCTCTATCCGTAAATTCGGTAAACGCATCCGTAGAGCGTCAAAGTACGCCTTGCGGGCCTACGGCGGTATGCTCGCGGCATTACAGGAAGCCGTACAGGGAATCGTCATTGTCAAAGTACACAATGCCGAAGGTTATGAACGAAGAAGATTTAATACGATTAATCGGAAAATCCTAAGCCAGGAACTCAAAGCACGTACTGCCAGGGCACTCTCCGCGCCGGTTATCGAAATGATCGGAATTGTCGGCGTAATGGCAGTCTCACTCTTCGCAGCCTGGAATATCTATCAACACGGAATCGGAAGCCCGGGTGATATCGCAACCGTACTCATGTCGCTCGGCGCCGCAGGCGCCTCCCTCAAACCGCTCGCCAATCTCAATAACGACCTACAGGAATCGGCCGCTGCCGCTACAAGATTACACCAGCTTATTCACGCTCCCGTCGAACCTAATACTCGAAATATAGCGCGGCAGACGCAACACCACCTGCCGAGACATCAGCATGAAATCCGCTATCAAAACATCACTTATTACTACCCACACGCAAAGGAACCGGCCCTTCGGGATGCCGACCTCATCATCAAACACGGTACCACTACGGCTATCGTCGGACCGAACGGATCGGGTAAATCTACTTTGATCAATCTCCTGCCTCGATTGATCGTACCCCGAACAGGTCATATTTACATCGACGGACAGGATATCGCTCAGGTCTCTCTCAGATCCATCCGAAAACAGATCGCCATGGTCACTCAGAAAACCGTACTCTTTGGCGCTACCATCGCTGAAAATATCGCCTACGGCAGAAACCATATGACCATTCAGGATATCATGCGGGCCGCCGAAGCGGCGTTCGCACATGAATTCATCTCCAGCCTGCACGATGGTTATCACACCGTGCTGAACGAAGGGGGTGAAGGACTGTCCGGCGGGCAGAAACAACGTATCTGCATCGCACGGGCCATTCTGCGAAACCCCGCTGTTCTCATTCTCGATGAAGCCACAAGTCAGATCGACTCGGAATCCGAATCAAAAATCAACCGCGCACTGTCCAATTTTAAACACGGCCGTACGATTCTCATCATCGCGCATCGACTCAGCACCGTCGTTAATGCCGACCTCATCGTTGTCATGTCCAACGGCCGGATCATCGATCAGGGAACACATCGCGAACTGCTCGATCGCTCTTCCGTCTATCAGAGCATCACACACCACCAGCTTCAGCACGTATCTCAGGACCGCACCAGGCTCAGCGATACTTGACCTCGGCCCTTCAAATCCTTCTTCTGCTGCGGTGTCAATCATCGGCTACACAGAACACTTGCGGACAACCGAACTACGGCGTGCCGTAATACGAATAGATGATCGCATCAACGTAAATCCACGATCCGCCCGAATGTTCGATACGAATAGTATGCTCTTCTTCAGGCAGATCGCTGATCTCGAATATTACCGCCTGGAGTACCTGGCCGGGATCATTGAAACTGTAAATCCCCTGAGAATCACCGTCAATGAAAATTTCAGCCTCACCACCCCATGAATGCTTCTCGCCGATCAGGCGGACGCCGACTCCGGTAAATGTCATTTCTGCAGTCGCATTCACATCACTGCTTTCGTGCAGGGTACCGTTGTAGCGACCGGTAAGACTGCCCGGATCATTCCAGCTTCCGGTATAGATGATCGAACTGTCACGGTCATCCACGGCTTCTTCCTGCAACACAATATATACCGGCGTGGTATCAAACGCTTCATTCGAATAATCCGACTGCCCGCTGTTATTAAAGGCGCAGACACGATAGGTATAGGTGGTCGACCAGCCGAGGTTCAGATTCGCATACGTGCTAACATCAGCGCCGACCTCCGCAATCACCTGATAGACGCCGTCCGTTCGGCGCTCGATACGGAAACCGTTTTCATCCTGACTGTTGTCATTCCATGATAGATCAATCGCATTGATCGTTCGGGCCGTCGCCGTCAGACCGTCAGGAGCCAACGGTGGCGGTGGCAACAACGTCCTCGCTGATATCTCGTCACTGCAACCCGAGTTGCCGTATGCATTGTACGCATATATCCGGTACGTATAGGTGGTCTCCCAAGTCAGACCGGTGTCACTGTGACTGGTTTCATTCTGACCTGGCGAGGCAACTTGCTCGAAACCACTGCCGTTGTTCTTACGCTCGATGATGAAGCCCTCTTCCATCTGCGAACCGTCCGTCCAGGTCAGATCGATCTGGCTGTCACTGATCGGTTCGGCCTGCAGATTGTAAGGCGCCAGTGGCGGCACCTGTTCGTTCGGGACAACACTCACTTCAACGGAAAATCCCGATTCATGCGACCACGTATCCGTCGCGCTGACAATATAATAATACGAAAGACCATTCGTTACCTTGCTGTCGATAATATGTGTCGCACCGAAGGCGACGGCCGTACGCTGATAAGGACCGCCCGCTTGCGATCCTTTATAAATAGTGTAATACAGCACATTCGTTTCAGTGTTCGCGTTCCAGTACAGACTGACCTTGCTGTCTGCAGGAACGGCTGACAGACCCGTCGGGGGATTCGGCGGCGGCGGGTCACAGATCGTCACCGGATCGCCCTCGTCAAATGCAGACTGACCGGTACTGTTGTACGCCGCTACTCGATATATATACGTCGTCGCATAATTCACCCCCGTATCCACGTAACTCGTCTGGTTGAACGGCACCAGGTCCAGAAGATCATAGGCCGAACTGCCCGTCCGACGTTCTATCACAAAACCGTCTTCCACTTCAGAACGGTCTATCCAGGCCAATGTCGCCTGGGGTAAGCTCTGGTGCGCCGTCGTCGTAGTAACTATCGGCTGGTCCGGTACCGGCGGTGCAACCTGTGTATACACAAACGCATCAAGATAGTTCCAATTCGAATCCGCACTGACCAGCTTGATCGTATGGACGCCGGGCGAAGCCAACTCATGGAAGAACAGCTCTTGTTGATAGGCTGTATTCCCGTTGCAATCGGCAGTACCTGTTAATTGCTCGTCGATATAAACCTCCATCGGACCACCCCACGGCTGCAACTCGCCGATCACCGCGATGCTGCTCCCCGTAAAGGTCATCTCGACCCAGGCGCCCGTATTATCCACTTCATGAAATGTACCCATATACCGGTACTGCTCGTTGTATTTGCCTTCCCACGAATACGAATAGGTGATCCGTGTATCGTCGTCGTCGATCCAGACAGGCTCCTGCGATACAATCGTGGTAGCAGCAGCCTGATTCGAGTAACCCGAACAACCCGCTATATTAAGGGCGCACACGCGATAAGTGTACGACGTGGAATACTCTAGACCCGTATCCAGATACGTCGTCACATCGGCCGGGACGACCACCACTTCAGCAAATGACTCCGTACCCGTCTTACGTTCGATACGAAACTGCTCTTCATCATCCGAATTGTCCGACCATGTCACGTCGATCGATGGCTGAGTATCATGGGCAATCGCAAACAGATCCGTCGGGTCATCAGGAATCGAAGGCAACGGCGGTGTATTGATCATCTGCTCATTGCTGTAATTCGACTGCCCGTAATCATTGTACGACGCTACTCTGTAGGTATACGTCGATTCAGGTACCAGGCCGGAATCCTGGTAATATTCACTGTACATCGGTGCCGAGGCAATCTGTTCAAAACTGCCGTCGCCCAGCTTACGCTCGATACGGAATCCCGCTTCGTTCTCTGAACTGTCAGTCCAGGTCAGTTCGCTGCTGATCGCCGTTGTAGCCTGCGCAACAAGATTCGTCGGAGCCGCCGGCGGCTGCTCAGGTCCGCCGAATCGGTACATGATCACCTTCGCATACGCATCTTCCTCCACAAATACCAGATACTCACCGTTGCTTCGCTGGTATGCCCTCAGTCCGTTGACTGTATCAACCCAACCGCTGCGACCCGCGACTTCCGGACCCGGAACCAGTGTCCTCGCATGATCGCCGTTGCTCTTGTTATAAACATGAACTGTCGCGGACCCTCCCATCACAACAAAGACGTAATCACCGGCGATATCAACACTCTTAGGCCATTCGCCGGCATCGTGGTTATATGGCAGCGACGTACGCCATTGAACGTTTCTGCCGCCGTGCCAGTCACTGTAACAGACCAGCTCACGCCCCGCACCGCCCCATTCACCATGATTGTTATTACCCGGCGAATAACCGGTAAGAAACATCCTGCCCGTTTCCGGCTCATACATGGCACGCATCACCTGGCCGCTGTAAAACGGCCACGGCGTGCCCCAGCCCTGAGCACCGCCGTAGACTGGATTGCCGTTGCCATCGATGTACTCAAAGGGATGCCTTTGATATCGCGTCCAGAGATCACCCTGGCTATCGACATAAAAACCATAAGGCTCCGAAGCTGTAATAATTCGCGATGGTACGGCTATTTCACTATCCGGTTCAAAACGGTACAAATAGATGTTTCTCCCCATCTGCTTCGTGATGTACATGATCTTGTGGCCCTGAAGCCGCCTGATCATCACCCCGGCGTAGTGGACGGTGTCATCTTCCCGCCGCCAGTCGTTCGAATACGTCGACAGGTCCATCGTGAAACCTTTATACGTGACATTCTCGCCCGGCGCCTTATTGAAGTCGACTACGTAATGCGCATGCTTGGTATAGACATCCACACCGTCGGAATCCCAGTCGGTATCTGCACAATCCACGAACTCAAGGCCGTAACGCTGCCAGAGCATGTTGTTTGACGAATCGAACTTGCGAATCATCGAACCGGTGTTCTCCGAATCAGCGTTGATCCGAGGCCCGTTCGTACCGACGTAAATATTGCCTGCATTGTCCACACCGACCCCGGTAGGACCATTGAACTTCAATGGATGAATCTCGCCACGCGTCGTCGCAACGCCCGTCTGACCAGCCGTGGTCGCAACAGTCACACCACCTTCGACTCCGAAACTGCTGTCGAATGAACCGTCGGAATGGTATATCAATATCTGGTTCTTCCATCCGTTTTCACAGACGTAAATCCGCCCGTCTAACGGACTGATCGCAATACCACGCGGCTCATCCAGACCCGTGATCTGCTCGGGTAGCGAGTTGCCGAAACGGTCGTAATGCTGAACCTTCCTGTCCTGCCCGTTCACAATCCACAATGTGTCATCTGCGGCTACCGCAATCGCCTGTGGACGTGTAAAATTGAACTCACGCAACTGGCTCATCGTGTCCTGGTGATACACACGCACTTTGTTGTCATATGTTCGACTGACATATAACTCATTGTAACTGTCATTCACCGCAAGACCGTGAATGTGGCCGCTGTTGCTGACAATCAGCCAGTTACCCTCGTGGGCTCCGGGAAAATTCGACTCGAATCCCTCGAGATCATATCGCCTGAATCCGTATTCATTAGTGGGATATGGGGGCTGGGCATCGGAATTATATTCACGCGCACCCGTGAATATGTACTTGCTGCTCACCGCCACCGCGTAACCGCCGTAAGGATGCATCGCCTGACAGTGCGTATAAAAATCACCATCCGTTGTATACACGCCGAGCTCTCGCGTACCTTCATCCCACCGGCAGGCTACGTAGACCAATCCCGTCTCCGGGTCAACGTACATGCCGTCCACTGCCTGCTGAACAAACGCGCCACCACCGCCGAATGAATTGCCCACGTAATGCGATTGATAATCCATCTCCAGCGGCTCGATCGTAACCTGATCGAACGTCGCTTCATTCAACATACTCTGCGTACTCGCACAGGAAATCAATCCCACATATAGCGTATCCAGTGAACTCGGCAATGTCCCGCCGAAACTCGTCACCCACGTATTACCGCCGTCCTCCGACTCATAGGTGGATATCTGGTTCTTATACCGAACCAGACGAATCCATTTCGGTATATTCCCGTTGTAACTGTTCGGGTCTACGTTCTTTGCTTCCGAAATCGGCTTGAAGCCGGTCTGTCTGCGAAACAGGTAAAAAGGAATCGCGGACGGTTCAACCGAAAGCGTCACATGTGCCGCATCCGTATCAAGAGACTCCCGGATCATCAGGCCGGCCTTCGACTCGTCTACGCCCATGGGATCCTGTGTACTGAGCAAACGCGCTGTAATAACGAAATCCCCGCTCACCTGCTTATACACAAAGTGAAACTTGTCCGGCTCCGGTGACCAGTACGTCTCGAGCACACCAGAACCACGAACGGTATAAACACCGCTCTGCGCATCATACTCAGCACTGCCCACCACGCCTACATCACCTATATCCACACTCTCCCACTCCGGATTACCCGGTAGCGATACCGCCATCAATGGCTGTAATGGCAACAGACATGGGATAACACACAGTAAAAAAATCCCGGCTGCGAAACCGCCTAATCGATCCTGCATGGTTTGACCTCCTGCTATATCCCGGACATGTGTTCCTGAAGAAATCTGAAGTATGAACAAAACACGTGTCTTCCATTCCCTGACATTTGATGAATAAATGCACAAACATCACGCAAAAACGCACCAACAGATAAAAAACGGGTCTCCTCTCAAGCCGCTATTGAAATGATTAACAGCAGCCTGCTCTCTCTATCGGTGCCCTCCTACGGATTTACCCTAATTTTATATCAATTTTATATTAAGAACAAGACTTTTCTCGTGAATTTTCTCTATGAAATATCATCTATACCATTATTGTTAAACAACTTACAAAATCAGATAAAATAACAATATCAAGGCCAGCCTGTCTGAATTAAATAACTCTATGAAAATATCACTGTTAGACCTGTTCTTCATATCATGAATTAACGCCGGCCAAACATGATATAACTCAGGCGTGGCTCAGGCATACCGACGCATAAAAACCTTCAACCTTATAAATAACTACTCTGAACCTTGAACTTTACCCCCATTGCCTCATCGCATCATTGACTCCCCACCCTCGCATCTATGGATCACTACTTAAATATTTGCAAAACCTACCCCTACAGAAATTATACACGAGCATCTATGAGTATCTATGACTCTGGCAAACACTTACTCGCCTTCCACGTGAGTCCGTCAGTGACGGATCGTTGACAGATGAACTGGTGATCAGCCAGCCACACGCTATATGCCTTCCTATAATAGTTCAAACCAATACCTGCACAGGCCTCCAACCATGACACTCAATAACTACAACCTCGCCAACCTCACACGACGGGATGCCATCAAACTCGGTGTCGCAGGCGGCGTTGGATTCCTTATCTCCTCCAACCGGCCTCTCGACGCCGATAGCACAATCCCGGTATCACCCGCTCCGGTTACGCTATCGCCCGTTACCGATACGCCACTTACTGACTTGTGGGTTATTCACGGCAAGGACCCCGACGCCAAAATCAAAGCTTGTTTCGATATCTTCGATGCCCACGGCGGCTTCATCAATAAAACCGACTCACTTGCACTCAAAGTCAACGCCGCCTTCTCACGTTCACCTGATGATGGCGCCAACACCAGCCCGCAGATCATTGACGCGTTCCTTGCCAGCTGCAAGAACCGTGGAATCAGCGAGGTTGTCATCCCTGAACACCCCGTTCACGATGCCCGTCAGACATTCAAGAAAAGCGGGATCCAAACCGTCGTTCAATCGCACGGCTACCATATGATCGATATGGGCCGCCGAAAACAGGACTTCATCGACGCCGACCTGCCCGATGCGAAGAACCTCAAAAAAGCCCGCATCACACGCTACTTCCTCGATGCCGATATGACCATCAACATACCCGTCGCCAAACATCACGGCTCCGCCACGCTCTCCATGGCCATGAAAAACTGGATGGGCGCCGTCGAGGACCGCGGCATATTCCACCGCAATAACCTGCATCAGTGCATCGCCGATCTCTGCACTCGTATCAAACCACAATGGACCATCATCGACGCCACTCGTATCATGATGGACAGCGGTCCGGGCGGACCGACGAAAAACATGAAGTATCCCGATCTGCTCATCGTCTCAAAAGACCAGGTCGCCGCCGACGCGTTCGCCGCTACCCTCTTCCACGATAACCCGTTCAAGGTCCAATACCTTAAAATCGCCCACGAAATGAAAATCGGGCAGGTCGATCTCGCCATGATGAATATCCATCATCTTGAAGTGGCATGACAGAAATCCGTAATAACATATTGCAATGGTCCGTCAGACTCATCATCCTCGCTGCCGCGATCTTCTTCGCATTGCCCGGCCCGTTGCCGATATGGATCGCAAAACTATTCCCCGCCATGAGTCCTTTCGCCGCACTCAACGCCGCTATTACCGACCGCGGATGGCGACTCGGCCTGCTCTGGTTGATTCCGTCTCTCATCCTTATCCTGCTCGCGGCATGGAAGGGACGCTTGTTCTGCAAATGGGTCTGCCCTCTCGGTACCTTCTACGCCATTCCCGCAAAACTCACATGCAACCAGCGACTGCTGACGATGCGATTCCACGGCTATCTCTTCTGGATCATCATCGCTGCTTCAATACTCGCCGCACCCGTCATTCTCTTCCTCGACCCGCTCGCCACGACAAACCGCATCGTCAATACCGCCGTCCAGACTCACGAACTGAAAACACACGAGCAGGTTTACCCCTGGATCATGTGGATACTCGGCCTCATCGTACCCCTGTTCCTCATGATCGGCTTCATACAGCCGAAAATCTGGTGCACACACCTCTGCCCACTCGGATATTGCTTCGATCTGGCTTTTCGCCTGCGACATAACACTCCACGTACATTCAACCGCTCTCGACGTGAAATCCTCGCCGGACTGGCTATCGGCCTGCCCATGGGACTGATACTCAAACGATTCGGCCTGCCTAGGACCCACGCCGACGCGCTGCCCATACTCCCGCCAGGTGCTCAGCGACAGGATATTTTCTCCGCCGTCTGTTCCAGATGCTACCAGTGCATCTCCGTTTGCCCCACCAATGTCCTCCGAATCGCCTCGCCCGCCAAACACAAAATCGGCCAGTTTTTCCAGCCCGAACTCGATACCAATTCAAGCTACTGCGATGAATTCTGCAACCAATGCTCTCAGGTCTGCCACACCGGTGCTATTCTCCCCCTGTCACCGGAAAAGAAAAAATATCGCAAAATCGGCACCGCAGTAGTCGATCGCACCTTATGTATCGCCTGGGAATATAACGGATATTGCATGGTCTGCCAGGAATACTGCCCCTACAAAGCGATTGAAACTCGCTTTAACGATCATGGTATTCCTTGCCCTGAAGTCAAACCCGACGTCTGCCGCGGCTGCGGTGCCTGCCAGAAAGGTTGCCCCTCGGGCACAATACCAAAAGCCATTACCGTTACCGCTCTACTCAACCAGATTCAAATCGCTCCATCTTCCTGAATCGCTCTTATAAGAAATTCGGCACTAAACCTGATAGACTCCCGCATTTAACCGCTTGACCTGATCACGTTATTCATAAAACCACAGATCATTTCTCAGATGCTTGTCCTGCATAAAGGTATCGACCTTCTGCCAACCTGACTGTGTCATCAGCTTATCGTGCTCGTCATCCGCACTGGCCATCATGAAAACCGCACGATCGAGCTGCTCTGTAAAATCGGGTAGTTCATCAGCCCTGACATGCGTCACAATCCTCCTCGCGTAAAAGAGAAACTCCTCGTTGACCATGAGATCCCTGCCGGGAATGTTCAGATAATACAGCGGCCGTTCTGCAACTACGTCTCTGATACGCTCGGCTTCAGGACGTATGGGGTGATGGCCGGATGCCGCATCACCATAGGCATACCAGACCACTCCCGTTATCACAAGACCCCAGACCGCCGTCGATATTCCCGCAGCCATCGGCCGCCAGGTGAGATGTAGACAAAAACCCGAAATCGCCAGCAGAACCATCAGTAAGCCGCTCACACACGCAATGACCGGCGGTACGGAACCCAGTGGCAGATGATCCATCGATATCTGCTTTGCCAGCCATGGCTGTAACAATAGAAAGGGGCACCATAACACCGATACCAGCAGCAACGCCGGCCAGTGAACCCACAGTAATAGCCCGATACCTGGATCGCGCACTCCGCGATCCGCCAACCACTGATGCTGCTGCCAGACCTGCGAGATCAACAACGCCGTCGCCGGGATAATCGGCAGAATATAACGCTGCTGCTTTGCGCCGGGAATCGAAAAGAATACGAAAATGACGACAAACCATACCCACGCCACCAGCAACTGACGCCTTCGCAACCCGCACGCTCGGATAAACGGCTGACATAATCCCGCCATCAACCACAGCGTCCAGGGTGCTATCAGACCGAAAAGACCAAGGTAATACCATGGCCACTGGTATTCCGGCCGCGATGCTTTGAACTCGATAAACCACACCTGCATCGCTCGTGAATGAATATACAATGCATAAATATGCCACGGCACCACCAGAATCGTCGCAAGAATCAAGGCCGATAACGACCCCATCAACGCCCGACTGCGACCACGATCTATCACCATAATGAAGCCGGCCAACGGCAATACCGTAACGACTATCGCCAGGGGCCCTTTGCTCATCCAGGCGAAGGCCAGACCCACACCACATACCAACCAACCAAGCAGTTGACGCTTCCAGCCAGGGACTGACCGCATGGGATTCATCGCCCACAAAGCGCCCGCAAGCGACAGTGACACCCACGCCGCCATGTGGATATCATACGATGCCGTTCTCGACTGACGCTGCAGAAACCACATCGACCCCGCCGCTATCGCGCCCAACACCGCCGTTCGTGTATCTCCCAGCGACAGGCCCGACCAGTAGATTGCCGCCAGCATGATCACACCCATCACCACACTGACCAAACGGGCACGAAAAACCAATACCTCCACATCCGCTTCCAACGGCTCCAGATCACACCATGACAGCATATTCAACCAGACAACCATCGGCGGCTTCGTTACCCGCGGGCGACCGTTACGCGTCGGCATCAACCAGGCATCAGGCTCTTTTTCAATGTCAAGATATCCCTGCTGACGCAGCCACGTCTCCTGTGATGACAGTAACGTGATATTCTCCATCGTATGCGTCGAATCCCGATGCCCCAGACGTATACACATGACCATTGCCGACAATAGCACGATCGCAATGAGCACCACCAGATGGACCCGCCACGACACATCGGATCCTTCCACAGGATCATGCGGCAGCAGCAACTCCGGATTCTCCGCAACCGGCATTGCACCGGCGTCATGCTTCATTTACGTTGATCCCGTTCAGATTCAAATACGCCACAACCCATTTACCACGGCATCAGGTAATCCGGCTCATACATCTCCTCACCCGGAAGCGCCATAGGTTTACCTCCCTGCTTCCATGACTGCTCCGCCAACTCAACCACGCCGATAATACGCCTCGCCTGTTGCGCCGTAACGATCAGTGGCTCCCCCATCAGAAGATGATTGGCTACATTCTGGTAATACCCCGGCCAGTTGCTCTGCCATTTCGTTAACACCGCTTCCTTTCGCTGGCCATCATGTATCTGAACCAGGCTGACCTCGCCGCCCGGTGAATGGTTACTGATCGCCCCCAGCGTACCCAATATCCGCCAACCGTTACGAGCCTGCGCGACCAGACTGCCCTGTTCAAGGGTCGCCGAAGTATCATCTTCAAACACAATATGCGCCAAAGCAAAATCCTCATTGGTCGAGTTGTACCAGTAACGCTTTTGAAGGTGACCCGTTATGTACTTGATCCGCTTGTTCGCAATATTCAGCAGCCAGTCGACATAGTGGGCGCCCCAGTCATAAAGCACGCCGCCAGAGGACGCCTTATCGCTACGCCACCAGTTGTTCGGCATGCTCCAGTTGGAAAGCGCTGCATCAATATGAAAGACCTCGCCGATCATATTCTCACGCACCAGACGGATAATCTGACGGAAATCGCCATCCCAACGCCTGTTGTGAAAGCAGGATAACATGGTATCCGTCTCATCCGCTGCGGCAATCATTCGATCAGCTTCATCAACTGTGATACAAAACGGCTTTTCCGTCACCACGTGCTTGCCCGACTTGCTCGCGGCTATACAGACTTTCGCATGCATATCATGAGGCAGAATCATCACAAGCATGTCAATGCCGTCATCTTCAATAATCTGATCGATCTTCTGATAAGTACGGATATGATCTCCCAGCTCGTCTTTCGCCGCTGCCGTTCTGGCGGGGTCGATATCACACACGGCTACTGTCTCCATGCCATCCTGGGCATTGATCGCCAGGCCGTGATGCTTACCCATATTAAACGCACCGCCATAACCGATTATGCCCGCACGGATCGTTCGATCAAACTGTTCACCGCATACATACCGCACTGATCGCTGGATCATACGCCTGAAATATCTGTTCTTCATCGCCTCGCGACAGCCGCCACCGGCGAGATAAACAACCCGGCCGTCTCCATATTCTCGGGAAAGGCCGACAGGGATATTTCGCCCGTTGATATGGGCCGTCGCGAAAACGTCCGCGCACTCATCTTCTACCCGCAGTCGCAGTAGTGTGTCTTTGATGACAAAATCATCCGAACGTGCCGCTATCACCTTGCCGCCTGCTCCGGCATGATGCGAAAAACGGACCTGAAACTCGAACGGCGACGGACTGTGTTCCTCGACCGTCACACCGGCCAGATCCGACACTGCCGGATGCTCCTCCAGTCGCTTCGCGGTTCGATGCATCATAATCAATCCGCCACCGCTCTTCACAAAACTGGCCAGGGATTCTACCTGGTCGGTCGGCAAAGCCCCCTCTTTCAGATCCAATGCCATGACGACCGCTTGAAAACCGCTTTCACGAAGATTGGATAACGCCGGCACGCCATGACCCGTTACACTGACCACACTGAGGTCTATGGCGGCCTGCTTTTCAAGAAAATCGATCAGATGACCCGGTGCATGCGGCATGACCTGAAAACCGGCATCTGTAATAAATAACACTTTGAAACACATTTGTGGATAAACAAACATCTATGTCCTCCAATCAGGATTAAGCAAGTTGTTATTGTCTCAACCCCACCGTGAGATGCAACTGATCGAAAATGGGCTTAATCTGAAAAGTTCATAAAAAAACAGCGACCTCGCATTTCACTAAGCCGTTTTTTTACGTTGACTTGGTGAAAACTGGAGCAACGCCAGACGTATCTGTTCCGGATCAAGACTGGCTGACGACAAGCCGGCCTCATCACAGGCTCGCGGCATACCGTAAACAACACAACTTGACCGGCTCTGAGTAATAACCATTCCGCCGCTCGACACGACTCGCTGGGCACCCGTCAACCCGTCCGTTCCGATTCCCGTCATGACGATTGCCAGCACCTTTGAACCATAAACCGCTGCACAGGAAGTGAAAAGCTCGTTAGCCGAAGGCTTGTAAACCAATTCACTGGGCAACGGACTGACCACAATCCGACAACCGCCGTCACGTCCCCGCTCGACTCGCAAATGCTTATGCCCTTCACCAATATAAACCGTACCGGGAAAAACCGGCATACCGTGCTCGGCGTGATAGACCGTCAATGCACCCTTCTGATCGATCATACGGGCGAAATCAGGCGTAAATGTAGGCGGAAGATGTTGCGCCACCAGAATGGGAACTGACAGATCCGCAGGCAAACCCGAAATAATGGCCTCCAGCAGACCCGGCCCACCTGTACTGGACGCTATAGCGATAACCTCAAATCGGCCGGGTTCAAATATCGGTATGACGCCTGGCATTGACTGTTTTTCCGCTCAATGAATGATACGCCCCGTTAACACCATATCGGCTGATTATAGGTGACATGGTTACATGGCAAATCCCGACATTTAACTCTTCACGATGACCAGCGGGCAAAATCTGCTTATGATGACCCTATGGCTGAATTGCACATGGGACGACCGCTGGACTGGACGCTTGATCCGCTCGACATTCTGGTCAGGTACCCGGCCAACCGTCCGTTGATTCTGCTTCACGCCGGACGATATCATCCTGACTGGTCCCGACACTCCATCCTGGCAGAGCCATCAGAAGCCTGGCGTATGTCCACCCTCGACGACAGAAATAAGAGCATCCGGATAGAACGAATTGATGCAACAGGACATCTTGTAGCCGTTCATCAGGCCGCCGATCCATTAATCGCACTGAATGACATTCTCCAGAGCGACCGTTCGGCAATGTGGATAGGGTACATCGGCTATGACATCGCTCGTTACATTGAAAAGCTGCCTATACAGGCTCGGGATGATCGTCACTGGCCGCTGATTGAAATGCATCGTTGCCCCGGCTGGCTCGAATACGACCATGCAATCAAACGCTGGCAGGCATGCGGCAGCCTGATCAACCAACCGGAACCGATCATCGAATCGGGAGACAATCACTTCGCCCAATTTCTGGCCGGTGAACCCGTCAGCGCCACGGAACGTCGGCTATATGAAAACAGTGTCTCACGCGCCCGGGAATACATCGCCGCTGGTGATATTTTTCAGGTTAATCTCGCCCAGCGATTCACCGCCGATTTCAGAGGAAACAGCCGCCATGCCTTATATCAACTCGCTAAACGGTATCCTGCCACACATGGAGCTTACCTGGAACTGGCTCGTCGAAACGACGAAGAGACACAACGCATTATCGCCTCCAATTCACCGGAGCTGTTCCTTCGCATGACATCGGACAGACAAGTGATTACCCGGCCGATTAAAGGAACATGTTCATCACTGCTGCCCCCGCAGGTACTGCTGAACAGTGAAAAAGATCTCGCAGAACTGAACATGATCATTGACCTGCTGCGAAACGACCTCGGCCGCGTCTGTGATTACGGCAGTATCCATGTCAACCATATGCGGGACATCGAAGATCATGGCGTCGTGTACCATGGCGTTGCAACCATTGAAGGACGGCTTCACGGCAGTAAAAGCATCATTGACCTGTTGCGAGCCACAATGCCGGGCGGTTCGATTACCGGCTGCCCGAAACTGCGTGCCATGCAGATCATCGACGAGTTGGAACCGGTACGCCGCGGCCCGTATTGCGGATCGATCGGCTATTGCCACGAAGGTGAAATGAGCCTGAATATCGCCATCCGTACCATGCTGATCGAACAGACAGGCAATATCGGACAAATCGACTTTTCAGTAGGCGGCGGTATCGTCGCCGATTCAACTCCGACAGGCGAATACGAGGAAACATTGGCCAAAGCCCATGCAATCAAGACAATATTGAACACTGTTCAAATCGAAAATTTTTCAGCTATGTAAAAAATTATTCCGCTCGTTGAGTTCCTTCTATCCTGCTTTGGCCCATCGCCTCCAGACAGGTCTAGTACTGAACCACTACCGGCTGGAAGCCGGTAGGTTCAAAGTCGTGAGCTACGGGCT
>CAYRND010000070.1:0-18017 GCA_964425365.1 uncultured Phycisphaeraceae bacterium
CCGCCACTGAGAAACAATGATTACCATGAACAGGTCCGGCATTTTTATGCCGGACCTTTTAATTGTTAAATTGCCGTAAAAGCTGCACGACATGGCAATGTCCCGATAGAATGTCGATCATAATCACACTCCAGGAGCCAGGCGGTTATGAAACGAATCCATCATCATCACGAAATCATTGTCCTGATCGGCATCTGCATCATCAGCATCCAGTGTCATTGTTCTCCACCTTGCGTATCAACTTCGCCTGATTCGCCGACGGAAGATAACTCTGTTGTACTGGATGGCATGTTTTCAGAGTGGTCTGAGCATACGCTTCTCGCCACGGATCCAGTCGGTGACGCAGTCGGGGGTTTCGACCTCTCACGCGTTCATGCCGTAAGCCGGGGCAGCACGCTCTATCTGGCTTACGATACCGGCAGAACACTGAACATGCAGAGCGGCCCCGGTAGCGAGGGTACACTTGTTATCGAGCTGACACTACCCGATGATCACGTTCTTACTGTTGATATGCGTAAACGGAAAGTCTTTGTCACCGGTGGAGAAAAACGAATATTGAGCTGGTCTGACATCGATTACATCAATACTCCCACATATGCTCACGATCGATTCGAGCTTCGAATCAACCTCGTCGGATTGAATGTGAGAACGGGTGATACCATTGATCTACAATTCAGCGGCTCGGATTCGCTTGACCAGCCCGTACCTGTCACACTCGCTGATCCACCTGCAGTGATCAAACGTCGTACGCCTGCCCGGATGTCAGGTACGGATTTCAGACTGGCAAGCCTGAACACCCTGAAAGACGGCCTGGTTGACCCGGCAAGGCGGGATCGCATGGTACGTTACCTCCGCGCTGTAAACGCTAATATCTACTGCTTCCAGGAAGAATGGGACCTGGATGATCCGAAAGATATTACCGCTTCGATTATGCAAGAGGATTCAGGAGGCGGGCAGTCACATCATAACCATGACTGCATGATTGCAACGCGCCATGAACTGATCCCCGTACCCGCGGAAACAGGGCCGTTTGCCGCAGCGGTTGTCATCATCCGGGCCGAACCTATACTCGTTATCAGTCTGCACACCAAGTGTTGCGGGTATATCGGCAGCCCGGAGGATCTGCAGCGCATCGAACAGGTAAAGGCCGTTATCCATACCATCAAACGATTCAGAGAAGGTCAATACGGCATGCAGCTCGAACCCTACCGGCATGCGGCAGTGATTGTGGTGGGCGATTTCAACCTGGTCGGATCACGGACACCGGTCGATCTTCTGACCGATCGGCCGGCGGACCTGAAACAGTGGCTGCTGCCGAACCTGATCGGACAAACCACGTATACCTGGCGCGATGACCCCTCGACGTTTTCACCGGGGGCACTGGATATCGCCGTCTACAGCCCGGACCGGCTGACGCCTCGAAACGGATTTGTACTCGATACGGCCCAGCTCAACGACACTGAGCTTGGGCATCTGGGACTGACCGGCGATGAAAGCCTGGTAAGCGACCATCTGCTGATGGTCATGGATTTCAGCCTGAAATAGCCGTTTTTACACGGGCAGATACCATGTAATACGCTGACAGACCTGAACGGCTACAATATCATTCATGTAATCCCGCCCACTGTGGAGACACGATATGAATGAATCACTGGTGCTGACAATCATCGGCATGGACAGGCCGGGACTGGTCGAAAAGCTCTCTGATCGCGTTACCAGCCATGGGGGCAACTGGGAAGAAAGCCGCATGTCGCATCTGGCCGGCAAGTTCGCAGGTATTCTGTTGCTGACCGTACCGGCTGACTACAGACAGACACTGGTTCAATCGCTTCAGGCGCTCGAGCAGGAGGGGCTGAAAGTAGTAATCGAACAAAGTGAAAAAGAATCGCCGGTGGAAACGTACCGCCTGCTTCATCTGGAACTGGTCGGTCATGACAGGCCGGGGATCGTCAAGCAGATCTCACATGCCATCGCGAGGCATCACATCAATGTCGAAGAACTGAACACGACCTGCGGCAGTGCGCCGATGAGCGGTGAATCGCTTTTCAAAGCTGATGCCCGATTGCGATGTCCCGCCGATGTGCCCATCACTGAATTGCAACAGGAGCTGGAAAAAATCGCCCATGACCTGATGGTCGACATCACGCTGGCGGATCAGACGCAGTGAGCAAATAATCACCACCTTCTCTGACACATCCACCCCGGCAGAACGTTGATGATGCTGAGGCCGAATCCACCTTGCCGGGAAACCTGTAATCGGTCATTTTAACCATTGGCTGCCATCTCAGCGTATTTATCCTTGCCGCTTTTTCGAGCGGTCGATGGCGATTGGTCGGTCGGGCCCTTGGTACCGCTACCGAGCATCAGAACAGGCGAAGCAATCGCAATTGAACTGTAGGTGCCGACCAGCACACCGATGATCATAGCGAATGCAAAACCATGAACGCCCGAGCCGCCGAAGATGAAAAGGACCAGAACCGCAAGCAAAGTGGTACCTGAAGTAAGAACGGTACGGCTGATGGTCTGGTTGATGGATTCGTTGATAATAGCGGACGTGGCATGTGCGAGTCGTCCCCGATTTTCACGGATACGATCGAATACAACAATGGTATCATTCAGCGAATAGCCCACAATAGTAAGGCATGCCGCGACCATCGCCAGATCGATTTTGAACGGATCGAGCAGAATCGCCTGACCGATAGCGTTATCATAGAGCCAGCCGCTGAGTGCCACCAGGCCGAGTGCGATCGTCACGTCATGTACCAGCGCGACAATGGCCGCCAGGCCGTAGCGCAAGCTGCCGAACCGGAACCAGATGTAAATCACCACCGCCAGTAGTGACATACCCAGCGCCGAGATAGCTCTTGCTTTCATCGTATTGGATACCTGACTGGAGAAATTGGCGACACTGGCCAGGCTGGTATCATGCTGCAGGGCATCTCTGACCAGCGACCATTCGGTATCCGCCAGACCGCCGCTATCATTGAAGGCATCCGGATTATCAGCGTAATTGGTTTCGTTGTCACGGGTAAGAACCACCACCGAGCTGAAATACTGTTTACCCTGCGGGCCGGTATGATGAAGATCCATACCAATAACGGTCGACTGTCGGTACCCCAGTTCTTCGTAGGCCGGCTGCTGTCGCATGCGCCTGATCCGTTCACGGATATCAGCAACCGTTGTCGGCGGCTGAATCTGCTCGATTTTGATCGCCACACCGCCGATGTAATCCATAACGTCCGTTTCCAGCATGGGACGATTGATATTCTCGCCAAGCTTACCGGATCGAACCTTGTCTACCGGTGCGTTGAGGAAATTGTCTTCCTCCATCCAAGCGAACTCAAGCGGACGAGTGGTATCGAGCTTCTCTTCGAACGCTGCTTTCACCACGGCGCTGACTGTCTGCGAATCGGTGATGAGCGTCGCAATACTGAAAGCCCCGGCTCGCATACCTTCCTCGATACGCCCCTCGGTCACCGGCCGGACTTCCTTGAGCAATGAGTAATCCACCGACTGAGGTTTCTCTTCGAACTGGCGCCCGTGCTCACTGATCGACTCATAGTCCGACATGGCCTGTTGATAACGCTCCTGGGCATGTTCAACGATCGGTTTGAGTTTTTCGTAAATATCCGTTTCACGCTGAGTCAGTTCAGACGGATCAAAACCCGGCTGGGTCATTTTCTCGCCTACTTCACCAAATGCCTGAAAGCGAGATCGCACTTCATCGATAGCGAGTGTTTCGCCCTCGGCCAGCTCGAAACTGACGGAGGTACCCGACCGGAACTCGATGTCAAGCATATCCACCCCTCGCTCGTAAACCAGGACAACACCACATATCATCAGAATACCGCTGACGGTAAAGAAGAAGAACCGCTTGCCGATCCAGTCGACCTGGGGTGATAGCAGTTGCCGGACCGGTTCAACGACACTTGGCAGCATATTCAGTGTACGTGCTTTGAACAGTATCTGATACAGATCGATGATCACACGCGTACAGAACAAGGATGTAAAGAGTGTGGCCAGAATACCGATCCCCAGCGTCACGGCGAAACCCTTCACCTCTGCGGTAGCGGTATATCCCAGCACGATACAGGTGATCAATGTTGTCAGGTTGGCGTCGATGATAGTCGAAAATGCTTTTTCGAATCCCAGTCGCACGGCCAGCGAAAGGTCCGGCTTGCGTTCCATCTCCTCTCGGATTCGCTCAAAGATAAGCACATTGGCATCAACGGCCATACCGATGGTCAGAATAATGCCCGCGATACCGGGCAGTGTGAACGTCGCCTCGATCAATGACATGACACCGAGAATGATGACCATATTCGCCACCAAGGCGAAATCGGCGATCATGCCCGCAAAGAAGTAATAGCACATCATGAACACCGCCACCGCGACCAAGGAATAAATCGCCGCATTCAGACCCGCCTCGAGGTGGTCCTGCCCGAGTTGCGGGCCGGTGGTCTTGATACTGATCGGATAATCACCGAGTTGCCCCTCGACTGCGCCGGCCTTGAGTGTACGCAGCATGTAATCCATCTCATCTTCACTGAACCCCCCGGCCCCGCCGGTGATCTGGCCGCTGCCGCGTATTTTCGTCTTGATATTCGGTGAAGAAATGACTCGATTATCCAAAAGGATCGCCATGGGTTTACCCACATGCGCACCAGTCACCTGGCCCATCAGTGCACCACCGACGGCATTCATCTTGAAATCGATGGCATTGCGGCCGAGATTGTCGCGCCCGCGTGTCACCGAGGACAGTTCCCAATCCTGATTCGCCCGGGTGATACTGTTCTGTGTCGTATTGCCCAATAGAATGTAATAACCACCTGCATAGGCATCGCCTACCACACCGTACGTGGACGCCAGAATACCCTCGGGATCCTCCGGAAGTTGTGCACGTATTTCCGGTTCTGAAATGTATTCGGTCACATCGTCGATCTCGAACCATCGCCACGGTTTGTCGCGTCCGGCGCGTGGACCGCTTTCTGCAAGTTGCCGGCGGTAGGCTTCGGCATCGACAGCCGGGTTATCAACCGTTGCGGCAATGCGGAACTCGAGAACACCGGACCCACGTAACAGAGCGATCAGGTCATTCGGGTCATCAAGCGGACCTTTGACTTCTTCGTATTGTTCATACGCCTGAACAACTTCATCGATTTGTGCCGCTCGGCCGGGATGTTCGCCTT
This sequence comes from uncultured Phycisphaeraceae bacterium, assembly GCA_964425365.1. GTDB lineage: Bacteria > Planctomycetota > Phycisphaerae > Phycisphaerales > Phycisphaeraceae > CAYRND01. Next base: position 5,190 of record CAYRND010000070.1, read on the forward strand.
TCAGCTCAGCGAGCTTCTGCTGACGTGGGCTGGATTCGCCTTCAGCGGCCGGTTCCTTCGGCTGATCGAAAATAACCTGTAGTGCATCGGGGTCAATATTCCAGTCGAGTACTTCCTCACGAGCGGCTTCATACGCGTTTCGAGCTTCGCGATACACCTGTGTTCGTTCGAGCAGCGTGTCCAGCAGTGAATCGACCTGTTCCTGGAGCTCGGCCCGCTTCTGCTTCAATTCCTCGTCCACTTCATCGGCTTCGGCTTGATCATCCTCAGGCAGTTCCGGCAGTTCTTTCAGTGCATCCTCGGCCTTATCGTAGACCTGCTGCGCTTCCCGGTACGGCTCGGTGGCTTTGACCAGGGCATCGTAGCGCCTGCCCAGTTCCGTCAACTGTTCGCGAAGCAGTTCATTGCCGCCCGCCAGTGATATCATCGCTTCTTCACGTTTACCCGGATCTGCCTGCAAGGCGGCATCGAGCTGGCGCTCGGTTATATTGCCGGCAAGCAGTCTGTCGCGTACTTCGATGAAGTCATGTCGACGTTCGGCCGTATCCGCGGTCGCCAGCGCCATCTGGATCTCGATCCGGTTGCCCGCGATCTGGCGCCAGATCAGGTTCCGCGTTCCCGTCGGATCAACGCGGTTGCGAAGGATGCTGATCGTATCGTCAATGGCACGTTTCGCATCGACACCTTCGGGGACCTTGACGTCATAAATAAGCGTGGTACCCCCGGCCAGATCCAGGCCGGGTTTCAGTCCCTTTAGATAGCCGACGGCGGCAAACAGGGCAAGTACCACAACGATCAATAACGGTTTCCAGATCGGGTATTTCATATCGCTAACCCATATTCCCTCGCGGCGTCACAGGGCCGCGTACCTGGTTGTAAAAACTTAATCTAATCCGCTTTCTCCTCGAGTACAATCTGCACCGCACTGCGAGAGAACCGCATGCGGGTATTCGAGCTTTCATCCACTTTCAGAACAATCTCGTTATCACGCACTTCAAGCACCGTACCCAGAATTCCGCCGACCGTCTGAACTTTCGCGCCCTTGTTCAGCGTCTTGAGCATGGCTTCCCGCTTTTTCTTCTCTTTCCGCTGGCCTCCCATCATAAAGATGAACATGACCAGAAAAATCAGCATGATCACCAGCCACATATCGCCGAAAGGCCCTTTGGCTGGTGTATCCTGAGTCTGGCCGTCCGGCTGGGGCGCACCATCCTGTCCTTCCACGGCGGTCGTCTCCGGGCCGGGTGATACCGGCGGCGACTCGCCGTCATCGGCCTGGGCAAGAACAAACGGGATCGTCTCAAACATGGTGTTCCTTTCTCTGGAATACATCCAAACCGGCTACGTCACCGCCTCGCCTGTGGCCTCAGACGCAACGACAGGCCAGCGGCGGGAGATAAAAGACCAGTCATTGTGAGCAATTGCGGCCCGAATGTCCAATAGGTAACGCTGGAAGTGGCGGATGTTGTGGATGCTCAGCAGAATCGGACCGAGCATCTCGCCGGCGAGAAACAGATGTCGTAGGTAACTGCGGCTATAACAGGCCTTACATACAGGACAATCACATCTTGAATCTATCGGCCCCGGATCATCGCGATATTGGGCGTTCCGAAGGCGAATCTGACCGCCGGCCGTGAAGGCGTTGCCGTTACGGCCGTTACGCGTCGGCAGAACACAATCGAACATATCCACGCCGGCCTGCACGGCCGTGAGGATATCACGCTCATATCCTACACCCATCAGGTACCGCGGTCGGTCAAGGGGCAACAGACCCGACGTATGCTCGATCACGGCCTTGAGCTGGGCGAACGGCTCACCCACAGCCACACCACCGATCGCATAACCCGGCAGGTCAAACGCTGTGATACGCTCTGCACACCAGGATCGCTGCACCAGGTCGGTTCCGCCCTGGATAATGCCGAATAACGCCTGGTCTGACTTGCGGTGATGCGACTGGATACACCGTTCCAGCCAGCGGACCGTCCGCTCATTGGCCTGCCTGATCCGGGTGTCGTATTCTTCCGGCGATACGGCATGCCGCGTTCTGGCAGCCTGGAAATCCCGATCATAAGTGCCGGCAGGTTGAATATCTTCCCCGCCTTCAGTTCCTGACTCCATAGGTGATTCGGTCGCTGAAGTTGCGACCTCCTTCATCATGGCGGGCGGGCAGTCGTCGAACGCCATGATGATGTCCGAACCCAGTTCGTTCTGGACCTGCATGGCGCGCTCAGGATCAAGATCGATCATCCGGCCGTCAATGTGGCTGCGAAATCTGACGCCGTGATCGTCGATCCGGTTGATATCGGCCAGACTGAACACCTGGAACCCGCCCGAGTCGGTCAGGATCGGCCGGTGCCACTGCATCCAGCGATGCAGCCCGCCCATCCGGGCGATCAGTTCCGAGCCCGGCCGGAGCATCAGATGGTAGGTGTTTGCCAGAATGATCTGACTGCCCAGAGCGGCGACCTGGTCGGGAAGCAGGCCTTTAATTGAGCCCTGGGTACCTACCGGCATAAATGCAGGTGTCTCGAATTCGCCGTGCGGGGTTTTCACACAGCCCAAGCGGGCATGGGTTGCCGCATCCTTTGTGATGATGTTGAACTCGATGGCGGACATGGTGAGTTAGTTTATAGTGATTTTCCAAACGATGTTACGATGGGGTGATACCTGTTCCGGCCGACTGCCGATGATATGATGGGCCGAAGCCCATCCTGCGTGTTATGTACCGCGTTGGCGGTCGGTTTCACGTGAGAGAATGCGTTTCTCGCGAGCCGTCAGGCTCTGCAGACCGTTTTCCTTCACCTTCGCCAGAATGCGGTCGACCTCCTGGCGATCACGGCGGATATGGTCGGCCTTCTTGTCGGCCCAGTTACGCTTCATCGATCGGGTTGACGATTTCATACTGATCGAATCCGCCCAGTCCAGCCATCGAGGCTTTTTGATCAGCAGGAATCCCAATGCCGCGCCGCCCAGGTGCGCCGCTTCACCGGCTGCGTTTTGGGTACCGACCACCAATGACAGAAAAGCGATCACCATGAAGAATATCGCCATGGTACGCATTGACATGGGAATCGGGGGGAAAAGCAGCATAACCCGGTGATGAGGATACAACACGGCGGCACCGGCCAGTATGCCGAAAATCGAACCGGAGGCGCCCACCAATGGTATGGATGGATTAATCGGAAGAAAACCGGGAATCATGTATAGGATTGTCATGAGAACGGCACCACTGATACCACATAGAAGATAGAACGCCAGGAATCGCCGGCTACCCCACCATCTTTCAAGCAGTGGTCCGAAGAAAAACAAGCCGATCATATTGAAAAAAAGGTGCATGAATCCAGCGTGTAGAAACTGGTACGTCACAAATCGCCAGATCTGAAATTTGAAAACCGCCTGATCAATATTGTAATTACCGAGCAATGACGGGCTTAACCAGCCAGGAACCCGTGAACCCGTGGTCAAAATGAAATCCATAAAATAAATAACGGTATTAATCCCCAGCAGCCAGATCACAATCGATGCGCCGCTCAACCGCGAGCCGACTGCACCGCCCATGTTCCCGCCGCTGTATGAATCCCTGTAATAATGCCTGTTTTCAAAACCCATAGTCAACCACCAGCTAGAAACGTGTGATAGTAAAGTAATGTTGCAATTGTCTTGGCATCGTATATTTCACCAGACCGGATCATCTGAACCGCATCGGTGAGCAACATGATCTCGGGAATGATATTCTCGGTTTCGTCGAGGTTCTGGCCTTCGTATTCAAGGTCCTCGGCGAGATAAACAGTGTGGTACTCGGTGCAGAATCCCGGCGTCGGGTAGAACGCGAGAATCTTCAGTAGCCGCCCGGGGCGGTAGCCGGTCTCCTCGATGAGCTCACGTGATGCGCAACTGACGGGGTCTTCACCCGTTTCAAGCGTTCCGGCGGGCAGTTCCCACAGCATCCGGCCGGCGGCGAAACGGTCGTTGCGGATCATGACAACCCGCTCGAGATCGATCATGGGCAGGATCACCACGGCATCCGGCGGTACAACGACATCGCGGGGCTTGACCCCGCCGTCACGCTTGACGACCTCGGTCGTATACACGTCAAATCGCGGGCCGGAGTAGGTGATACGCGGATTCTGCCAGTTCTCGGGAACCATACCGGTATTCTAGTTTATTTATCTGGCACGGGTAAAATCCACTATCGGCTTTTATTGGCACGGCTTCTCAACTGCACCACGATCAGAACGATCGTCACACCGAGTATCACGCCGATCACCGCACCTGTCCGTTCAGCGTTGCGCCACTGTTCGGATCGAACCGGCTGATACTGATAACCCGGATCATACCTGGCCGAGTCGATGATCATTTGAAACACCGGCTCGATCGATGTGAATGCATCAGACTCAGAATAAGCGTGGATCAGGACAATGGCGTCCGCACCGGGTACACAGGCGCTCAGCCCCTTGAACGATCTGCCGTCCGGCATGGTGAATTGGCTGCGTGAGAGTATCCGCAGACGATCCATATCCAATTCTGGATCCTGCACAACCGTCTTGACATCGAGCTGGCGCAACGACAACTGCGATTCAGCTCGCAACCTCGCCGACTCGCCGGTTATCGCCTGCTTCACCGCTGACAGCGGCTGATCACGGAGGTTCACCGGCCGGCTCTGAACAACGACGTACGGCGGAACCAGTTGACTTGCCGACCTGCTCATGATCAGAAAATCGCATTTCACCGGGCGTATCGAATCGCCGTCAGCCGCCGACCGTTTCACTTCACTCTGATCGTAAACGCGCCAGTCGTCAGGAATACGCAGGTTCAGATGCAGCCGGTCATCATGATAAACCCGGCCGGTTTCATCCAAAGCGAACACGACAGCGGGAAGGGTTATGATCCAGGCTATGGATAATATGTAAAGTGGCATGGCCGACATAAATTATTCTTGTGTTGTGTATTTCCGCTCGAGGGCTTCAAACACACGTTGATATGATCGGCCGCCGAGCCTCGGGTTATCAAGACGAAGTTGCCTGATCCGAAGTGGAATTTCATCCGTCGCTTCATCGAGCCTGTCATTGATCTGGAATCTGCGAACCCAGGCGTTCCAGTACATTGGCGTCTGCGAAGATTGCAGGCCACTGATCAAACGGTCGTAAAAGGCGGCCGCACGTCGCAGTGACGTTTCATCGCCCATGCTGAACAGCGACTCGGCATATTCATGAATCAGTTCCGGGTCATTGGGAAACTGCTCGTGGAGTGACTGAATTCTACTGACCGCCTCCGCCGGTTCACCCGCCAGCCTGAGTGCCCTGACCAGCGGCAGCATCAACATCCGGCGATGGGACTGCCGCCCGGGGTATTTCTCGTCGGCATTGAATATGGCATCGATCAGGCTGACAAGCAACGCCGCTCGATCACTGATTCGCTTATTCTGCCCGATTCCGCCTTCTTGGGAAAAATCGGCATCGCCAGGATGTTCGACCATATCAGCCAGTTCGGTATCAAGGCGTTCGATCACCGCAATCGCGTATGTCATAGCCTCGTGGGGCGTCAATTCATACATATTCAGCACCTGGTCAACGGCGTCATGCAGGCGATCGGCGGCAAGCAGCCGGCGTATTCGCCGTTCGTACGCCATCACTACCAGGTCGACCTCGGAGGCATATTCGTCCTCGAATCCCTCCAGCAATGAAACGGCCTTATCGTGTTCTCCGCGATCACCTGCGGCTTCGGCCAGGACCAACCTGCATGCAGCGTGACATCGCAGCGCGGCGCGAGCAATAGGCGAGTCCGCTGCCGACCCGCGGTACTGTGATGATTCATCGAGCAGACTGTCGGCCAGGCCGACCATACGACGACGTGTGGTCTCGCGGCTGCGATCCGGCAACTGACGATAGACATGCTCCATGGAAAAGAGCATTTCCCGCCGGGCATCGAAATAATCCGGATGACCAAAGGGAATCTGTCGCAGCAAGGTAATCGCCTGCTCGTATTCACCGGCGGGCTGAAGTACATGATGGGCGAAATAGTACCGGTGATCATCCGCTGCTGAACTGAGCGGAAACCGGTTGAAAAGAACCGACGCCGCACGGCGATATGACGCATCGAGCTGGTCAGGCCGGGTGATCATGCCGCGGCTCGACTGAAGATGCAGTTGCTGAAGAATGTCCATCGCCAGACCGATGGCATCTTCCGCGTGTTCATCCAAAGTGAAATCATCCGCCAGCTCGGCCATCAGCCCACTGACATGCAGGACATTATCGACATCATGGCGGTTCTGCCAGTACATGGCCAGTGCCAGATTGAGCCTGCCCCTCGCCCGAACGGTCGGTTCGGCCTGGCCGTTCTGCAAACTGCCTGCGGCACGGACAGCGAGTGCAAGCAGTTCTTCTGCCTGGCGGATGCCATGTTCATCACCGGTCGATTCCGCATCGAGTAAAAGGTCTTGTCCCTCTCGACGCGCCGTATCGGCGACGCCCAGGCGCACTTCAGGCGGAAGCGATTCGATCGCCGCACCCGACCGTGCCTGCTCGTACCACCTGCGGTAGATATATACCCGAAAATGATCCGCGGTTGATTCCCCGGCATCGGCCAGTAGCGCCATATACGGCCTGTATGCCTGCTCAATGACCACCTCCTGCTGGTCGGCAGGCAGGCGTTCGACCGTCATCATTCTGATCCGATAACGACTGTCGACCACCAGCAATTGCAGGAGTTTTTCCTGTTCGACCATCGGATGATGATCCAGTCGGTCGAGTTCTCTGCCCGCTGCCGATTCATCACCCGCCGCCGCCAATGCATGCGCCCTGCCGAGCCGGGCGATGAATTCGTACATATCTTGTTTCCATGATCCGATGACCTTGTCAAACTGGTGTATGGCGTCAGCGGCGGCACCGGGTTCACCGAGTCTCGACTGCTGCAGGTGGATGCGCCCGATCAATATCGTCGAAGCCAGTTGCAGATAAATCGAGCCCTTGGCTGACCTGTCATCGAGCTCGAACGGCCGGCTGTATCGACCGGCTACATCAAGCAACAGCCGTCGGCATTCGGCTGGTCCTGTTTTACGGTCATGGGCATCGAAATCACCGGCACAGATCGACATCAGCAGGTCAGCCTGGTCATCGGGAAGCAGTGCCGCATAAAAAGCAGCCAGTGCATGAAGAAACGGGATGCGAATCGTTCGATCATTTACCATCTTGAGTTCAAGGTCACTCCGACTCACGCGTTCTTTCAGTTGAACATCCGTTTCCATGGACTGTGTGAGTCGGCGAAGGTCGGATTCCGCCTGCCTGATCTGGTGGTACGATTCCGCAACAGTCTCCCCGAAACCGGTTCGCTGTTCGTGGCTGGTGACACCGAATTCCTGGAACAGAGCGGCATGGTGATGGACATGGCGGATGACATCGACCAGCAGCCATTCGGCGAGGTCGACTCGCCAGGTAAATACACGGAGGTCATCGCTGTGTCCGGCGATCAATGCACGCAAGCGGTCCGCCGTCTGCTCCATGGCCGATTGCCTCGCGCTGTAATCCAGTGTGGTGTCCCTTGCCACCCGGCGAGTTTCATCGATCAATCGCAGTTTGCCGGCCACCGGGTCGGCGGCATACAGCGGCATGGCGGATATGAGCAGAATGAGGCAGATCATCCCGACTCGCACGATGGTTGGCCGCGGGAAAGTCGAAACGGGTTGAAGGGGTAAACGGCGGATCATGTCATTCTATTGCCGCAAAACGAACATTGGTGTAGCGTGACCCGATCGCCGCGTTGAAGGCATTGACCACATACTGCCAGCGAACGAAGCCTTCCGGCTTGATGACAATCGGGTTATCACTTTCATAGACACCATCGGGATTATCCACCGGATCATAACGCCAGCTCGACAGTCGCTGACTCAATTCGGTAAACGAGGCGAACGACTCCTGGTTCACCCTGATACCGCATTGCGTATCATTCACGGGTACCAGAACAATTCGCAGCGGATGCATGGGCAGTCGAAGCGCCGAATCCTGCGCCTCCCTGCCGCCGGGCATGCGACACGTCAGAACCCCTTCATCCTGAACAAACTGCGCCGTGACGACAAAATAGATCAGCAGCAGGAAAATGACATCGATCAAAGAAGTCAGATTCAACTGAATCCGTTCGGGTTGTAATTGCCGTCGCTTGCGAATGGCCTGATGGCGTACCGAACCCGGCTGGTGTGGCCTACCTCTCTGGCGGTCTAAATCATGCCTCGACATAGAGAACCTTTACCAATCCTTCTGAGACGACACATCTGACAACGGCTCGGAGAGCGCCGCCACATGGACATTCTCGACGCCGGCGTCGGCAACCGCCTGCATGACCGGCTGGACGAATTCGTAATACAGAGCACTGTCGGCACGTAACAGAACCTCGACCCCGGGATTCATCTGCCTGATCTTCTGAATCGCTTCGGTCATGCCGGCGGCATCAGAGGGGTCATACCATTTCAGGCCGATTTTGACGCCGCGTGAACTGCCGTCGAACGCAAGCGGGTTATCGCCGCGATCCAGTGAAGTATAGCGCTGCGGGGCGATATTGATTACCACCCGATCAAGGTCCGCGAGTTGGGCGGTCTGGGGATCTTCCAGTTCAGGAACCATCATTCTGACCGCCTCTTCTGCTACGATATTGTTGACGAGCATATAAAAAACGATCAGCAGAAAGACCACGTCGATCAGCGGTGTAATGACCATGCGTGGTGTAACGGGCCCGCGTTTATATACCTGTGATTTCATCATCGTCATCCTTGAACGGCATGATCAACTGCTCGACAACCAGTACGCCTTCGGCCGCAAGGCTGTCAACCTGGTTTCGAATCAAAGCATACGCCGCCAGTGCGGGAATGGCCACGACCAGTCCCCAGAACGTGGTGACGAGTGCGGTAGAAATCCCGCCCGCCAGTTGAACGGGATCGGGGCTGCCGCCGGTCGAGACCAGTTTCTGAAACGCGACGATCATGCCGTAGACCGTTCCGAACAGTCCGATCATGGGCGCGATATTTCCCAGAACATTGAGGTATTCGATCGGCCTGAGCAGGCCGGTGCATAGTGCATCGGACGCTTCCTCGAGACTTCGCTGCATGGCAGTGTAGCCGTTGTTCATTTCGCCCAGTGCGGCGTAAGCCAACCGGCCGAGGTAACTGCGCCCCCGTCGAGCCAGATAAAGAGCTTCATCGTAGTTTTTCTGTTTCAGCAGGCGTTCCAGTTCGGCCTGGAGTGAGGCGGGCACGAGATGTGACCGCCGGTAGTCCAATGCCAGCTTGATCGTCAGGCCGATACTGACCGCCGACATGAGCAGCAGCAGCCAGATGATGAGCAGCCCGATCAGGCTGTCGGAATAGAGGAACATTTTCGCCAGACTGATGGTCCGTTGCGGCGTGGTCTGTGACCATACGGGAGATGCGGTCGCCAGAAACGCCGCCAGAAACAGAATCGATCGAAAGCATCGTGTCATGGCTGTTTACCTCATTTCAGGGAATGGGTTCAGATTCACCCATCGGCTGTTTCAATAAATCATCTTCAGTGATGAAACGGTATGTACCGCCGGTCTGCTTTGCAATCAACTGCATAGTCCCTGCGCTGCCTGGCAGATCAGCGAGCGGGTCATGGTACATGAACTGGATTGTACTGATCCGGGTATGATGCCTGTTCAGCCGCTTGATCTGGTCAAGCAGCCGGGTCTGTTCTTCGAGCATGCGATCAGCGGGACCGGGCCGAACGATCTGATCTGAAAACAGGTAGATAAGCTGCGGTTCATAACTGATCGCCCGCTCGAGCGCCGGCAGGGGATCGGTTTTCCCCCACTGCTCGATATGATGGTTGGCCGGGTCGATCCACTCGATGACACCGTTTTTTGTCATAGGATCAGCCCGTTTGAGTCCGAATTCAGGCACTTCAATGACGCGGTCGCCCTGAAAGAAGATCACGGTGAACTCCTGAAGCGGTTTGAGTGTACTGATTGCTCGTCTGAGTTCACGAATGACGTACTTGTGGGTATCGATCAGCGAGCCTGACGTGTCGACCACAAAGACGATGCGCCTGGCGTTGCCGCCGCTGCCGAAGAAACTGATATCGAGGTAATCGGCAAATGTGTTATCAAAAAGCGGTTCGACTTCATCGACCGACTGGTTCCACTCCATCAGATTATCGAGATCGATTCTTGAACTGAGAATAATCTGATCGATCGATTCGACCGGCTCCTGTATAGCAGGTTGCTCCGCGTCGGCCTGGTCGTTCGACTCGGACGGCTCCTGGCGGGCTTCAAGCGGAAAACCGGGTGTCGCGCTCAGATTGACGAGTGGAATGACCACCGGTTCCTCAGGTGCCGCAAAAGAGGACCAGACCACAAAACCCGCCGCTGCGACAAACAGAACGTGTACCGCGATTGAAATCAGCCAGGGTGACGCGGCGTACAACCGAAGGGACATGCTCTGGGGGCCGGTGGTGTCACCACCGGCATCAGATTGGATTCCATCGGGTGTTTTACGTTTCAGGTTGTTCTGGTTCTCAGTCTGCCCCATAAGCGATCCGCTGTAATTCCGCAATACTATCAGTTTGCTCGTTTACATGGCAAGCTGCTCGTACTTACGCACTTATATCCGATTTCTACGGACAAGTCAGCCCATCCGGATATATACACAATCGCCCGAAACTCCCTGCAAAATACTAACAAATGCCCAAATGAACGATATCCCTCTCACAGGGGATGCCAGAAACCGGACCGCCGGGATGGAATACTGAAATAAGTGCATAAAAAACAGCCAATAATCCATAATAGGGTACCGTAGGGGATATGAAGATTATTCACTTTTATTCTGCGGGAATGGTGTTATAATTGAGTGTTGGAATGAGTCGTCATCTCACCCGACTTTGAGTGTTATTATTAACCCATCTTAACCTCTTGGATTATGGAGAAATGTAATGAGTTATGATCGAATGAGTATGTGGAGGAGTACTGCCATTGCATGCTGTTTGTGCATGCTGGCGGCTGTATTGCTGACGCCTGCTGTGGTTCAGGCAGGAACGGCATGGTCTGAAGAAGTGACGGTTGTAACGCCGCGGGATTACACATCACCCGCCGCGCCCACGGGACTGACCGTCAACCAGGGGAATCTGAGTCTGATACTCGACTGGGACGACAACGCCGAAGACGATCTTTGCTACTACAGCGTATATCGGTCACCTTCGGCCGGGGTATCGATCGGCGGTACGCCCATCGCCACCACCACCGAGAGTGCGTACACCGATGAAGGTCTGACACTGGGCGAGCGGTATTACTACGTGGTAACGGCGACCGACCTGTCCGATTGCCAGGACCCGCCGCTGCCCGATCCGAATCCGCAGTCCGGCGCGTCGAACGAAGTGAATGACATTGTGATTGAAATCCCCTTTGAAGGCGCTGACATCGGCGGGGCGACCCCGGCAGGCAGTTTCTCCGGCGACGGCTGCCCGATGACCGTCACCGGCGGCGGCGGCGATATCTGGGGCTCGAGCGATCAGTTCTATTACGTCTATCAGCCCGCCGCGGGTGATACCGAAATGGAAACCAAGATTCTTTCACAGCAGAACACAAACGACTGGGCGAAGGCCGGCGTCATGTTCCGCGAGACACTCGATGCCGGCTCGAAGCATGCGTTCATGGCCATCACGCCGAGCAACGGCGCGGCGTTCCAGCGCCGAACGTCGACCGGCGGAACGTCCGACAACACGCAGGCGTCCGCAACGGCACCGCTGTGCCTGAAACTCGTTCGCAGCGGCAATACCTTCACCGGTTTCATCTCCACCAATGACGGTGACACATGGACCGAAGCAGGTAATGCCACAATCGACATGGCGTCGAATTACTACATCGGTTACGCCGTGACCAGCCATTCGCAAGGCACGGGCAGTACCGTCGAGTTCGACTGCTGTGGCCCGCAGTGCCCGGATAAGGCCCCGGCTGCGCCGAGTGATCTGGCGATCACCGACTCCTCGGCCACCACGTGCAGCTTGAGCTGGACTGACAACTCGGGCGCCGACTGCGACCAGGCCGACAGCTTCACCGTCGAACGCTCAACCGACGGCGGCGTATATGAAGTAGCCGATACCGTGACCAGTACGAGCTACATCGACAGTGGATTGGCTTACGGTTCCAGCTACGATTATCGCGTTTATGCCTCGAACAGCTTCGGTGATTCGTCAGCGAGCAACGTAGTCAACCTGCCTGCCCGCGTACCTGATCCGCCGGCTGCTCCAACCGGTCTGGCGGCGAGTGCCGCGGCAGGCAAGGTGTCGCTGGCTTGGGACGCGAATACCGAAACTGACCCAGCGGTGCTCTACTACATCGTTTACCGTTCCACCACACAGGGCGGGCCGTACAGCCCTGTCGCCGTCGCATTCGGCGGTACGAATATCGTCGACAGCCAGGTTTACAACGACGTGACCTATTACTACGTGATCAAGGCCGTGGATGTTTTCCCGCAGCAGTCGTCCGACTCGGGGGAAGTGCAAGCCACGCCGCATGAATCACAGATTCCGGCCGCACCAAGTAATCTGGTTGCCACAACAGTTGATCATCAGCAGATCGATCTGAGCTGGACCGACAATTCAGATAACGAAGATGGCTTCAGAGTGTATCGTGACGGTGATATGGCTGGTGAGACCACCGGCACAACGTATAACGATACCGGTCTGCAAGCCAGCACAACCTACAATTACAAGGTTGTTGCTTACAACGTCGACGGTGAATCCGCGGAACCGAATCCGACCGATTCGGCGACGACTGATTCGATCCCCGCTCCGAATGCCCCCAGCGACCTGGTCGCCACCGCAGTCAGCG
>CAYRND010000071.1:0-18017 GCA_964425365.1 uncultured Phycisphaeraceae bacterium
GTCAAGTCCATCGACGTAAAAATTCATCCGCTTAGCTTAACACCTATGCCCCCCACCCACCCACCGGTGGCACGGACAGCAGTCCGTGTGTGTTCACACATGACATCCTCTGTGTACGATTGATCTGAAAAAATCACCCGATCGACATACCACCTCGGCACAGACCAGACATTCACTCCTCACCGCTGTACAACACTGACTCGCTTCGAGCGGGAATGACTATAATACCACCCCAGGAGAAATACGTATGACAAAAAAAGCTCTTTTCGTCTGGGGCGGTTGGGACGGCCATACGCCGCACGAATCCGCGCAGGTATTCGCCGCCGAACTGGAAAATGAAGGATTTCAGACTGACCTGACGAATGATCTCGATCTCTTCACACAATCCGACTACCTCAGCAGCTTCGACCTGATCGTACCCGTATGGACCATGGGCAACATTACCGATCAGCAGTGGTACCACCTCGATCTCGCCGTCAAGGCCGGGACGGGAATCGCCGGCTGGCATGGCGGGATTATCGATTCATTTCGGAACAATACCGAGTACCAGTGGATGACCGGCGGACAGTGGGTGGCTCACCCGGGTAACTGCATCCCATCATACAACGTAACCATGATCGACCATGATCATGAAATCACTAAAGGAATCACCGATTTCACACTGAACGACACCGAACAATACTACGTCCATGTCGATCCCGCAATCCATGTCCTCTGCACCACCACCTTCACCGGCGAACACGGCGATCCGTCGCTCTACCGGCCCGGTACCGTGATGCCTTACGCCTGGACCAAAACCTGGGGAAAAGGCAGAGTATTCGTCGCTTGCTGGGGCCATACTTACAAAGACTTCGACGTCCCGCAGGCAAAGGAACTCGTCACACGTGGCTTGATCTGGGCCGGCCGGTAAAATACCGGCATGACAAAAGCGCAATCCACCGCATACCGGCTGCGATGGCTCATGCTCGTATCGGCCGTTATCTGCCTCATCATCTGGCTCGGCTGGTGTATCTTAAGCCCTGCTTTTGATTATCCCGGCCTGGCGATGACACCTCTCATGTGGCTTTCATGGGGACTTTCAGGGTGCAACATCCCGTTTCAAAATCCCGCCTCACTCACTGCCGAAGGACTGCTGCTGACAGGCGTCCTGCTCATCGTTCAGTGGTTGTTTCTCCGACCCGCATCCAACTGGTCGATCCGGCTGACACGCACCGGCCGGCCGCTCAAATCCTCCGCCTTCGCCGCAGGGTTCTTCGCTTCCCTGCTGACCGTCGGTGGCATCGCCACAATACTGGAAATCCCGAACTGGTGGTCTTCATCATCGTTTGATTATCCATTCTTCGGCCTGGCTTTTTACGCATTATTCATTCTCTGGCTGATATGGGCAGTGGTCTTCTACTTCTACCGGCGGACCGGCGATCGCTATAACCGCCTCACACGTATCATCCGTGGCCTCATCGCCGGCAGCATTCTCGAACTGATCGTCGCCGCACCAATTCAGGCAATGACATATCAGCGTGACAACTGCTACTGCGCACGGGGTTCCTACACGGGCCTGGTACTCGCAGGAACCGTGCTGGTCTGGACCTTCGGGCCGGGCGTGATCTTGCTTTTCATGCGGGAAAAATACCGACACGCAAAACTCGCAGGCCCGGTCTGCACGAACTGCCAATACAGTCTCCATGGACTGACCTGTTCCGACGAATCCGCCTGCCCAGAATGCGGCAAGCCGTTCAGCCAGGAACAGATCATTCAGAATAAGTCTATTTGAACACCGGCTGACATCCCGGACCAATAACTGACCGGCTTATCATTTCATGACGATCCTCTGTTAATTCATCCCCGATGATACTTAAACACGATATGCATCCATTTGCAAATCTTACTATAATCCTCCCTGATCCTGAGGCATCGATGATAGGTTAGTGTGTAAAATACTTTTGTTCCGAAAGGAATTGAAATGAGCTTGATTGTCACGGGAAGTATCGGAATCGACAGTATCGAAGCGCCGACAGGTACGGTTGAAAATGTGCTTGGTGGTTCCAGCGTCTACTTTTCCGCTGCTGCGGGATTCTTCTCGCCCGTCCGACTGGTCGGTGTCGTCGGTGACGACTTCCCTGCAGCCTTCTTCGATACATTCCGTCAGTTTAACGTCGATACAAGTGGTCTGGAACTGCGCGAAGGAAGCAGAACTTTCCGCTGGCGAGGACGGTACCACGCCGATATGAACATCCGTGATACTCTCGAAGTGCAGCTCAATGTGCTGGCCGAAACGCCTCCGAAAATACCCGTGGATTTCAGGGACAGCGAGTATGTCTTCCTGGCCAATACCCATCCAGCCGCCCAGATCCAACTCCTGAACAACTTCCCGATACGAAAACTCGCCGTCGCAGATACTATGGACCTTTGGATCGAAACCGAACGTGATGCGCTGCTGGAACTGCTCAGACAGATCGACGGCCTGGTCCTCAACGACAGCGAGGCCTATCAACTCACCGGCAAAACCAATCTCGTCCGCGCCGGCGAAACCATACTCGAACTCGGACCCGCTTTCGTCGTTATAAAAAAAGGCGAACACGGCGCATTCCTGGTACACAAAAACGGACTCGCCGCCCTACCGGCTTTCGCCTTACGGGATGTGGTCGATCCCACCGGCGCAGGCGATTGCTTCGCAGGCGGTATGATGGGACATATCGCTTCCCGCGGCCATTTCGACTTGAACACGCTACGCATGGCCATGGCGTGCGGCACCGTCGTCGCCAGCTTCAATATCGAATCTTTCAGTCTCGACCGGCTCAAAGATATCTCTCGCAAGGATATCGACCAGCGACTCGAAGTGTTCAGAACAATGATCAATGTGTAACAGATAACCTCTCGTCACGTTGAAGACGGTTGGTATATCCAACATTTTTCATTTTCGAGATTTAATAATAATATCCTCATCCTGCTGCCGACCCGACATTCGCAACGACCGGATCACGCCCGACCGAATAATATGTGAATCCATGTTCACGCATGGACTGCGGACGATAGAGGTTGCGCCCGTCGAATATCACCGGAGCCTTCAGCTTCTGCCGGATGACATCGAAATCAGGATGCTTGAATTCATCCCAATCGGTACAGATGACCAGGGCATCGGCGCCCTGAAGCACATCATAAGCCTCCCCGTATTCGATCTCCCCGTCAAGCACATGGCGGCAGGTTTCATGGGCAACCGGGTCATGCGCGGCGACCGTCGCGCCACGCGCCAGCAACTGCTGCATAAGTGTAATCGCCGGCGCTTCGCGGATATCGTCCGTCCCGGGCTTGAATGCAATGCCCCAGAACGCGATTCTCACACCCGAAAAATGGCCGCCGAAATGACGCTCGAGCTTCGACAGAAACGCCGAACGCTGGTGCTGATTCACCTCGTGCACCGCCTTGAGCAGTTTCGTCGGCGACTCCGATGTGTCGCCCATGGAAATGCAGGCAAGTACATCCTTCGGAAAACACGACCCGCCGTAACCCAGCCCCGGATATAGAAACTGCTTGCCGATACGCGAATCGGAACACATGCCACGACGGACTTCATCGATATCCGCTCGATATGCTTCACATAGATTGGCGATCTCATTGATAAACGAAATTTTCGTCGCCAGCATGGCGTTCGAAGCGTACTTCACCATCTCCGCAGATGGTATGTCCATAATGAAAATCGGATTACCCTGCCGAACGAACGGCTCGTACAGATCTCGCATCCTGTCGCCCGTCTCCTTGTCCTCACTACCGATCACCACGCGGTCCGGCTTGTTGAAATCGTTGATCGCCGCTCCTTCCTTCAGAAACTCCGGATTCGACGCCATGCGAAAAGGCCTGGTGGTGCGTGAAGCGATTTCCTCTCTGACACGGGCATTCGTCCCCACGGGTACGGTCGACTTCACAACAACGATCCGACCGTTCGCATCGCCCGACCAACTGCCGCTTCGCTGGGCGTCATTTTCGATCGCATCACCGATATCACGGGCGGCGGCGAGGACGTACTTCAGGTCCGCGTGACCCTGCTCGTCACTCGGAGTGCCGACGCATATGAATATGATCTCCGCACGACTGTAGGCACTGTGCTTGTCAGTCGTGAATTCCAGCCTCCCGGCTTTCACATTCCGGCGGATCAGCTCATCGAGACCGGGTTCATAAATCGGCGAAACACCATTCTTCAACAGCTCGATCTTCGTTTCATCAACGTCGAGACAGATCACCTGGTTGCCGGTGTTGGCGAAACATGTACCCGTCACCAGCCCGACGTATCCTGTCCCGACCATGGTAATATGCATGATTCATGTCCTCCACGTCACTGGAATTCCAAGATAATACGCACAGATTGACGATGCGAACCGCCACCTGCGATCACAGCGGCAAGTCGTACAAGATACAGGGAAACAGCAAGTGGGTCACCCCCCAAACCAGGTAGCATCGATGGAAAACCAGTCAGATAATCACCATGGCACAATAAAGCGTAAGCTGGGTCAGACCGACAACAACCGGAAACAGACCAATGGCAACGGTAACACGTACCAGACGACGGCCTTTAAGAAGATGTCGCCTGCCGACTTCCTCACAGAGGATGATCACAAGCAGAATGATGGCGAATTTCACCAGAATCATCCCAAGCAATCCATGTGCCAGAAGAACTATGTTCATGATCGGGTTTATTTCCGTACCCCCCAGCGAAAGGATCACCCACGTAAATACAATGTCCAGAAACGATACGATCAGAAGCGCTATATACTCATGCGGAAAAATAACATGAGAAACATGTAAATCACCCCATATTTTAAGACGATTTGTACCGATTATATGCATCGACACCCTCTATTTTAAATGGTAAAAATTAGAATTTCACTAGAAATTTACAAATTTTTTACAAATATGCGGCTGATTGTAAAAATACGGATAGACAGGTTAGCTTTGTTAAGTTTCTTATAATTATTAAGTTAAATTACGGTGAACGATGTTTATACTATCCTTGATTGATTGCTTTCTTGTAATATATTTACTTATTATTGCTTTACCGCCGCTTTATTCAGCATGCCGGACGCTCCTTTCATGAGATTCGACCCATTGCTCCGATAAACGTAACCGGCAGCGTCCTTATTTGGCGTTCGATTTTCAAGACTCGATGGTGATGAGTACAATTGGGCTGTCGTACAACAGCTGACAGTTGTCGGGATCAGGGAAAGGACTGACTAGATGAAGCGATATCATATGACTCTAACGTGCTTGACAGTCGCAATCGGCATGGCCGGCATGACGGGCTGCGTCGCGCAGCGAGAAGCAGACGACCTCCGTACGTTGTACCGGAAATCGCAGGAACAGGTCATCGAGCTTCAAACCCAGCTCGAGGAATGTTACGCCCGGAACGCGGCACTTCAGGAAGAGGCGGATAAACCCGATCCCGCTCTCCTGCTCAGACTCGAACAGGCCATACAGGAACGCGACCACCTCAAACAGTCAGTGGCCGATCTCGAAGAACAACTCCGACACGCGAAACGTACCCCACTGCTGCCGCCCGAGCTCGATTCGGCCCTCGAAGAACTCGCACAGATCAACCCCTCACTCATGAGCTACGACGCCAAACTCGGTATGGTCAAACTGCGAAGCGATCTGACCTTCGCCTCCGGCTCAGCCGAGGTCAACCAGCAGGCCGCAGAAGGAATGGCCAGACTCGCATCCGTACTCAAATCCAGTGCCGCGAAACCCTACGAAATCCGTATCGTCGGACATACCGATAACGTACCTATCAAGTTCGCTAAGGCGAAACACCCCACAAACTGGCACCTCTCCGTACACCGCGCTATCGCCGTCAAGGATGTGCTCGAACGAGCCGGCGTCATGCCAGAACGCATGTCCGTCGCCGGATACGGCGAATATCGACCGCTCGTACCCAACGGCCCGAAAGGCGCCGAGACCAATCGGCGGGTCGAAATCTACATGGTCACCATCGATCCGGTCAGCAGCGAAATGCCCGACGAATCCTCCACGATACCACCCACCACCCGGCAAATCGATCAGGAACCGGAACAAATGCCCGAACCGCCTATCAAAGGCGAAAGCGATGAGCCCGTACAATACAAATAACGCTATCAGTTGAAATCGCCGACACTCGCCTCGCCGGAAGTCGCATCGATGTTCACGGTTAGCGTGACACCTTGGCATTCGAGCGTGATGACCGCATCATTCACCTGGTCGATATCGCCGAAAAGCCCGAAAACCAGCTCGTCGTCGCCGCCTGCCGAAACACTCTGAAGACGCACGTCGGCAAATGACTGTAACTTCCCTTGACCGAAGGTCTGAAGATACGGCTCGCCGTTGTAATTCGTGATCGGCGTATTGGGGTCCGAAACGGTCGCAATGTGATAGCAGTTGCCCGGAATGTCGAACTTCACCAGCCGCAACTGCGTCCCGACGCCCCCCGCGTCTCGCTGCTCGTGTGTGATCGACTCGATCTGTGCATACGCCAGATCCGACATCATCACACCCGCGGCACCCGTTAGACGCGTCTGGATCGACCCGCTGAACATCGGCACCGCTAACGCCGCTACGATTGACATGATCACCATAACGATGATCATTTCAATCATCGTGTACCCGGCATGTCGCATTCGGCTCATGTGCTTCATCAAGGTCTGATATCCCCCTTCTCAAATCGTCTTATCGGCTACTTACTTTTAGTAGAAATCCGGCCGATTATATAGTTATCTTTACTTTCAATCGTTCCAGACGATTTGCCCGCACAAAGCCCTTTTGACGGATAAGGAGAAAGTGATACAAAACAAGCCAAGCAAAGGGTTTACACTTATCGAGTCGCTGCTGGCGTCGGCGGTCCTGGCCATTGCGGTTACGGCGATCTTCCATGCCATCACCCACGGCCAGTCTCGTGCGTACGATGCACTGCACGAAACGCAGGTCACCTTCCTCGCAGAGTCCATGATCGAGGAAATCATGGCGCTGTCATACACCGATACCGGCGAAAGCGCCAACAGCCGCGGTTTTAACGATATTTCCGATTATAACGCCTATGACGAATCGACTGCCGAAGGTACCGTCGTCGACCTACAGGGCAATCCATTCCCAAACGAATATCAGAAATACACACGAAATGTCGCCGTCACACCGATTACGCTGAACCTGTTCGGCGAAAATCAGAACGGAAAACGTATCAGCATTACGGTAACCAATTCAATCAACGGCCGGGCATGGACCTTCACCCGCGATGTGCCGGAGCCTGCATCATGAGTCATACTCATCGATCGACATCACGGCCGCAACCGAAACACAGGACGTTGCATCACGCAATGACCCTGCTTGAACTGCTCATGGCTCTGGCCATCACCGGTATTATCGTCGTCGCGATCAGCAGTATGATGTACGGCGTTACAACAGGCACCGCAAGTGTCGACGGCATCAGGGTTATCGTCGCCAAATCAAAAGCCGTCACCGCAAGAATCGATCACGCCGTCATGAGCGGCAAACGCATACTCGACTCAGGCGATGACTTCATCCTGATATGGGCCGATGACCCGAATATGGACGGCTTACCTGCGGCTTGCGAACTGCTGCTGATCGAACATGATACCTCCTCTGATGAACTCATTTCTTATCGATGGGATCCAACGAAAACCGCAAAACAGGAACTGTTTCTGGATAGCGGCAACAGTCAGATTCACTACCACGGTTCATGGGGTGGTTTTCCCAATCCGGGCGGTTGCAGCCCTTATAATACTTCTGACTATAAATCAGCAACCAGCGCTTCCGGCAATTACATGGATATTACCTTCAGTGGAAGCGAAATCCGCATCATTGCACCCTACAAATGGAAAGGCGGTACCGGATACGTCTACGTGGACGGCCAGTACATCGACCAGATCATCTTCTTCAAAGCCGGACTGAAGATATCGAATCAAATCACCTGCCCGGATGAAGTTTTTCGATACGATGGCTTCCCCAGCGGAACACATACCTTGAGAATGGATCAGTTGACCTACGGCGGCGGCGCCGGTATTTTCGTCGACTGTATCTATATAGAAAACAGCGCGGCCAACTGGAAATATGACCTGGCTGGTGACTTCACTTCCGCCGCACAGACACTCAAAACACACAGCGATTGCCTGACACAAACCATTGCGACCGGTATCCTTGATTTTTCCCTTCAGGTCAATCATGCTGATCCGGTACAGGCGTCGGTAGCGAATTATTCCATTACATTCCAGACCGGGAGAACGGTCACCACGATCAGGTCGGTAGCGAAAATCAGGTACCCGTAATGAGCACACACCAACAGAAAATCCTGATGACAAATAAAACGAAGACGGCCGGACGCCGTTACACCGGCGTTGCCATGATACTGGTCATGATTACCGTCGCGATCGCTACACTCGCCGCCGTCAGCTTCATGCAGTCGCAGCGGGCTTCGACAGGCATCGCTTTGAATATCCATCGACATGCAGATGCAAAGCTGGCTGCGGAATCCATCATGGATTTCGCTATCGAATACATACGGAAAGATGCAAGCTGGCGAACGAACAACAGCCACGGCGACTGGCTGGTTGACCTGCCCATGTACCAGGCTGTTGTGAATCTTCGCGTCGAGGACGAAACCGATACCGACCTGACGAACGACAAACGCGATTCCATCATGATCACCTGTTCAGCGGACATCCAGGGCGTCACCTATTCGCTTCGCACGCGAATGTCGCCCTATACGCCGAACTGGGGCAATCGCATGATCAGCCGGTGGAAACTCGATGAAACAGACCCCACGCAAGGCGTACGCGACAGTGTGAGCAATAATCACGGCGTATATGTGAATTTCGATGCCGCACGGATGAACAAGGACGGCCCGGCGTCTGACCCGAGCGTCAGTCACATGCTGGGTGCAAACGAAGGCGTTAAGGCCATCTATATGAACGGCGGCGGATTTGATGTCTATGATCCACCGGGT
Source organism: uncultured Phycisphaeraceae bacterium (assembly GCA_964425365.1). Lineage (GTDB taxonomy): Bacteria > Planctomycetota > Phycisphaerae > Phycisphaerales > Phycisphaeraceae > CAYRND01. The sequence goes on from CAYRND010000071.1 coordinate 8,978, forward strand.
GCGAGCAGTTCCTATCTCTATATTCCCGATGGACCATACAAGGACCTGCCACGTGGTTCACTGACTGTGTGGTTCAAAAAAGATGCTCCTTTCGACGGCGGCCAGATCAAACGCCATGAAGGAATATTCTCCTGCATGGCAACAGGAAACGGCTCCGAAGTCGGCGAAATGTACGCCCTTTCTTGGGGCAAACCGCTTGAAATACTCACAATGGGATGTGATGAAGATAATGCCCAATATAACGTCTCTATTAATGATCATGACTGGCACTTGCTCGTAATGACCTGGGACGACGAAACCTTCCGTGTCTACTTTGATATGACACAGACTTGGTCTTGGGGTTTTACATGCGGCCTCGACAACGACGAAATCATGGCATTCGGCATCTGCACACGGCAGATGAATACAGGCGATATCCTGCCTTACGCGGAAAATAAATATTTCCACGGCTACATGAGTGATATCAAACTCTACAATTACCCCATCGATAAAGAAGATGTCGGCGCCATCTACAACGGCGTCGATCAACCACCCTTCGAAATCTTCTATGATGTCAGATAAATTCTTGTTTTAATGGTTGAAGGCCTGTAAGGTTGACCAGGTTTGCCGGCCCGGACACAAAAACGGCAGATATATATCACAATATTCTGACAATCCGAAAAACCTTACAAGCCTGACAACCTTCAACATGATAAACACCCTGTATAAACATACCCATCAGGGCGAACCGACATAAGCACCAACCCTGTACGTATACTCAACCATCCCATGCAGGTGATCCGTATCGGTATACGAAGTCACGCCCTGTCCGACAGTACCGACGATATGCCACTCGCCTTCGCCCATCCAGGGCTTCCGACTGATTACAAAACCAGCTTCCTGGGGATCATCCGAATGATCCGTCCAGGTCACATGCACTTCATCATCCGACACCGTGGTAACGGTTTCGATCTCGGGCGCGGCTGGAATAACCGGATTGTAAACCTGATTATCACCCATCACACGGAACCACTCGTCCGCAGGTTCGTACCAACGTGCGCACACGAATTCGATCATGTCATACGTCGGAGCATCGGTATCATGAAAATGAGTCCGTGACCCGTCCCACGTGATATTCCGCTTCTTCGCCGAAATGATCGTCGGATGGTACATCAGGTACATCAGCGACCAACCGTCCCAGAAGCTGCCGAACTCCGGGCCGGATGTAACGAACTGCCAACTGTCATTACACAGCCATCGCGAAAATTCGCAGTCCGGCATGGTCGCACGCGTCCGATCCACCGGCAGTTGATGCACCGGGTCCCACGGCCCGCCTCCGTAGGGAAAACAGTCAATATATCCCTGGTGCACACAGTTCATCCGCTTCGCAACGATATAAGCCGCCCATTTGTCCACCGCGTTGTACCAACCCGGGTCCTGGTCGGTCAGTAGCACATGAATCTTGTCGACAATACTCGGGTCCGCCAGATACGCGACCGCCGCAGAGGTGCACTGACCGCCGATGAACAGAATCAGCGGATTTGCCGGCGTCGCAGAGTGAGCCTCCTGGATAATGAAATTCACTCCCTCTGTCACGTGCTCCGTCGGATTCAGTTGCGTGTGCGCGATCACACCACTGCCCGGCGGGTCGAGCTGACGCTGCGAACCCCAGTACTCGTGAACATCGCCGAGCTGCATGCCGCAGTCCGACATCTTGGCCTTGATATTCAGACCATACTCAAAATTCCCACGGCTCGGTCGCCATGCCGGGTATGTACAACCGCCAGGACACCCGTGAAGATCACGCGTATAGACAACGCCTTTCAGGTCGGCCCAACCCGCACTCTCTCGTGCACACAGGTAATAGAACCCCGGGTCATCAAAGAAATCATCCTGGTCATAAATAACCGGGTTGCTCTCGCCGTTCCAATGTTCGATGGACAGTACTTCATCCGAACTGTGAAATCCCGGCCCGATCGCCCATACCCAGGTCGATCCGGCTGTGACAATAAATATACAAAAAAACAGAAACATGATTTGACGAAACTTCATTGCCATTCCTCCTTGGAATTAGGTTGCCGGTTAACAGCGACTTTGTCTTTCGCCTTTTCATGTTTCCATCGTTGCTGTTATCAGATTGACCGATTGCTATGCGATAGGCCTCTCCTTTCTGCCAATATCACCCCGCCGAAAATCAGCAGGTGCTGACAATTTCATAACCACACAATCAGACTACCTGCTCAATCTATACTTTTCTCTCTGATCGTAAACCGGAATTTGCGTCATTCTTTAAAGCATGTGCGACATATTTATGCGTATGCGACACCCATCGCAATATCCATCAGGAAATACGTCGCCCTGGCCCTCTGTTTGATATCAAGGATACCGAGACCGATACCTCAACCCATCCACCTCCTCGCAGCCGACAGCCGTGCTCCGTGAAACACACTGTCTGCTGACTCATCCGAAATCCGCAATTGAAAACTGTCACCTTCAAATATGAACATCTGCTTCACTATCCGCCCCGACGAATGCACCGGCCGAACTCTCATCCGACCGGCGCAGGATAAAGAGGTTTCATCAACTCACGACCGCGGACCGGGCAATCGGACGGAATGCCTTTCCCGTCCGATTGCAGGACCGCTAATGCGACAGACTCAGAATCCGAATCCGCTCAGATTGCGGACATTGAATTCAATTGTCTTCGTGTTTGTCTCATCCATCGTCGCGCCGGTCAGACCCACCAGCAGCGTATCCGGCACTCCCGGAAACTCGGACCAGGCGTGCTTGATCAGTGTCCATGAATCCGACGGATTCGCCTTGATGTAGGTGAAGAACTCGTCACCCACACGCTGCAGCCTCAACCACCGGTTCGGAATCACCGACTGCGGGTTCGGATACTCGGCATGCGCTTCGGCACCGCCGTTGATCACGGTTCCGCCGGGCACCCATCGCCATTCACAGTAACCCGACTGCACCGGCTCGCCGTTATCCTCACCACGTGAGACAACCGTGCAGAACTCAGCATTTGATGCCGTGCTCCACCTCGCCATAATGCCGGCCTTGGCTTCGAAATCTTCATGGTGACCAGGCGCCCAGGTCTGGTGCTCAACCTGCAACGATACATCGAAGTCGCCAGTGATCTCGGTATAGGCGAAGAAGCAGTTGTCATCCGAGTAGTGGCCGCCGAACTCACGGCCCGCAAGAACAAGGTCGTAACCGCCTGGCACTTCCGTAATACTGCCCCAACCACCGCCGATATCGGCGGTCTGGAACTGCGGGACGGTATACTCCGGCGTCGTCGCCGAGGCTTCATTACTCCAACTCGAATTGCCCGACGCATTGAACGCCTGTACGCGATAATAATACGTCGTCAGCTCGGCCAGCCCGACATCCATGAACGACTCGGCATCCACCGATGCGATCCCGACCTGGCTGTAACTGCCACCGTCGAGCTTACGCTCGATACGGAACCCGCTCTCAACCGCGGCATTGTCTGTCCACTCAAGACGAATCTGCGAACTGCTCAATGACGTCGCTGTCAGGTTCGTCGGTGCCTCGGGCAGCGGCGGCGGGGCTACGCACCCGGTGAACTGGATCGCATCCACATACACCCAGCCGCTTCCCTCGCAGACGATCTGAAGCAGGTGAGCGCCATCGCTCAGGTCATTCTTACTGAACAACGTCACCTGGTACTGCGATGCGCCCTGGCAGTTCATCGTGCCCTGACTGATACCATCGATGCGGACGTCCGCCGTACCGCCCCAGTCCTGCGTCTCGCTGATAATCGCTAGCGTATTACCCTCGAAAGAGAACTCGGCCATCGCACCGTTCGATTCCGTCTCGTGCAACGTCATCTCATATCGGCCTGACCAACCGCTTTGCGCACTCCAGCTACCCGTATAAGTGATCAGCGGGTCGGCGTCATCAATCGTCACATCGTCCGGTACACACCCGCCGGTGGTCTCATCGCAGACTTCATTACTGTATCCAGAGTCGCCGATACCGTTCGACGCCTTCACGCGATAGCAGTACGCTGTCTCACTCTCCAGGCCGGTGTCGTCATAAGCGGTGACATTCGCGGTAACCGTATCCAGCACCGCATACGTACCACCGGTGCCGAGTTTACGCTCGATAATGAAGGCATCTTCGTTATCCGCGTTGTCCGTCCAGCTCAGTGATATCTGGCTGTCCGTCTTCCCGGTCACCTGCAGATTGCTCGGCGATTCCGGTGCCGACGGTTCGCTCGGCGTCGCAGAGACTTCAGCGGACTGACCCGACTGATGGCCCCACGTATCCACCGCGCGGAGACGATAATAATATGTCGTGCCGTTGCTGACTCGGAAGTCAATGATATTCGTACCGCCGAACGATACGGCGACGGCTGTATATGGACCACCCTCAGTCGTGGAACGATCAATGATGTAGTAAAGAACCGCGGGGTCGGTTTCCGGATTGGCATTCCAGGTCAGCGTTACCTTGCCGGCTTCCGCATCGGCCGACAGGCCGGTCGGCGATGTCGGATCGGCAGGCGGGCCGGTCGGCTCACATACCTCCGCCGTATAACCGGAATCGCCGATGACGTTCGACGCCAGAACGCGATAACAGAACGTCGTGACGTAAGGCAACCCCGTGTCCGAGTAGCTCACCATATTGCCCGTACCCGGCACACCACCGACAGTCGCCAGCACACTGTAACTGCTGCCGCCGTCATCGGAACGCTCGACGGTGAAACTGTCTTCAGCATCGGCGTCGTCACCGGAATTGTCCTGCCATGACAGATCGATCTGATCACTGCCCGCGGCGGTCGCCGTCAGGTTCGTCGGATCAGCCGGTACTTTATCAACTGCCGTGCAGCATAGCGGCGTATACTCGATGTAATCGAGATAGCACCAGCCCACGCCATTCACCGTAATCCGCAGCGTATGATCGCCGCAGCCCAGACCGCCCGTAATCGTGGCGATCAACACCGAATCGGCACTGGCGCCCTGGTAACTGATGCTGCCCTGGCTGACGCTGTCGATCGTCACGTCCGCCGTACCGCCCCAGTCACGAAGATCACCGTAGATGTTCACTTCTGCTACGTCATTGAGCGCCACTTCGACATACGCGCCACCGGTTTCACTCTCGTGGATCGTTTCGTTATACCGGCCGGCCCAACCCGTCTGGGCGGTCCAACTGCCGCTGTAGACCAGCGGCGGTATATCGGCGTCATCGATGATCTGGGGATCCAGCACACACGGTGTGGTATCCCAGGCCTCATTACTGTATGCCGAGTATTGTCCGCCGCCGCTGTTGTACGCGCGTACGCGGTAGAAATACGTCGTCTCGCCCGCAAGGGCGCTGCTGTCGGTATAAACCTGAATATCTGCACCGACAGTTGCAATTTCACTATACGCACCGTCAGACTTCCGCTCAATGGCGAACCCCTCCTCGTTATCAGCGTTATCGACCCACGCCAGTGCGATCTCAAGCGCCGTATCACTCGCCTGCGCGGTCAGATTCGACGGCGCCGCAGGTGGCAGGTCGAACGTGGTTCCACTGGCTTCATTCGAATACTCCGAATAATTCCCGCCGCCCAGATCAGCACGCATACGATAGACATAGGTTGATCCCGCCTCGAGGCCCGTGTTGTTGTAACTTGTCGCCGTGCTGTTCACCTGCGCGATCTCGGCATAACTGCCGCTTGCAAGTTTCCGCTCGATCCGGTAGTTCTGCGCTCCGCTGCCCGGCTGGAGTTCCCAGATCAGGTCGATCTGACTCGTGCTGACCGCCGTCGCCGAAAGGTTGAGCACCGTATCCGGATCGGATGGCGCCGACAGAACGAGCGCTGCGTCCGTCCCGCCGAACGGCGGCGTAAAACTCATACTCCCGCCCGTTCCGGTTACCATCCCAAGGTCTACCTCATTACCGTTGTAACAGTTGATCCACCGGCCTTCATAAGAACCCGAGGCCACGTCCAGGTTGAACTGCCCGCCGCCTTGCTTCCAGACCAGATACTGCTTACCCGGCTCCGCAAGCGCACGACCACCGTTATTGACACCGTCATACGGATTCATTTCACCGTGATCAACGTAATTCATCATCACGTTGGCGTGAACGTCATACGCAAGGGCGGCATCGCTGAACGAAAATATGTCATAGGAATGATTACCCAACTCACAGTCAGGTAGATCGTTCCATGTGGCGCTGGCGCCGGCCATCGTATTCGCCCAGGCGTGCGGGCCGACCGAAGGATTACATGCACCGTAACAGGAACGCCACATGCCCCAGCATTCAGAGTGGAATACGGGCTTGTTATACCGATCGACCATCGGACGACAGATGTCATAACTGAAGGACGCCGGCATGTTACAACCATTACGGTCGCCGTAAACGGCTTCCGTCGAAACAAAAGTGTAACCACTGTAATCCCACCAGTCATTGTTGTACTGGTTGCCGCTGTAGAGACCCTGCATCATCGTCTTGTGATGACCCCAGGGATCATATTGGCCGAGACGGTCCATCATATCACGTTCGGCAGCGCCGTTGCTGGTCTCATACGTAAACGTGAAACCCATGATATTCGCATACGGCGCAAGACGTGCACAGATATACTTGATCAGAAAATCACGCTCAAAGCTGGAACAGGCATAATAATCAAGACCCGTACCACGCCACGATTCATCCTTGCCGTGGATTCCCTGGAAAAAATGAGCGCCGATATCACGGTCGTTCAGCCAGGTCATGTGCTGGTCTATCTTATGCCACCAATCCAGATTCTGCGTTGTCGAGGGTGTGGTGCCGGTATAGATACGGCTGTCAGCTGTCGCCGGGCCATCAGCAAAATACTGATAGCCGTAGGCTGTCGGCAGCATACCCAACTGCATATGGTTGTACCCGCGATCGACAATCTTCTGATAAACGTTATTCACCACCCAGTTGAAATCCTGGACCTGAACACCGCCGGGCTGAACGTAATACGACTTGAGAAATACCGGTTCCGTGCCGTTATAGGCGAACCAGTTCGTGTTGTTCTGGTAAGCCTTGATCACGCCCTTGCCCGCACCGGCAGCCACGCATTCGAAACTGCCCGAACCGCCCGACGTGGAATCCGACCAACTCCAGGTATAATTCCATGTACCCAGTTTGTCCGGCATGAATCGGAATCGCCAGACATTGCCGCTGCCGGGACCGCCACCCCCGTTGCCGTCGCCATCGAAAAAACCATGGAAATTCACCGTCTGACCCGTTCCAACGTGCGTAAACGATGTTGTCAGATTCACATCGATGAACCTGTTGCCGTAACCGTTGTTGTTGATCACCGTCTCCTCGAAAACACGATACAACGGAACATCCACGGCACACACAACCGCCGGCATGACTACAAAGAATAATACCGGCAGCATCAAGGTTACTTTGGACAGACATAAACGATTGTGATGAGACATATTGACTCCTCCAGTTCAACAAATAAGTGAAAACGTTTCAATCAGACATTGAAATAAAACAGAAACATGATTTACAGAAACACTTCTTCCAGGCAATTTCATCAAACAGGCAACTCTCTCTTCTCCTTCCCTTTCATAAATGAAACCGAGATGTGTTCTTCCCTCCGTGCGTCAGTTTTCAAAAGCGCCTGCCCGGTGTAAACCGGACCGGCGCAGGATAAAGAGGTTTCAGAGTATCAGAAGCTCTGGTGCTATCATTCTTACCTGCGGCTCGCCCGGAAGCTGGCCGCTGAGCCTTTCGTTATATAACTTCACCATCTCGCGACCCGCCTCGTAGTTGTGCTTGTCAACCGTCGCCGACGGCGGCGTCGATTCAAATCGCCGACCTGTCAGGTCGTCCCAGAAGTTGTCATATCCCACTACCGTCATGTCGTCATTCGGCGACCGGCCGATCAACCGGCAGGCGGCATGACACGCAGGTACATCTCCGTCCGAGGTCAGCATGATCGCATCGATCTCACGACCTTCACCCGTCAAACGCATCAGATTACCCGCAATCAGATGCTTCATGTTCTCGAACTGCTTGACCGGATCCTTCAGCGGCTTGTGCAATATCAACTCGACAGGCGGCAGGGCCGCCAGACCCGACTCCGCCATCATCTGATCAAATCCCGCATCTCGCTCGTTCAACCAGTGCGGACGATGATCGTAATCACGAACCAGCCACATCCGCTGAATATTCCGCCTGCCACGCTCGAGCAGCCAACGCGTAAGGGCATACGTACCCCAACGGTGATCCGATACGACACGATCAAACGACTGCGCCCACGGCTCATCACTATACGCTATCACCGGCAGATCCAGCCTCCGAATGTACTTCAGCATCTCGATCACACGTACTGGATCATCGGCCGTCATCTCATCCGTGATTACGCCCTCAACACCCAGCTTCAACAGCCAGTCCATCGGAATGCTCTCATCCAGAAGAACCGGATCGAGCAGAAGCTTGTGCTTGCCCGTGTTCTCAAGCGCCTCCATCGCACCACGGTTGATATGACACTGCCAGCCAGGCGACTTCTGCCATTTCCAGTGCTGCTGTGGATCAGGCCACATCAACGCTATGATCGACTGCTGTACCCGCTTCTCTTCCACAACCGCCGTACCGCACACACGCCTCAGACGGCCCTGACCTCCCGAAATCAGACCTTCCGATTCCAACTCACCCAATGCCTTGCGAACCGTACCTCGCGATAAATCACACCACTCCGATATCACACGCTCAGGCGGGAGAGCCACACCATCCTCTATCTGACCCGTCGCAATCAAACGACGCAACTCCGAGGCGAGTTTCGCACTCGAATGCACGCGACTGACCAGCGAAAGATATTCAAAACTGTCTGGCATGATCTCCCATTCCGGGTAAACAACTTTAACTTATTCTGTACCAATAATACCATATCCGAATCAGATATACAAGCTGGCCCTGAAAATTCGTAAAAATGTTTTACTAAATGCTTACGACATGATATTCGTTTATATTATGATAGGTTTTGTGGCCTCGTTGTTTGTTGGAGGACTGTGGCGACAGCATGGTGATATGCACAGAGACTAGGATTTTGATTGGAATTGGT
>CAYRND010000072.1:0-17996 GCA_964425365.1 uncultured Phycisphaeraceae bacterium
CCTCTTGTCAAATAAGGACTTACGGTGGATTCTCAGACCAACGCGGAAGTCAGGCCGGGTAATCATTTACAGTACGGTGAACCAGTCATCTTCATCTTGACCGATGAACAACTGCTGAAGTGACGGTTGGGCCGGATGGTTGATAACTGTGACTACTTTTGTGGAAAAGCCGGCAGGCATTTCAAGTCCGGCAGGCAGCTCGCTATCGCCTGTTGTCTGTAATATCGGCTGTTCTTTCGGCATGGCAACCGTTGCGAACACCGTCAGGCTGTCGATATTGCCGCCGCTGTAGCCGATTGCGGTTGCGCGGATGGTATTGGTGCCTTGATTGAGCAGGCCGATGGCAGTCACTGTGAGCCAGTCCTTCCATCCGCCGGTAGTGGGGAAAGAGAGTGACGGTTCGGTGACCACACCATTGACCTGAATTTCGAGCGGCCGGTCGCCGTAGCCCAGTGCGTAGCGGAAGATGAGTTCATATTCGCCTGCGGCGGGGGCATCGACGGTCCATTCGATGGCTTGGCCGGTATCCGTAAGATAATCCGCATAGCCCGTGCCGGTATAGCCGTGATGGAATGATCCGGTAGTCGGCCCGAACAGCAGTGCGTCTTCCGCTTCGTAAGTCGAGGCAGTAGCCGCGTCGTACGTGGTACCCGCGAATTCGTTTGTGAATATCGACTGCCCGGCGTCGTTGTAAGACGCCACGCGGTAGGTATAGGTCGTCAGCGGATTGAGGTCGAAGTCCATGTATTCGTTGACCTCGACATCGAGTATAGCCACCTGTTCGAATTCGCCGCCGCCTGTTTTCCGTTCGACGATGAATCCGGTTTCGTCATCGGAATGATCGAGGAATTCGAGATAGAGCTGGCTGCTGCTGTAGGGCGTTACGGTCAGGTCCGACGGTGCCGCGGGTGGCTGTGGTATATGCGGCGTGGCAGCGACCTCAGGTGTCATCGCCGATTCCAGGCCGTAGATGCTTACCGCGGAAACAGCGTAATAATACGTTATATCGTTCTGTACACTCCGATCGATGATCCCGCCACCGCCGAACGCCGCGGCCGCCAGTCGGTACGGCCCGCCACCGGTCTGCGAACGGAATATCTTGTAGTACAGTACATCAGGATCAGTACTTGCGGTCCAGCTCAACAGCACTTCGCCGTCACCTTCGGCGGCGTGCAGGTTTTCGGGCACGCCCGGCTGTTGCACTTCATACGCGCCGATATCCACACCGTCGCCCGCGATACGATCGTATTCCCCGCCTCGCTGGTCCGTAATCAGCGGCGTGGCGACGTGATCCACGGCCAGGCCGGCGTTACCTGCGTCGACTACCGGACTACCGGGCAGAATCGCGTGGGTCAGTGTGGGACCGCCGTTGCTGCCGAGTGAGGCCAGCTTCGCATCGAGTGGAATCAGACCGGTGCCGTACAGGGTGTTGTTCACATCGAGTCCGGTGGCATGATCGATAACGCCGATGAGGCAGTGCGAACTGGCGGGATCGAAATCGCCGTGGACGTCGTCCGGGGTTTGCATCATCCCTTCGCCGGAGAAGTTACCGGCGACGATGCTGTTATTCATTGTTACCTGTCCGCTCGATACATGAACGCCCCCGCCACCGGGTTCACCGTAGTTGCCGTGGTAGTCGGCGATATTACCGGTTACGGTGATATTCGTTGCGGCGAGCGCCCCACCGGTGTTGTAGATGCCCCCGCCATATACTGATGATGTATTTCCTGAAACAGTGGAATTGACGACGGTCATGAACCCGTCACGGTTATAGATACCCCCGCCGTTGCTGTTGGTCTCGCCGCTTGAATGGTTGTCTGATATAACGGAATTCAGAACCGCCATCTCCGCCTCGCGGCAGTAGATTCCGCCGCCGTAGCCGTCGTAGTTGGTATTATTGGTAATCGAACATCGATCCAGCGTAACCTGCCCGCCGTAGCAGGAGAAAGTCGCCAGTGCCCGGGAGGTATTGTTACTGAAGGTGGAGTCGTTGAAATCGATATCAGCGAAGTAGCAGAATACACTGCCTGCACTGCCGTGTGCGTCGTTATCGATGAAAGTTGTACTGTTAACCACGGCGGTGCCATTACTGAAGTAGGCGCCCGCGCCGTAAAGGCCGGTGTTATTGACGAACTGGGTATTCGTGATAGTTGAATCAGCGTGGCTGCAATAGAGTCCGCCACCGATATGGGCGCAGTGATTATCCTGGAATAAGGTATCGTTGACGATCAACCCGCCGATTGCGCACACGCCGCCGCCGCCCACGGCCAGGCCGAGGCTGGTGTTATTCCGGATCATAACGTTGTTGATTTCGATATTACCCTCGCAGTAAACGGCGCCGCCGCCTGAGGATTGATCGTTGAGTCGTCCGTCACTGAGAGTCAGGCCGCTGATGACGACGTTCGTCCCGGCATGAGTATGTATGATGCGATGATCGATTATGCTTGAGGGATCACGTCGGAGAGTCAGCATATCCCGGCCGAGCCCGATGATCTGGATATCGGAATCGATTTCGAGTTGGCCGAGGTTCGGATCAAGCGTGATCGTCATGCCGGTCAGACCGGCGTCGAATTCGATGCTGTCACCCCCCGGTTCGCTTGATGCCGCCACCAGAGCCTCACGCAACGTCAGTACACCGTCGCCGGGGTCAATGGTATCCAGCGTACTGGTGACGAGAAATGTGGTTGACAACATCAGCCGCTGCTCGAGCGGTTCGAGTCCGGCCTGGCGTGATAACGCCAATACCATACCGCGACCGCTGTTGCGGTCGTGCAGACCCGTTACCTTACGCATCACATGACGCACCTGTTGGCACCAACTGCGAATTGTCGACATACAGGTTCTCCCGGTTCTATCATCTGTCGTACGACGGCCGTCTTTCCCACCGTATTGAACTGACGGTCAGCCGCGTCATTGGCACATTACCCCCGCCGCTGTCATTTCGAATTAACCGGATGTCCTCCCCGCCAGAGAGTCACCCATAAGACAGGCTCGCACAAAACCCATGAACGTCAGTAACTCAGTTGCGTTCATTAACCCGCATAATTTACCACGGATTCACCCCAGGCACAATAAAAGATCGCCGGTATTATGACCAGGTGTTTTTTTTACCCCTATTTACATATATGTTTCCCGCCAGCCATGATTTCTGTTGTCGGGAGCGGGTATTTCTTGTGGTTGGTCGACAGGCGTCGGCATTCTCAAGAGGTTAACCTGCCGATTTTCACAATACGCCTGCGACTCAGCCTGAATTCCCATACTCGAGCTCATCGATGGCATTCGGCCCGATTTACTGAATCCGTGGCTCGACGGCCCCGATATAATGCCTGACGATCGGTTTCTCAGCAACCGGCAGGTCGACCGCGACGACGTCGATCCGGAACGGCCGGTCTGTCAGGCGATAGCGTTTCGCCAGCAGCACGGCCTGGACGACGAGTTTACGTTGCTTGTAAAAGTTGACGTGGGCTTCGGGTGGGATCGGCCCGCCGCTGCCGCTTTTCACCTCGACCACGACGATGGCCTTGCCCTTCGGTTCGAGTGCGACAATATCGATTTCACCGGTTCGGGTGCGGATATTCCGGCCGAGGATGCGGTAGCCGTGTTTACGCAGGTACCCCGCCGCCACACGCTCGCCGCGCCGGCCGGGCAGGTTCCGGCTAGCGAATCGATTTCTTAACTGGTTCAGCCACTCGCGCCACATGAACAACCAGTTCCTTCGCTGACTGTTACGCCTGTTAATATGATATGAGACCTGATGAATACATTCCATCCTTGAATCATTTGCGTTAAAATATAAGCCATGTCGTACACGGATGAGTCAGATTTCGACTCGGGGCATACCGACGACGCCACGGGGAACACGTTGAATGACGAGGTCGATTCGCAAATCGGGCCTGCCGGTGTCGATGCCGGCGTGGACGCGGTGGATAAGCCTTTCCGCGTGAATCTCGCGGGCAACCCATTGCAGAAATCGATCATCTGGGCGGCGAGGCCGGCATTCGAGCGGGCGTTGCGATTCGCCACGCTTAATGATCTCTATGCTCAGACCCAGGCCGCCGGTCAGGACAGGCACTTCGCCGATCGGGCACTCGATGCCCTCGGCGTGATAGTCGATGTCGATGAAAAGCAGATCGAGCGCATTCCCAAGACGGGTCCGGTTGTCGTTATCGGGAACCATCCCTTCGGCGGACTCGAGGGGTTGATTCTCACCGCGATTCTCAACCGTGTTCGTGACGATGTGAAACTACTCGCCAATTACATGCTGTCACTGATCCCGGATCTGAGAAAGGATTTCTTCTTCGTCGATCCGTTCGGCACACCTAAGTCGATACAGAAGAACCTTACATCAATCCGTTCGGCCATCGCGTGGGTGGCCGAGGGCCATATGCTCGGCGTATTTCCCGCCGGTGAGGTATCGCATTTACGTCTATCACAGCGGCGGATTACCGACCCACCTTGGAGCGATACGATCGCCCGCATCGTCAGGCGATCGAACGCGGTGGCGGTTCCGGTGTTTTTCGGCGGCAGGAACAGTGCCCTGTTCCAGTTCATGGGGATGCTGCACCCGAGATTGCGTACGGTCATGCTGCCACGTGAAATGCTCAAGAAACGTGATCGGCAGGTACCGGTCATTATTGGTGCGCCTATCGGTTACCCCCGGCTGGCACGGTTTACCGATGCGAAGGAAATGACCGCCTATCTCAGGTTGAAAACCTATTTCCTTCAACCGAAGCTGAATAAGCGGTCGTGGCTGCTTGCCACCCGCAGAACGCTGAGCCCGGCGAAGCCGCCTCAACCGATCATCGATCCGATCGATCCCGAGACCCTCGAAGCCGAGGTGCGGAACCTGCCTGATCGCCAGAAACTTGTTGAAAGCGGGGAATACCACGTCTATTTTGCGCTATCGCACCAGGGCGCCGACCTGTTGCGCGAGATCGGCCGGTTGAGGGAACTGAGCTTTCGCGCTGTCGGGGAAGGGACCGGCAAATCGATCGACCTCGACGACTACGACGCGTATTATCTGCAACTGTTCATCTGGCACACGCAGAAGCGCCAGATCGTCGGCGCGTACCGCATGGGCCAGACCGATGTGATCATGACCCGCTACGGTATCACCGGCCTGTACACCAGCACACTATTCCATTTCAAGCAGCGACTGCTCGACCAGATCAGCCCGGCGCTTGAAATCGGCCGGTCGTTCGTTCATCCCGATTATCAGAAAAGCTACGCGCCGCTCATGCTGCTCTGGAAGGGTATCGGCGCGTACCTCGCCGAGAATCCGAAGTATCGTTACCTGTTCGGCCCGGTCAGTATTTCAGCCACGTACAGTACCATGAGCAAGCAGTTGCTGATCGCCTTTCTTCAGCTCAACAAGTCGCTGCCGGGCATGAAGCGGCTGCTCAAGGCGAGGAACCCCAACCGGATCAACCCGCCTCGCGGCTGGGCGTCGAGGCAGTACAGCACCATCGTGCGTGATTTGAATGAAGTCAACCAGCTTATTTCCGACCTGGAGGCCGACGGCAAGTCCATGCCCGTCCTGCTCCGCCAGTACCTCAAACTCAACGGCAAACTGCTCGGCTTCAACGTCGACCCGGAATTCGATAACGCACTCGATGGGCTCATGCTCTTCGATATCACACAACTCGAACCACCGATCGGCGCGAAGTATATCGGCAAAGAATCATTCAAAAAGTTTGTCGAGTATCATCAGCAATCTTCTTGATCAATCAGATTTCTTTATTCGGATTATTACCCATACTTCAAAAATATGTACCTGCTGATGACGGAACAGGTATAAGTCGCAAGACCTTTTCCTTCAAGTCAGGCTGAACCAGTACAAACCCATCTCCCTTATCCAGCGTTCAATTCTACTCATTGGTGGAATATTTCTTCTCAAGCATTACCTTCAGCATCGCCCGCGCCTCGGGCCGGGCCGGCCTTGCGTTGATGATGCGGTGGAGCAGTTCGATCGTTTTCTCCGGATCGGATTCGGCATAGATTTCTGCAATGCGCAGGCAGTTGCCGTAACTGTAAATGTAATTACTGTCGCTTCGGATACTGGCGATGAACAGGTCGATCGCCTTCGATTCATTGCCCAGTTGCTGCTCGACCATGCCCCGGATCGACAGGTCTCGCGCGGTGATATACGTATTGTATTTTTCAGCAAACTCACGTGTTTCAGGATCGTCCATATCCAGCAGCGACTCGCCGCGTGCGGTATATTGATCGAGTATGGCGATGAGCCTGCCCCAGGGCGTGGGTGCAGTATCGCGGTAAACGAAACCCGGTGCATGGAAGATGACAAGCGGGTAATTGTCGGTATTCAGCGGCGCGTTCGAGGCAAATGCCCTTAACTGCGCCGTATCCGCCAGCAGCGTGCCGAACAGCCGCAGTTCGTCGTCCAGGTGATTGTTTTTCGCTTCCCGTCGATAGGATTCGTTCTGCTTGCGAACCCGCAGCCAGTCGGAGGTATAACGGACACGCTGCAGTCGTCCGACCAGTCCCAGTGCCGGCGACTGGATCTCGAAAGTCGACAGGTACCCCCGCGTTTCAGGAAAGACTTCAAGAAACGTTCGCGTGATCACCTGCGTCATCGATTCATCCAGTTGATACAGCGGCAGCCACTGGCAGAACAGGCCGCCGTCATTGAGTAGTTCGCGTATTGCCCTGAAATGCTCGACCGTGTAGAGCGCACCGGCGCCGTCGCGGGCAGGGTGGAACAGGTCCGCAATGATAATGTCGTATTTCCGGTCGGCCGCCCGAACGAAACGCCGGGCGTCGGCGACATACAGATTGATTCTCGGGTGTTCCGTCGGCGACATATTATACGGCCGGAAATGGCTCATCAGCTCGACGATTTCAGGTACCAGTTCAACGCCGTCGGCCTCGATGTGCTCATCCAGACGAACTGCGCCGCCGATGGTAATGCCCGTACCCAGCCCGAGGAACAGCACGTTCTTCGGCTCATGGTGCAGCATAAGCGGGATAATCGCTTCACGACGCTCGAAGGACAGAAAATGCGTACCGCCCATCGAGAATTTATTATTGACTCGCAAAAACAAGTTGTCATTCATTTCCAGCGTCACGGCCGTGGACGCCATCACGCCTTCACGATAATCCACAACCTGCAGATCAGGATTCATATGCCGCAGATTCAGCGGTATCGACCCGAGCAGTACTACGACCAGCAGGCAGCTAATCCATTTCATCATGATCCTGCCGGGGATCAGCGGCAGGTAACCTGCACAGATGATTACAAACGACCAGCGTGATCCGAGCAGTGGCAGCATCACCACGCCGAACACCGCCGGCGCAAGTGCTCCACCAAGTGTATTGATCGCCAATGCCGTACCCAAACCGCGATCTTCACGGCGAGCACCCTGGAGCAGGTGACTGCACGCGGCACCCATGAACAGCGTCGGCAGAAACAATACCATGGCGGAACCAATTATTTCAGCAGGCAACCGGCCGGCGGTGTCGATCAACGCAAGGTGTACCGGCCTCGCGACGCCGAGTACCAGCAGACCCAGCCCGCAACTCACGCTCAGACCCCAGAGTAAAAACGTCAGCGTCTTCCGGTACGTCAGACCGGCGGCGAAGCGGTGATACAGCCACGCGCCGATTGCCGTACCCAGTAGATAAACGGAAAGTGAAAAGGCATAACTGTATACCGTATTCTGAAAGACCTGGGACAGGTTGCGTACCACCAGGACTTCATAGCCGATACCCAGCAGTCCCGTGAAGAAAACCGTCAGGTAAATGACTCGCGACGAATCGACATCCTCAGACGCTCGGTAGGGTTCTGCTTCGATATGACTAAGCCCGCCGGAAAGGATCATAATAGCGGCGGTACAGAACAGATTGAGTACCGCAAAAGTCAACAGTGTACTGCCGTAGCCCAGCGAAGGTATGATGACCAGCACGCTGACAAGCGTTCCCGTCACCGCACCGAGTGTATTGATACCGTACAACCCGCCGACACATCGGCCGCCTGCCGTCAGCCGCGATACGACCCGCTCCATCGCCGGGAGTGTTGCGCCCATCGCAATGGTCGCCGGCAGCAGTGTCAACAATGGCAGACTGAATGCGATCAGCCACTGCCGCACCGGCGAAGGCGCTACGCCGGTCAGTGTAATCGCCAGTTCGTTCATCTGCGGAATCAGCCGTATCGATATCAGGCCCCACAGGCCGATGACCAACTCGAGTCCGGCGTACCATCGCTGCGGCCTGGAACTGCGGCTGACCGGCCCGTCGAGCAGCCAGGCGCCGATCGCCAGACCGCCGAAGAACGCCGCTACCACCGCAAGCACACTCGGCATCTCGTGGCCGAGACCCACTGCGAACATCCGCGTCCAGACCATCTGATAGCCCAGACCCGCAATGCCGGACAGAAAGAAAATGATGTACAGTGCTGCAATCAACCGATCATCGCCTTTTTCGTGTCCTTTTCCTTCGATACGTCTTCGCCGTGAATAATGACCGGATCATTCTGCCCCTCGATGGCCACCTTACCGTCACCCGTGACGACGCAGACCGGGATCTTGCCTGCTTTCCAGTCTGCCAGTGCAAGCAGCGGCCAACGCTGTGGCGCATGGCGGTTCGGCTCGACGGTTATATATGTTCCGCCCGCCGCAAGACGATCGATGATCAGACGTGAGCTCGAGAGAATGCAACCGATGATACAGATACCCCGCGGATGGAATGCAAGGTTGTTGTTGATGTACGAGTCGGCGAAACCGAGCGATTGCTCGTGTGTATTGCTCATCACCTGCATGTCCCAGTAGCCCTGTGAGCCCGGATCCGGTACACGCAGATAATTCGCCAGGTGGTCTCGCCAGAAATTCTGGCTGATCCGTATATTCTCCATTTCGACCGAGGTGTGCCCGCAACCGTAACGATAGAAGTTCTCACGAATGGTATTCACCATATCCAGCTTCAGCCGGTCCGTATTGATCAGCGACGGCTGGCCGATGATCGTCGGTAGCAGCAGGGCGTTGCTCGTGTAGATCGAATAGGCGTCCCATGCAGGCAACGTTTCATAGGGCAGCGGCTCATTGGTCCAGAGGTTGACCAGTCCCACGGCGGAATTATCCGCGGACACTGCGTAATGGTCGCCCAGCCATGCCTTCTGCTCGATCTTTTCGATCGACTGCTCGACCAGGCGGCTGTAGGCCGCCTCCTTTTCCTTTTGCTGACCGATCAGTGCGAGCAGGTCACTCGCCGCTCGAATCGCCGCCAGACGCTTGATGGCGAGATAAGTCTGTTTACGCGAATACTGCATCGCCGGGCATGCGTCATCCGCCGTGTTCGCCATCCCGGCCGATGGGAATCCGCTGTGATCGTGATCGGTCCATACAAGGTAATCCGCGAGACTGACGATCAGCCCGGCCAGTTCACTCGCCGACTTCTTATCGCCCGTCCAGTGGGTATATGCCTGCAGCATGATCAGGAAGTTGCTGTTCTCTTCGACCTCCATCGGGTGCGGGTACTGCTGGCCGGTGATATGAATACCGTTGCCGAGGTCATGCGGCAGGAAACAGCCGCCCGATTGCGGATGCTTTTCCGCGAACGACGACCATTGTCGCATCTGCATGACAAGCAGTTGCGGCCAGATGGTCAGGTACAGCAGAACATTATTGTATTCGACATCGAGCGTTGAATGATAGGCGTTCGATCCTTCCATCACGCTGAACCATTCCTGTTTCCCGCCGCCGGCCAGCATCAGGTCGCACCACCAGGTGTTGATCAGCCAGTTCTGGAAACTCTGGTTCAGCAGATGACGCTGCGCAATTTCGATCGGCGCCTGTTCGAATATCTTCTCGAATCGCCTCGAGTAGCCGAGATACTCGTCACGTGTGAGGATCGCTTCGTCGATCACTTCGTTGACGTTGTTCCAATACCGGCAGTATCGGAAATCGGCGTCGTGAACGGTGGCGAACTGATCGGCGGCTGTGCCCGGCCCGGTCGTTTCCGGGGCGGCGGACTTGATCTTGAGCACCGGCTCATTCACATGAGCCGCCCAGACCAGGCGCCACTTGATCCCGCTGCCGCTGGCGCTGACGGGAATATCCAGGCATAAACCATCTCCCGTCTCCAGGCACCGGCAGTTCGGATTGATGCTCGCGATCTGCTCGTTCACCTGAACCGATCGGATTTCTTCTTCCCTGTACCGGTCCGCGTTGAACGATTCCTTCAACTCAAGCGGATTACGGTAAGACAAATTGATGGTCGCCGGCTTACTCTGCTCGCCAACACATTGGGCATGAATCTGTGTATCCGGCCTGCGAAGGCGAAGGAACAGAGTCACGTTCTTCGGTGTCGGACCCGCCGGCTCGAATCGCCTGACCTGATCCAGGGGATTGACCCGCATCTCCAGATAGAACGCCGGCATGATGCACAGCTTCTCCATCTGTGGATAGAACACGCTGTGGATATTGAACTCGAACCGCAGATTGTATTTTTCACTGAAGCCACGGAACGTGATCGAATTCAGACGCTCGAATTGTTCGCAGTTGAACAGCGGCGTGTAATCGGCGGTGAACGGCAGAACGCGGTATGTGCCGTCCGGCTCGATCAGGCCGACCATCAGGTCCAACGGCTGATCGAGAAACCGGCCCAATGCCGAGTGAAGAACCCGCTTCTTGTACGGCTCGAACACCAGGCTGAACCTGCTACCCAGTTTCCCGATCGTCCAGGTCATTAACTGCATCGTTGTGCCCTGTTCTGGACCAAAGATCCGGTATTGTGCGCCAAGCGACGATTCCGGTAAAGGTTACCTTGCCCCACAAGGATTGCCAGCGTGCGGCTGCATGTTTTTTTCCGCCATCAGAAAAATTATAAGCAGTTGATCCGGCTGTGTTTAGTCCGTGAAATCCGGTGAGACGCGATGGATACGGCAGATGCCACCCTTTAATTTGCAAGTGCTTTATATAAACGTATTTATTGCCGCCCCCTTCCGGGCAGCCTATTTGTCTGTCGCATTGAATAAGGAGAAAATGAATCGCGTTGACCTCGTACAGGATGAAACAGGCTGATTATGACGGACCTGCGTACAGATATTGTTGAGGTATACATTTTCCGGGTCGCGAACGCCGAAGCGGAACTGATCGAACTGCTTCAGATGCGTCGTTCGCAGCATGAGGTTCTGCCCGGTACATGGCAGCCGGTGATGGGCCATGTCAACCCCGGCGAAACCGCCGACGCCGCTGCCATTCGCGAACTGTACGAAGAAACCGGGTACGGCCGAAGCGAAAGTGGCGATTACGCCTTGACGGGCATGTGGCAGCTCGAACAGCCCAACTGCTATTTTCTGAACGCTTATGACAGTATCATCATCAGTCCGTGTTTCGCCGCTCGGGTCGAATACGGCCCGGCGCCTCGTATGGACAGCAGCCATGACGCCTTCCGCTGGATACCCGCCGCGGATGCCGAATCCCTCTTCCTCTGGCCAGGGCAACGCATCGCCGTGCGGCAGATCATGGAAGACATTATCAGTTCCGAATCAGCCATTGAACCGGTTTTGCGGGTAAAACTGCCATAATCCCCCGTCATTCGTTATCATCCAGTTTGATTGAAAATCATCCCCAACTGTGGAACATTTTGGACGACAACCTGCGGCAGCTCATCCAGAAACCGTCGCAAACACAGTTTGGAACGCCGAGACGATGCGATTATCTCCTTGATATATAATAATTTACCTGCAAATGCAAGAATTTTTACACAATTGACATGAACCTTGATTCGCATTCACTCTTGTTTTTGCTATAATGCCGTGCACGAAGAATTTGCCCCCCCCACTGCCCCTGACAGGTACACCCCCAGCCTGACAGGGGCTATTTTTTGTGCTGTGCCCGGCGGCATGTGGTGACGGCCTGAATAGTGCGGCTTGGTTTTTACCCTGTTTCATCATGCGGCAGCTCGGTGTTTCAAATCCGGTTTTTGCTGCCTGACAGCAACTTGAGTTCCTCGGATCGGAAAAACGCGGCACCGGCGAGATAGAGGAAAATGCCACCAGCGACCATGACGGTGAGCCAGGCGGCGGCGGACCACAGGCCGGCGGATTTGAGATCGACGAACAGAATGACCGGCATAATGGCGGCGGCCATGATGATCGAAAGGGTGAGCGACCGAAGCCAGCTCTGCCGGGTCGGCCGATCGATTGGATTGTCCACGTACTTCCTTACCGCAATCAGCAGAAGAACAACCTGAACAGCGGCACTGATCGCAGTTGACCAGGCCAGACCGGCCGCACCGAGCGGCCAGATCAGGACCAGGTTGAGCATCAGGTTGATTGCGACGACTACCAGGCTGATCTTGAGCGGGGTATGGGCATTTTTGTGCGCATAAAAAGATCGCGTCAGAACATGCGTCATCGAGTACGCCCAGATGGCAGAGGCGTAGCCGGCGAGGATGGTGGCAACGCGGACCGCATCGTCGAGTGTGAACTGGCCGCGTTCGTAAATGACCCGGCTGAGCGGCAGTCGTACGACGATCAGGCCGAGACTGGCGGGCAGACCAATGAAGACGGTCAGGCGAAGGCCTTTTTGAAGTGTCCGGCGGAACTGGTCCCGGCCGGATACGGAGGTGTCGGCGGCGGCCTGCGAAAGCGCGGGGAAGATGGCGGTGGCGATCGCCAGGCCGAAGACGCCGAGTGGAAACTGGTAAAGACGCTGCGACCACTGGAGTGCGGCGACGGCGCCCTGTTGGATGGGGTAATCGACGGTCAGCCCCAGGAGCGTGAATGGTGCTGCTCCGTTTTTCGGTGACAGGCCGAAGGCGATCAGGCTGTCGAGCAATGCATTGATCTGGAAGACCGCCAGGCCGATGAGCATGGGCAGCATCATCCTGAACATTCGGCCGAGCGGCTCGCCTGCACCGGTGAAATGAGTGGTAAGGCTGGTGCAGCGGAGCATGGCGGCGATCTGCCACGTGAGTTGGAGGATGCCGGCGAGAAGCACGCTTACGGCAATGATAAAGGCGGCGTTTCCCAGGTCATGGCCGGGCGAGACGATAAGTCCGGTGGGGACGGCGGCGGCGATCATGGTCAGGTTCAGGATGATCGGCGCGGCGGCGGGGGGGCCGAATTTCCTGTGGACCTGAAGCAATCCGCCGATGAGTGCCACCAGGCAGATCAGCGGCATATAGGGCAACATGACCATGGTCAGCCGGATGGCGAGACTGGTCTGTTCGGAGCAGTCAAATGCAGCGAGCAGGGCGACCAACATCGCTTCGCCAATAAGCGTAAGTCCACAGCAGACAATGATTAATAGAGCGATACCGGCCGAGGCGAATCGTCTTGCCAGTGCGGGATCATTTTCCAACAGTTCCGAATAATGCGGAATAAACGCAGCGGTGAGTGCCCCTTCGCCGAAGAGCCGGCGAAAGAGGTTGGGTACCAGAAAGCCAATGAAGAAGGCATCGGAAATGTGTCCCAGCCCGAAGACGGCGGCGAGTGTGGCATCTCGAAGCAGCCCGGTGATGCGGGAGAAGAAGGTAAGTACACCCACCAGGGCGGCATGCGAGACAAAGTGCTGAGATTGTGGTATATGCATCCGTTATCCATTTGCGGACTGATCGTATCTATCCTCAGGTACATCACCTGTAATTCGCTGAATCAGAAGTTTAAGTAGGGGTTTTACAGTCAAGGCAACGGCCCAGACTGTAATACCGGCAAGCAGACCTAGTTCGTGTGCCCAGATGTCTGACTGATCGTAGATACCTCTATGTGTCAGCTGTTGCGTCCATTCGACAATGGGAGCAGAACAGAGCATTGTGATCAACACAATACCTGTACTGAGCTTGGGACGATGTTTTCCCATAGGATAAGACAAGGCCAATAAACAAGTTAGCGACATTGTGCTTATAAAATGTGTGGTTTTGTCAAAGTTAACACCGACATCAAATTGCCGATACACTTTTTGAAGCATTATATCTGCCTCAGGTAAAATAGCGACGAGTATTAATGTTGGCGTTATCAGTATGAGTAATGATCGTATCAGATTGATGACAACGGTCATTGAATGACTTGGTTGATGGGAATTCAGAATCAGAAATACTGATAGAATACCCATGAAGTTAGCGGCAATATCGCCGGTGTCCAACGTTCTTCCTACAAATGGTTGAGTCAATTCGTCAATCATTGCATAAACAGCGGCAACCAACACTGCCAATAATGATGACAGGTGGCTGGATGACTTCAACGTAAATAAACCACTGTATATCAGAAGAAATGTCAAAATGGCATAAACAACAGCATGCAGAATTTTATCAATCTGAACAATCTGAAATTGTGTTTTAATTTCAATAGTCGGCCAATGTGATAAAAGAAATATGGTAAGCCAGTATAATATCAGGATCTTATTTACATTTGCATGAAACACATTGATTTTAAAATATGACAGCATGGCATTATCCCGCTAATATGGAATAGTATAATACAATGTCAATTCCAAGCGTATTATTAGCAGTTGACTCCTTGTTTCCAGGGGGGGGTGGTATCTCTCGTGTTGCCCGCTTGATGCACCGCGTATTAACAGAATATGAAAATGAAGGCAGGTGTCAATTGGGGATACTTGTGTATAATGACAATTCTGCCCATGTTGATTCTCTCTCTCCGGTTTACCTGGCTCGGGGCTCAAGGTTGAAGTATGCCGCTAAGGTATGGGAGAGCAGCTTTCGACATTCTCATTTTATTTATGACTTTCTGGGAATGGCGAGGTCGCATTGTGTCTTACCCGTGTTACGTAGGCCGTTTCTTGCATATCTTCACGGAATAGAGATATGGGACACAACCAGATCTGATCGTGTTCTTGCCGCGAGACGAGCATCGATGTTGTTGGCAAATTCAGAGTTTACGATTAATAAGGCTGATCGAATTCATGGCGATTTTTCCCACGCCAATGTATGCTGGCTTGCCACCGAGTCTGATGATCATCCTGATTTACAGATCGGCAAATCGCCGGGCCCTCCAACGGTTCTCATTCTCGGCAGGATGGTAAAGGGCAGGGATAAGGGGCACGATGCCCTAATCGCATGCTGGGACGATGTGATATCGCAGGTTCCCGAAGCCAGACTCTGTATCGTTGGTAGTGGACCTTATCAGGAGGAATTGAAGTATAAGGCAAGTCAGGTCAAGGCATCTGGCAATATCGAATTCAAAGGATTTGTTCCTGATGAGTTGATGCATGACATTTGGCTTCAGACGGATGTTTTGGCGATGCCGAGTAGAACGGAAGGATTCGGCTTGGTATACATCGAAGCCATGCGTCATGGCATTCCTGTACTCGGCTCTATTCATGATGCTGCTGCCGAAGTTAATCTTGATGGTAAGACAGGTTATAATATTGATCTCAATATTTATAATGACTTGCCTCGCCATTTGATTGAAATATTATCTGATGAGAACCTATTGTTACGAATGGGCCGTTACGCACAGAAACGGTGGGAGGAATACTTCAGGTTCAGTGCCTTCAGAAAGCGTTTTTCTCATTTTCTTGATCAATTTCTTTTTAATTAATATTATATACTTCATGCATATCTTACACTTCCTATTCCGTATATTTACAA
Organism: uncultured Phycisphaeraceae bacterium; assembly: GCA_964425365.1. GTDB lineage: Bacteria > Planctomycetota > Phycisphaerae > Phycisphaerales > Phycisphaeraceae > CAYRND01. The sequence goes on from CAYRND010000072.1 coordinate 15,565, forward strand.
ATAATACGTTATTCTATATTTGCATTATTTATATAATTTATTCGCGTATCATGTCATGCATTCCATATATGTTCGTATTATTACTTGTAATAGCATGCCGGTCACATGCTGATATTGAATTCGATATCGACAGATTTGAAACCGGAAATGATGAAGTTCAATATAAGCTGTTATGTGATTTGGCTGATACAGAGGAAGCACTAAATACTGGTCCACATGACAAGGACTACTATGATGATGAAATAGGAATGCTGAAGAATTACAAAGGACATCCTGTAAGAAATTCGCTGCGCTATGCCCTTGCACTGCTTGATATTTATCGCCCTCAACCGGATGAGAAATATTATCAGAAACTGCATATTCTCGGATTTCATAGTGAGCACCAGATATTGGAAAGGGCGAAAAAAATTATATTTACATCACTCAATTACCAATGTACAGGCTGGGAAGAAAACAAATGCACAGATAATCATGGCATAAGCCTCCGTAATATCAGATATAACTATTATTATACGACGGATATTTGCTATAACTATGCCACCTGGCCTGATTATATCGAAGATTTTGATTGTGACTCAGGCAGGCTTGACAGAAACAACGCTTTATTCTGCGGTATCATCATTATCCAGATTTTATCCGATCACCGCGACAAATTCACTGATAGCGAAATCAATATCATTTTATCCACGCTTGACCGTATTGCGTATAGAACGGTTATCAGAAACGAAACCATTGAATGGACAAATGTCGCATTTATGGATATCTGCTTAACTTATATAGCAGGATTGCATCTGGATAACCATGAATACATGAATTATGCTGTTGATAAGCTGGATCTGCTGTATAGATATACACAGAAAAGAAACGGTTTTCAAGAGTTTAACAGCCCTGTATATTCACTTGTAAGCCTTGATACGGCCGGATTAATGATGATATATATGGCATCTCATCTTGAGAATTCGTCTACCAGGAAGATCGCCTATCTGTATGATATGATATGGCGAGACATTATCGTTTACTATCATTGTGGAATGCATGTCAATGTCGGACCAAAAAGCAGATCTACAGATATAGAGGTAACCAGTTTGGCATATAGGAAAGGATTGCGTTTATTATTGTTTCGCAATGGCATAACATGTGGAAATCAGCCGATGGTTCATTTTGGATCGAATATTCTATTGAAGGCCGGTGAAACGGGAACATCATATCGTATAATGCATAAACCTCCTGGCCGCTACCATAGCATTGATGAAGGATCTACGAAAAGAATTATAACTATTCAGAAACCGACGCAGCTTATAGATAATTCCGGCAGGAATATCGATAGTATCGGGGATTTCCGAAATGTATCTCCTCTTAAATTGTATACATATTCCAATAATAAGTATGCGATATCATCCATAAACCATTACCCGCTGAGAATAGACAGCAGGCCTCTTGTGGTATATGTAAAAGGTAATACTGATAACAACAGCTTAGCTTCAATACACCCGGAAATATATTATAAGAATTCAGACAGTGGCAATTATGAATTTATGGATTCGAACGCGATACTCTTTTCAAAACAGAACGACAATATTGCGTACTGTATAATTGTATTTTCTCTGGATTATCGAGATAAACGCATATCGAATATGCCTCTCGATGAAATCAGGATTGTATTCAGATGCCACGATTATCGATCACGAATATATGCCCGCAGGAACAAGCAGCGGGTAATGTATACTGTTGGCGAGAAACCGGATGATTCTGATGCGGTACATGTACATATCATGCATATTGGGTCGCAAATAGGAAATTATAACGGAAAATGGAGTAGTGACAAAGGAGGGTATGATATAGTAATAAAATCAACGGATGGCCATTCTATGCTTATTACTGATGATCCTGCATATGCGGCATTTGCAATAGAAGTAACTGATAATGTATCAAGTAATATAGGCGATATAAACTGCGAATTGTATGAACACGACGACGGATTGTTATATATTTATATTTATAAAATAAATGATGACATGAGGAGCAATGTAATTCAGGCGGTTGCCAAACCTGATATACATAATCGAATGATATGGAACCAGGTGCCTGTTGAACTAGAAGGCGTTCTTGACCGCGGCAAGGCTGTATTAACGTGGGATGATAATATTTATTGCAATAAAGGATTCTTGGTGGAGAGAAAGAATGAGAATGGGGAAGCATTCAATCTCCTATCGATTGTTGAAACTGGTGATGAAATTGTGGAGAACATGTCATATATCGACGATTCGATTGATAATGACATCGCTTATATTTATCGAATTGTACCTGTATTCAAAAGTAATGGAATTGAAATCAATGGTGTAAGTAGTAATTATGTAAAAATTGAAAAAGAAAAATAGGTTCTTCAGCAGAATCTGTGGGTATCAAAGAGCTGAAACACTTCAAAGAGATCC
>CAYRND010000073.1:0-17927 GCA_964425365.1 uncultured Phycisphaeraceae bacterium
CCCGTAGCTCACGACTTTGAACCTACCGGCTTCCAGCCGGTAGTGGTTCAGTTATGGCTGTGATGACTTCGTCGGCATGAGCTTTGTTTTCCTCAGATTTCATCATCACTTTAGCCTCATCCGCAAGTGCCAGTACTTTTTCACTTTCGTCTCTGACGATATTGAAGAATTGATCGTCATGATAAATGATAAACCGCAGTGAGCCGGCTTGGGCATCCTGTGCATCCACCAGGATCGTATTGGCTTTCTTGGCGATTTCCAACTGGTGTGATATATCGTGAATTGCTGTAGTAGCCTTGGTCATGCCGTTCCATCCCAGGTAACCCACGGCAATCAGTAATGCCAGAAGCATCGCGAAACTTACATAAAGCCGCGTGCCGATTTTCAAGTCAGATATTCTGATCATTTCATTGGCTCCCGTAACTCAGGTTCATTAAGGCGGTCTGTGTTTTTAAACACGATTTCAATTTCTATCCTGAAAATACGACCGTTCAGTTATTCCGTTATCATAGGAATGCTTGTCCTGATTCAATCGTTATGTTGGTTTATCGGAATCTGCGTGTTTGAACCGGCCGTTATGGCAAGTGCGACATCGGATATCTCACGTTGCTTGATGAAGTGAAAATCGGGGTATTCACCTTAGGAATATCAAAATACTGGGTAATTATGACCAAAAGAAATGTTAACATTTTGCCGTGGGAATAATCAACGTCCCAGCCGGTTAATCAGTGTGGTATGATATTATGGATTAACATGACTCAAGATTACAAGGAGTTGAATATGTCGACAGTTAAGAAGATTGGCGAATCTGAATTTCAGACTGAAGTCCTTCAGGCTGATCAGCCTGTGCTGGTGGATTTCTACGCTGACTGGTGCGGGCCCTGTCGGATGCTCGGGCCGGTTGTTGATCAGATCGCCCAGCAGTATGAAGGCCGGATCAAGGTGATCAAGGTCGATGTGGATAAGTCACAGAACATAGCGGCCCAGTTTCAGATTTCGAGTATTCCCCTGTTGATGCTTTTCCAGGACGGCAAGGTGGTCAACCAGTCGGTCGGTCTCGTTCAGGCCGGAAAACTCCAGGCGATGATAGACCCGGTTCTATCAACTGCGAGCAGTTGACCCGGGTTGCATCATAGAGCATGACAGGAGCTTGCCGATGACCGTTGAAAGAGCACTACGATTGACGGCGGGCGTGGTCGTGTTGGTTTCCATTGTGTTGGCCGCATGGCATAGTCCGTACTGGTTGATACTGACCGGTTTCGTATCGCTTAATCTGACTCAGTCGGCGTTTACGAACTGGTGTCCTGCGATGTGGTTTTACGAACAGGTGGGGCTGAAGCACGGCTGACAGGATCTCGATTATACGCAGTCAAGCGGATCGATACTCAGTGCAACGGGGAATAAATGGTCGAGTAATGAGCATGTGGCCGGCAGAGCGAGTACTTGTGATGGTAAGAGCGGGCCGAATAACAGTTGTGTGAGTGTGCAACTGTCAACTTCGATATCCGCATCCTGATTCACTTCGCAAGCTTCCACGCGGCCGTTCGCTGATTTGATGCCGACGCTTTCGCCGGTATCGCTGACTTTGAGAACCACCTGCCCGTCAGTCAGTGAGCCACCACGTCGGCTGACCGATAGCAGCGTCGTCAGGACGGCGGATAAATTGAATATCCGCCAGTTGCAGCAGTCGATGGTTTTGACCGTTTCGGCGAATTGTGCAACCTCACGGATGGATTCACAGTCGAGCGGGTGTATGACAAGCGTCACCTCGGGCAGGTCGAAGTGCAGCAGCAGGGCATGCAATGCAGGTCCGATTTCCGCAGGATCAGTCACCTTGAGTTCCATGACCCGTTTTTCATCGACCTTGACGGTGGCGTAGCCGATATCGCGGTTGTTTTCGTCACGAAGCCAGACCGGCCGGCACCGCCAGTGCTGGAGGTAATATGAAAATAAGGCCGGGTTTCGGCGGCACCATGCGGGTTGGTTCTGATGCAGATCGAGTATGGCCGGGTTCACGCCGGTGGCGCCGGCTGCGTCTTCCAGTTGCAGGGGGCGTAGTCGCCTGCCTTTGAAGTTATTGAATGAAACAGTAGCTTCGAATCGCGAGCCGGCTTTTTCCCAGCCGAAGTGCCGATATCGCTGGCGCTGACCGCCGAGATATGACAGGTCATATTGCTCACTGCGGATATGATCGATCAGGAAGTTCATCATCCGGCTCATCAGCCCGCCGCCGCGATGCCCGGGGTCGACCGCGACGGAGCCGATGCCGGCGATCCGAAGTACCCGACTGCCCACATGCCATTCGATCGGGAAGCATCCTGCTGCCGCGATGATCCGGCTGTCCGATTTGATACCCACGTGACGCGTGGCAATCTCGGGATCGCAGTAGATCGCCGGCAGCAGTTCACGGAATCCGCCGGGCTCATCGAAAATGCGATCGAGAAACGCGAGCAGTAAGGGGTAGTCGTTTTGTTCCAGAAAGCGGACGGTCTGCATGACGGCCTGGTCAGCCATGTGATGATTCTCCGGCCTTGAGGGGTGACAGATCGTGTTATTCCCGGTTCCTGTAGTCGCGCGGCGACTGGCCGGTCTCCTGCTTGAAGCTTCGACTGAAGGAATAGACCGACGGATAGCCGCATTGTTCGGCGATTTCCGTAATCGACATCTGCGTAAATCTCAGCATCCGCATGGCCTGCAGCATCTTGGTATGACGGATGTAGTACGCGACGCCCATTTTATAGCGTCTGCGGAAGTGATTTCGCAGATTGCTCGGCGACATATTCAGATGCCGTGCCAGTTCGGTAACTGAAATCGGTTGATTGATCCGCGAGAAAACATACTGGCCGACGGCTGCGAGCAGGTCCGTCTTGCCGGAAGCAGTGCCTGAAGGTGTATCGGTACGAGATCGCAACCGGTGCGAACCGACGAGCCCATGAACGAGTATGGCGGCACGCAGGTGGATATCATTGGTAATCACCTGGCCGTTGCGCTGGATGGTGTGGTACTGCGTTGTTAACCGTGCCAGATCGTACCAGCATTGATCCGGTATTTTTCGCGGTGAATCTTTCAACTCGCGGATCGGTTCGCCGTCGTTGAGTTCAAAAGTGATGAACAGCCACGTCAGTTGATTGTCGCCGAGGTCGGCGTAATAGTGGAACTGGTAGGGGAAGAGCACAATGGCATGGCCGGGTGAAAGATAATGCGCCTTGCTGTCCACCACGACGGTTCCGGCTGTTTCCAACGGGATAATAAGTACGTATCGGTGATGAACGTGACCTTCCCCGACAAGCTCGCTGACGTGACAGCGGCAGAACACAATGACATTATTCGGAATCCCGTTCAGTTCGGTCTGAATACCCGTGTAGTAATTATCCGGCGGCTGGATACGCCGTGCGGATTTCACCACTTCACCGCTCAGTGCGGCATACTCGATTTCGTCATCTTTGCCGACGCGTGTCGGATTTGATAAATTTTTAGCTGATATCGCCATTTTATTACCTGTTTCGTGATTATATCATGGCGGACAGTGAAATGACAAGAGAAATTTCCGGTCTTCAGAAGCAAAGGGTCAATGTATGAGTGATCGGGTGAAAGTGGGGGTCATCGGCTGTGGTGCCAGGCTGCGACAACTGGCGGGTATGCTGATTCGTCAGTTCCCTCAGATCGAGATAGCGGCCCTGTCGGATCCTTCCGACGAGTCGATCAGGCGTATGCGCGAGGAGGTCTGCCCGCATGCCGTGGTCTTCGAGGATTATCGCGATTTGTGTGCCGTGCCGGGCCTGTCGTGGGTTATGGTCGGGTCATGGAACAACTATCACCGCGAGCATGTGGTCTCGGCGCTCGAGTCGGGTAAACATGTATTCTGCGAAAAGCCGCTGGCGACGACTGTTGACGATTGCTTGGCCATACGGGAATCGCATCGGAGGAGCGGCCGGATATTCTTTTTCGGGCTGGTCCTGCGCTACGCGGATTTCTATATCAAGATCAAGGAGCTGCTCGACGCCGGCTATATCGGGAAACTCATCAGCTTCGAGTTCAATGAAACGCTCGAATTCAATCACGGCGGGTACATTCATCAGGACTGGCGCCGGCTCACTGAATATTCCGGCGGGCACTTGCTTGAGAAGTGTTGTCATGACGTCGATCTGGTGAACTGGTTCGTGGGCAGCCTGCCGCGTCGTGTGGCGAGTTTCGGCGGCCGGGATTTCTTCAACCCACCAAACAAGTACCACGAGGATCGTATCGGGCCGAATCCGCACAACGGCAAGGCCGCGTATCACGGCTGGGAGAGCCCCGAATGTCCCTTTACACTCGAGAAAGACATCGTCGATAACCAGGTTGCGATACTCGAGTTTGAAAACGGAGTGCGAGGTACCTTTCATACGAATTGTCAGAGCGCTCTGATCGAGCGACGGATGTACCTGCTGGGTACGGAAGGCACGCTCAAGGGTGATCTTTTCGCAGGCGTACTCGAATGCAGGCGGATCGGCTGGGAGACTCCGGTCGAGGTATACAAGCTTCACGGCGGCGGTCATGGCAACGGCGATGGGGTTTTGATTAAGCATCTGGCCGGTTCGATCCTCACTGGCGACGAACCGCTTACGCCGATCGATGACGGGATTACCTCGACCGTGGTCAGCCTTGGGATCGACCATGCGATGGCGACGGGTAAGGTGGTCGATCTATCAGACCAGTGGCGGAAAGTGGGTGTGGAATTGGCGAAGCAGGAACAGAAAGAGGTACCGGTATAACAGGATCAGCTTATGTTACAGGCAGCAGAGAATCCATGTGATCCTGTTCAACGGATCAGAACGCAGATTTACAGTGATGACATACAGGTGAGCAGGGCGGTTGCATCCGAGATCGCCCTGCTTATTCGACAGCGAGCCGATGAGGGTCGGCATTGTGTGCTGGGGCTGGCGACGGGTTCCACGCCGATGGGCGTGTATAACGAGCTGATCAGGCTTCACCGAGAAGAGGGATTGTCGTTCCGGAATGTCATCAGCTTCAATCTCGATGAATATTACCCGATGCAGCCGGTCGAGCTGCAGAGCTATATGCGGTATATGAAGGAGATGCTGTTCGATCATGTCGATATTGAGCCGGGGAATATCCATGTTCCGGACAGTACGCAGGGGCTTGACGCCGTGGGCGAATATTGCCGGCGCTACGAAGAGGCGATCCGTGACGTGGGCGGCATTGATATCCAGTTACTGGGTATCGGCCGGACCGGCCACATCGGGTTTAACGAGCCGGGGTCACCGCGAACCAGCCGCACACGACTGATCTGGCTCGATGAAGTGACTCGCCGTGACGCGGCGAGTGATTTTTTCGGGATCGAGAACGTGCCGCATCGTGCGATTACGATGGGCGTAGGTACGATTCTCGATGCCCGGCGACTCATTCTGATTGCGTTCGGCGAGAACAAATCGGCGATCATTGCACGAGCAGTGGAAGGGCCGGTATCGGCGACCGTGGCGGCGAGTTTCCTGCAGGAGCATCCGAATGCCGTCTGCATGCTCGATCAGGCGGCGGCGGCGGGTCTGACGCAGTACCGCTCGCCATGGCTGATCGGAACCGTCGAATGGTCACCCGCGATGATCCGCAAAGCCGTGATCTGGCTGGCCAGAGTAATCGACAAGCCGATTCTGAAACTGACCGATGAAGACTACAACGCGCACGGCCTGCAGGAGCTGATTGCCCAGCACGGGCCGGCGTATAACATAAATATCGAAGTGTTCCGTCGGATGCAGACAACGATCACCGGCTGGCCGGGCGGCAAGCCGACTTCACGACGAAGACCCGAGGAATGTCTGCGTGAGCATGACGCGATCTTTCCCAAGCGGGTTCTTATTTTTTCACCACATCCTGATGACGATGTCATCTCGATGGGCGGGACACTGCTCAGGCTGGTCGAGCAGGGGCATGAAGTGCATATCGCCTACCAGACTTCGGGTAATATCGCCGTTTTCGACGCCGATGCCATTCGGTTCGCCGATTTCGCTACGGATTTCAACCGGATGTTCGAGATCGACCAGAGTCGCAGCGAGGAACTCGAGCGTCATGTCGAAACGTTTCTGAAGAACAAGAAGCCCGGCCAGGTCGATTCCGACCAGGTGATGAAGATCAAGACCGTTATTCGACAGGGCGAGGCGCGTGCGGCGGCCAGGTACTGCGGGGTGGACCTGGCTCGCGTTTATTTTCTCAATATGCCTTTCTATCAGACAGGTCAGGTGCGTAAAAAGCCGCTCAGCGACGAGGATATCCGGATCGTCGCTGATCTGCTGGAACGGATCCAGCCGAACCAGGTCTACGCCGCCGGCGACCTGAGCGATCCGCATGGCACTCACCGGACTTCTCTGGATGCGATTTTCAAAGCTGTGGCGCGTGTGAAAGGCGCTGACTGGTTCCGGCATTGTTCAATCTGGCTGTACCGCGGCGCGTGGCAGGAATGGGAACCCGAGCAGATCGATATGGCCGTGCCTATTTCGCCTCAGGAGCTGGTTCGAAAGCGTACCGCTATTTTCAAACATGAATCGCAGAAGGACAAGGCCTTGTTCCCCGGCTACGACGAACGTGAGTTCTGGCAACGCGCTGAGGATCGCAACAAGGCTACGGCAATACTATACGACAAACTCGGTCTGGCAGAGTACGAAGCCATCGAAGGCTTCATACGTTGGCAATGCGAGATACCTCCGGCGAAGTCATTTTCCGGAAATCAATGTGATGCGAAAAAAATAATCTGTATGGCCTGATCAAACCACCGGGCACGATATGATTCACAGTTCAATCATCGTCGTCACCGAACAGGCGCTTCTTCGCCAGTTCCTTTGCCTGGGATTGATCTCGCCTGGTGACGATCGCTTCAGCGATTTCGGCATCTTCAGGACGTGTGATTTTGATGTTGGTCGATTCCCCGTCGACTACCCGTACTGGATGTCCGAGCGACTCGATCAGTGACGCATCGTCTGTGATGCCGTCGGCATCCAGCTTGCCGGATTCGATCTGTTCATAAGCCCGGCGTAGCAGTTTTGCTTCAAAAATCTGCGGGGTCTGGACTTCGATCAAGTTGTTCCGGCCGACGGTTTGCATGACCTGGCCGATCAGCCTGAATCCGACGTCGCCGCCGAGGATCGCATCGATCGGGTCGTTTCGCTCAGTATCGGTTGCGTCCGGATCAATGCGTTTGAGTGTACTGACCACCGGCAGGCCGGGGATGACGGCTTCGTATTTCTCCGCAGCCGAGAAGACCCGGCTGACCAGCTCTTTACTTGCCAGTGGTCTGACCGCATCGTGAACAGCGATATGCGTGCAGCTTTCATCGATCTGTTTCAGTGCATTCAAAACCGTTTCCCATCGTTCAGCTCTGCCGCCTGCAATAACGTTTACACCGAGAAACCCGAGCCTGTCGCCCCAGCGGAATCTGAAATCATCAATAGTATCGGGATTGACTGCAAGAAAGACGCCGCTGACTTCAGGGCGTTTCAGGAACAATTCAATGCAGCGTATAAACACCGGCCGGCCATGCAGGTCGAGTTCGATCTTACCTGCTTGTTTCTGTCCGCTCTGAGAGGGGTTGAATCGTGTTCCGGATCCGGCTGCGGGTAAAATAACGGCAATTTTCATAGCGGCTCCGTAGGGACGGGTGATCTTGATAACATAACCTGAATCTCAGGCTATTCTAGGCTGTTTACCTCATCCCTCAAGCCTCAACCCCACGTCTACTGTAACTTTTGCACCGTTACCGAAATACAATCACCGTCGGCATAAGGGTGAGTACCGGTTCATGTCGCAGAAGCATAAGACCGGCGAGGACCTGTTCAGACTGGCGCCAACCGATCGGCCCGATCAGTTCTTTCGTTGCCTGAAGGGTGGCCAGAAGATCGGCACTGTGGGCCTGGCCATTGGCGCCGAAGGCCTGGTTGAAAAATTCATGCAGACTCATCGGGCGGGGCAGATGCAGCAGATCAAATTTACCAGGTTCAAGTTCCAGTTTTTCCGCCAGATCGGTCAGAGCGGTATCCATCCCGCCCAGACGGTCGGCCAATCCGTTGACGATACTCTGTCGGCCGGTGAAAAGACGTCCTTCGGCGACCTGGGTGATATCCGTCAGCCTGTTACCTCGCCCTATCCGGATTCGATTGGTGAACTGGTCGTAGACCAGCATCAGCGAGGCATACAACGCTTCACGCTGCGACTGGTCGAAGGGTTCAACGCTGTTGAACATGTCACTCAGCGGCCCCCGGCTTCGGCGGGTAACGGTGATTCCCAGTTTCTCGTACAATCCGCCGAGTACGATCTTACCGCCGACCACGCCGATTGAGCCGACAATGGACTGCGGCGAAACATACACCTCGTCGCCTGCACAAGCAAGATAGTACCCCCCGCTGGCAGCCATCGAGCCGACACAGGTGTATACCGGTTTGACCGCACTGACTTCGCGTATCGACTGCCAGATCACTTCACTGGCATCAGCCGATCCGCCCGGCGAATCGATCCGCACAATCACACCCTTGATGTTCGGATCGTCGCGGCAGTCGCTGAGTTCGCGGATCAGGGTGCGGCTGCCGATTGTTTCAGAGGCGAACAGGCCGTCACCGATACTTGATTCCCCGCTGTGGATCGGCCCGCGGGCGTGCAGGATTGCGATCGTCGGTCTGCGTGTTGAGCGAGGTGGCTCCATCAACAGCAGGTTCAGCAGGGCGAACGGGCTGTCCATTCGCATTCGCCCGCTGATCGATACGCCCATCGACAGGTCCCAGGTGAAATCATCACCGAACTCGATCTCCGTCACGTCGATCATGTCACGATCAGTAAGTCGATCGACAAGTTGATAGCGGATGTAATCGACGTCTCTCATTTCCCATATCTTCGCAAGAATCTCATCGAACTGTTCTGACGATAAGCCACGTCCCAGGCAGACCGTATCGACCACCTGTTTGTATAAATCGTCCAGCAGGGCGTCGATATTGCTGTTCCATGCTTCCGACGGCAGGCTTCGCGTCAATGTTTCATCAGCGCCCTTGTATTTGCCGATCTGGATCAGGTCAGCCTTGGCGCCGATTTTTTCGAGCAGGCCGAGTAGATAAATCTCCTCGGATGCCAGCCCGTGCATCATGATCGAGCCTTTGTGCTGAAGCAGAATCATATCGGCATGACAGGCGAGCATGTACTCCCACAGATCGTAATGCTCGGCGAAGGCAAGGACCTTCTTGCCGCTTTGACGCACAGCGTCCATGGCCCGGCCGATCGTATTGATCTGTGTGAAATCCAGTAAGGGATCGTCGAGATAGACAATCACACCCAGGTACTGTTCGCCTTGAGCGACGGTATCGAACTGTTTGAGCACATCCTCCATCGATAAACCGGCTTCTTCTTTACTGATCCACGCAAATGGAAGCGGCCCTTCACGGATTTCCTCGGACAGCTCGAGCCAGCCTACCACGGCAGCATCATCGGGGGCCGACTTGTCGTTCTGCCCGTTCGGCTCTTCGTCCATATCAGGCTCGGCCAGAATGCTATCGATATCCTTTTCATCCCACGGTTCCTCGCTTCCGGCCTGAACGGACGATACCGTCAATAAAGCCATGATGAAACCGGTAATGATGGCAAAAATCAGACTGGTTGAACGGTTCGGCATAATGCACTCCTGTCGATGCTGATGATAGCTCTTTCCCCATATCACTATACTATCAGAAATCCAATCGGTTCATTCTGCTCTGATCCGTGAAACGTGACAGGATAACCAAAGTGGTCGTTTACCCATGGGCAGCCCCGGCTGTCATCAGTATCCTTCTGATATGCTTGGGCTTACGTGATATCATGGAAACGTCGGCATGTGATGATCCTATGACAACCATTTCCATTGCGGCTGTCGGGATCAGGTTCAGAAATCGAATACCGAATCCCGCTGCTGATACATAACGCATTACGTGATAGACGAAACGCATCACGTGATGGCCGAAATTTCCTGTCTACTGATGCCGGGCGGTGTGATATACATGACCGGTTCCGTACGGGTTATTGCCATTTTATCTTGTTTGAGTGAGAATAACCCTTTCATGGTTACGGTAATACAGAGAGGAAGGCAAATTACATGTCATATCGTAAAAACGAAACGACAAAACGGTTAAGTGAATGGGTCTGTATCATTGTCCTTTGCGGCCTGCCGGCGGCTGAACTCCATGCTCAGATGGTCACTGAACGTGACATGTCCAACTACGCGGAGGCATTCGGTCTGTCGGATAAGAAAGGCTCGCAGCAGTTTGCCGTCCGGCAGCTTGAATGGTCGCCTCGTGGCAATGTGCTCTGGCCGGGCGACCGAACTTCGATCACTTATCTCGTGAATAACCAGACCGATCAGCCTATCGAAGTGGAAGGGCGGGTGGATATCGTCGCGTACGGCACAAGGGGGATCCCGGGTAATATGTGGTTGCCCGTTGTGTTCAAGATCGATGACATCGGCTCGATTCCCATCAAGGTCGATTTAGCCGCCCACGGCAACCAGAAGATAACCATCAAGCCTGAAATTCCTGAACGATTCGGCGGCTATGCACTGGTTTTCGATCTCGGTGAACACGGCCGGTATGTGGCGACGATGCTCGTTCGCGTCCAGAAGCCGGATATGGGAAAAGTGCAGTACCCGACCTTTCAGCTCGATGCCGGCTGGCCGCATGAGCAGAGTGAAGAACTGTTCGCCATGTTCCAGCGCCTGGGTGTCAAAGGTGTTCGTTTCGGGGCGGAACCGCGACTCGACAAGCCGGAGAATGAATCACGACAACGGGATTTCGCCCGAAGGTTGAAGTGGCTCGATCAATATGACGTGACAGTGATGTTCACCGTCGGAGCTGGCGATCTGCCACAGCCGCTGGGTATGCCGCGCCCGCATCTCGATGAAAATAACGTCATGCTCGATACGAAGGCCGATCACGTCTGGCTCCCTGAATACGATGATTACTTCGAGCGATGGGTCATGAAGACGGCGGCCGAGTTCGGATGGCCGAAAGGACCTGTCAATGCCATGGAACTCTGGAACGAGCCGTGGGAAGGGATTTCCATCTCCGGATGGGGGGCCGATATGCTGCGGTACCGGGAACTCTACAAGCGAATGGCGAAGGGTATCATCGCAGCCAGACAGACCGCCGGCGTGGAGGTACTCATCGGCGGTGCGGGGTCATCGAGCAACACTATCGACAAGCTGTTCTGCGACAGCAGAATGACTTACCTGGATATGCTTGATTTCGCCAGCATCCACTACCAGCCTCTGGCGGCGACACCATCGGTCGTGCCGCATTGGGTGCATCGCAAGAGTCCCTACGGCCCGGTACGCTGCTGGGATACCGAATCGTGGATGGCCAACTCGGACGATCGAATCGCAGTGGTTATCGCCTCGATGCGGGCACAGGGCCAGAGCCGTGCAGGCGGAGTCTATCACGGCAATGTCTATCACCTCCAACATTATCAACATGAAGGCGAGAATCTCCATGTGGTGCAGGCATGGTCCGCTGCGGCCTCCGTCGCGGCGGCGCAGAAATTCATCGGGCAGCGAGATTTCAAGGAACTGCTCTTCAAAAGCGGCCTGCCGTGGGTCATGATCTTCGACGGTATCGTCAAAGGCCGAAATGAAGATATTGATGCCCTGCCCGACGACGGTACGATCGTCGTCGTTGGCGATCTCAGCGGACTCTACGATCGTGATCGTACCCTCTTCCGGTCGGTGCTCGGACTGGCCAACCGCCAGAAGGTCCAGAAACTCAATGAGGCGGCGGAAACAGGAAACATGCACTCGAAAGATATAGACCAGGAAATTCGAAAGGCGTCGATTCTCACCGGCGGGAAGATGGTCATCCGTGACGGCGACGGCCGGTTCACACTTTATGATTTCTACGGCAACAGAATCGACTCACGTGACGGTGCCATCACCATTCCCCTGAACGATCTGGGCTATTACCTGCGTACCGACGGCAGTCGCGGATCCTTCGCGGCACTGGTCGAGGAAGTGCGACATGCACGGATCGAAGGTTACGAGCCGGTTGAAATCATCGCTCATGATATGACGGCCCGGATTGAAGACGAGCCGGACGTCAGACTTACGATCACCAACATTCTCAACCGGCCGGTCCAGGGCAATATCAACGTCCAGCTCGGTGAACTGAATCTGGATCAGCCGGTGCGTGAGCTGGCACTGGCACCGCATGAAACACGCGAACTGTCATTCACCATCACCGGCGGCAGAGAACGTGCGGATAACACGTACCCGCTGTCGGTGCTGGTCGATGCCGGAGAAGACGGCCGCGTACCGCATCAAGAGCAGATGCATGTCAATGTGATTTCAAAGCGGAAGATCGCCGTGGACGGCGAACTCGAAGATTGGAAGAATGTGGTCCCGCAGGTCGTCTCCGTCAAAGGAATTTCTCCAAATATCACCGAAAAAGCCTGGCTGCCGTTCGTCAGAATGGACGATTACGCGGGCGTGGGCAATGCCACGGCCTATCTGGCGTATGACGAGAGAAATTTCTACTTCGCCGCTCGAATCGTCGATTCATCACCGTATGAAGGTAACATCCGGTTCGAATCTCGCGACGATGACGAATACTACTATCCGGATGAGGTGATTGAACGGAAATACGTGATCCGGTCAAAGTACACGATTATCGACGGGCAATATCTATCCACAATGGCAAACCCGGACAGGACGGGTCAGATTACCCGTGAGGTATGGGAGCATATCCCCGGCGTTCGTGTCGAGGATCTGACGGGAAGTTCTGATTACCCGCATCACCCGGGCAAGTCAGGTGTCATTTCGCTCTTCGAATCCCCGCCGAATATCGGTGAGGACTACGGCACGCGAATCCAGGGCTATCTGCATCCGCCGGTGACGGGCGAGTATACCTTCGCCATCAGCGGCGATGATAACTGCGAACTGTGGTTGAGCACAGATCAAGACCCGGCGAACGCGAAGCGGATTGCCAGTGTCCCGGAATGGACCGACCCGATGGTCTGGGATAAGTACCCCGAGCAGGAATCGCAGCCGATCCAGCTCGAGGCGGATAAACGCTATTTCATCAGGGCTTTACACAAGGAAGGCGGTGGCGCGGATGGTCTTACAGTAGGTTGGCTGGGTTCCGGCATCGAATCGATCGAGTATCCCGATCCGCCGAAGCTGAAGTGGCCGGAAGACGTCAGGCGATTTACATATCGTAAGAACCCTGATCTACCCGCGGGGATCGGTACAGATAACGTCCAGATTGCCTTTAACGTGCTGCCTCCCGAGCAGAAGCCGTGGCTGATGCATCCGCCGGGTACGATGTATAAGTTTATTACGTACTGGTGCACGGATTACGAGTACGCGTTGAATACCGTTGCCGAATCAGACGGCGGAGGTACCGAGATATACCGGCTGCTGGCGCCGGGCATGCCGCGAAAACATCACTACCCGCGACAGCCGGATTCGCCGATCGACGGCGGGCCGGTCAAAAGCGCTACGCTCGTTACGCTGCGAGACGGAAACACCCGGATTGTGGAGGCGGCGATTCCCTGGTCCGAACTGAATATGGTCAAACACCGACTCGATAACGGCGACAATGTGAAGTTCAGCTTCCGTGTGAACGACAACGCCGGCCCGTCGTACGAACTGGCCGCCGGACGAAGCGTATCGAAGCAGAACTCCGGCGCTTTCCACAACGACTGGGTCACAAGCTGGGCTAATGAACTCGAATTCGCATTCGAACAGTAGTACATGGCAAGCACGGATATATCTAACTGAGAATCGCACGGAAGTACGATAGTAATTTCGTGGGGTCCGGCTGATGAACTGCCACAGCTCTTTGTGGAGGGTCTTGTCAATCAACGAACAGGCTCGGCGATTGAGGCTTGAAGGCTGATATTATTAACACTCAGACCTGAATACCGACTGAAAATCCGAAACCCGAACTACCCCGATTCACACACCATCCATGGCGTCGAGGAGTTCATCGCGTCCGAACGCCGTGACACCCACACATCGATCGGCTGCTCCGTAGTAAACATGGAACGCATCGTCACGTTCAACCACCGCAGTAGGAAAGACAACGTTATTGACAAATCCGACCCGTTCAAAATCTTCGATCGGCGTCATGATGGGTTCGGGCGACTGTGCGACAATAGCCTTCGGGTTGTCGATATCCAGCAGCAGTGCCCCGGCGGTATAGACGCCTGCACCTGTTTCCCCGTGTGCTTTGGCACTGCCGTGATAGAGCGTCAGCCATCCTTTATCCGTGCGGATAGGCGGCGTACCGATACCGACGCGGTCACGTAAGTACGCTGAATTGCCGGTAATAAGCTGCTCATGACCGCCCCAGTGGAGCAGGTCGGGGCTACGGGCCAGCCAGATTTTCGGTGAAGTGAATGTCATCATGGGCATCGGTCTGTGGAACGCGATGTAATCCCCGACGATCCGCTCGGGAAAGAGCACAACGTCCTTGTTGTCAGGGCAGAAGATGACGCCATGACGTTTGAATGCGGCGAAATCGGTGGTCGACATCAGGCAGGTCGCCACACTGTGACCCGAGGCACCGACGTAGGTGATGTAGTAGGTGCCGCCGATCTCGGTAATCCGCGAGTCTTCAATCCCGTATTCTTCATAGCCGCCTTCGGGGTAAATAATCCGTGCCTCGTAATTATCGATTGTCTTTCCATCACGGCTGTGAAATACGCGGAAATGTGAGATGAACCGCAGTCGTATTTTGCCGGTGCGTTTGTCGATATAAACACGTGAATCGGACAGGCTGTCCGTCTGATCTGCTTCGAGCCAGTCGACACAGTAGCCTTCGTGCGGATCGATCCTCGGCGAGGGGAGATAGCCGGCTCGCGTTTCCACGGGTTGTTCGGCTACACGGACGATCAGCAGGGTCTGTTCGCCGGTGTCGATCACACCCGGGTTGAATGTACCGACGATTTTCAGACGATCGTTGGAGGGCTTGATATCCTCCGGCTTGAGCATGCAGTGGGTGAAGTGTCGCGCTATCATTGATGCCGTCTCCCTGACCGGTTTTTCATCCCTGCATCGGCAGGGTGTTTCGCAGCAGCCTCAGCCAGTTATTATAGAAGATATTGACGATGTCTTCTTCCGTGAACCCGCGTGAGCGTAGCACGGGCTCCAGTTTTTGTAAGTCGCTGTACCGGTCGAGTTCACGTGGTGTGGCTTCGGCGCCGAATCCGCCGTCGAGGTCGCTGCCGATACCCACATGTTCGGACGAACCTGCAAGCTGACAGATATGGTCGATGTGTGATGCCGCATGATCCAGACTGACTTCATCCGGGTGTACGCTTCGGCCTTTCCCGAAATCCGGGTGGAGCATACCGTAATGCATTGGGCAACCGATCACCCCGCCCCGGTCGATGATCAGCTTCAGCTGTCGGTCGGTAAGCTGCCTTACGCTTGGTGTGATCGCCCGGCAGTTGCAGTGCGTAGCACAAACCGGCCCGTGATAGGCCTCAGTCGCCTGGAAGAAACTGGTATCCGAGAGATGCGACAGGTCGAGGATCATCTTCAGATCGTCCATCTCTTTGAGCAGTTGCAAACCCAGTTCAGTGACCGGGCCGTCCTGTTCGGGGCTGGCAGGATCAGGCGACGGGGTACCTGCGGCATAGCGGCTGTGTCCGAAATGTGCCAGGCTGATCAGTCGCAGTCCAGCCTTGTGCCATTCGTGTAGCTGCTGGGGGTAGACAATCGGATCAGCGCCTTCCATCAGTAGAATAAGCCCGGTCAGAAGCGAGCTGTCAGCGGCTCCAGCCGGGGCGGCCGTCATCGGCGTGACGATACCCGGTGCCAGCCACTGCTGCGTATGAGCTTCAAGTTGCGCCAGGTTGCCGATGATACGGACCTGACGCTGCTCCTGTAGCTGATGGTAATAGGCGAGTTGGCAGCGAGCGGCCGCATAAGTCATCGCCGGTACGGGATAATCCAGGTCGCAACGTCCGATCGTGCGCATCGGATCGACCCACGGTTTGCACCGGGCAATGAGCGTTGCAATTACAATCATGGCACCCGCTTGTCTGAGCTCCGGTAACGAGACCGTCGCCGTACCCCGCCCGTCGCCTGTTCCGCCTCTTTCATGACGCCACAGCTCCTCGAGGCGAAGCGCCTGGTCACGCTCATACAACATGGCGTTCATGGCGATGTCGAGATGACCGTCGATGATCGCATTCATCGCATAATAGTCTAGCGGAGAATGCTGATCTTTTCATCGTACGATGGTCTCATGGAAAGGATTTACGAGGGAGTCGTGTTTGATACGTGTAGGATAATGGATGCATGCAGCGGTGATCAAAGAAGCAATGAAACAATAGGAAAGTGCCACACTGTATCAGACTCGCGCTCAGGCTCGTGTTCGTGTTCGGACTCGGACTCGGGGTCGGGGTCGGGCTCGGTATCGGACTCGGACTCGGTATCGGTCATCGAAAATCAAATTTCGGTCTTCGCTCTTGAGGAATTCTTATTGCACGCGGAGTCGCAAAGCACGCGGCGAAGAGTTTTTATCCGCAAATAGCGGTGCGGTTTTGAGCTGTGGTTTACATGAAAGCGGCTTGTGTTATTATGCGTTAACACAAGACACAGGGAGTGGCTGAATATGGCCGAATCAAATCATACGGAAAGTTACGCGCTTCTGGGTGATGTTCCGGTTAAGGAGTCTGCTCGCCGGGATATGCTCAAGTTCAATTCGCATGCGACAGTGCTGGCGCGTGCGGCGATCGAGTCCGAGGACCCGATTACAATCGGGGTCTTCGGCGAGTGGGGTACCGGTAAGACCAGCCTGATGCGTCTGATCAAGGATGTGGTGGAAGCGGAAGAAACAGCGGCGGCGGTCTGGTTCAATGCGTGGCAGTATGAGAAGGAAGAGCATTTGATCGTGCCGCTGACTGCGACGATCAATAAGCAGCTTGAGAAACGTTTAGAGGAGAAATGGACGGGTCCGATTGCTGAGGGTGCAAAAAGCGTTCGTGACGCACTACGGGCCATTGCTTATGGGTTTTCCGTCAAGGGCAAGGTGGGGATACCGCTTATATCCGAAGCGGAAATCAATCTATCAGCAACAGATATGATCAAGCGTTATCAGGAGCTGACCAAGGATTCAGTATTGGCACGCAGTCTGTACTTCGATGCCTTTGAGCTGCTTGAGGAGTGCCGGCCGAAAGACAAGAAAGACAAGAAAGACGAGAAAGACAAGGTGTCGCCTCGTATTGTTGTGTTTGTGGATGATCTGGACCGGTGTTTCCCCCAGAAGGCGGTGGAATTGCTCGAGGGGATCAAATTAGTTCTGAATCAGCCGGGGTTTTCGTTTGTGCTGGGGGTGAATGATGCGGTTATTCAGGCGTTTATCGAGGCGAAGTATTCTCGTGAATGTAGTATTGCCAAGTCATACTTCAGAAATTACCTGGATAAGATCGTTCAAGTGAAGGTTCTGGTCCCCAGGCGTGAGCCGGGTGAGATGGAGGGGTATATCAAACAGTTGCTGGAACAGGGCGGAGCGATTGAAGAAGCCTCTCAGGCGGACCTTGTGCCGTTGATCGCCGAGGCCAATGACCGTAATCCAAGATCAATCATCCGGATGCTCAACCGCATTATGGTGACTGTCCGTATCGGTAAACTGGATGGTCAGGATTACGATCCGGTGGGTCTGATTCTTGAAATTGCGACTGGAGACCTGGACGATTTACGTAAAGCACTGAATATCAGTGTAGTTGTTATTAAGGATGAGGAAGTGGATGAGGGTGACAATATCAGAATCAGCAGGTTATTTGCAGATTATCTTGAGAGAGAATCTTATGAAGAAGTGATTACAGGATTGAATGAAGTACGTGTCAGAAGCCGTGGTGATGAACTGAAGAAAGCGGTTAACACTACAGCGCTATCAAGGTCCCCTGGTGCGCTTCAGTCGTGACCTGAT
>CAYRND010000074.1:0-17878 GCA_964425365.1 uncultured Phycisphaeraceae bacterium
TATCGGCTTGCCCCGGTGGTAAACTTGAGCTTTTATAGCGCTGTAGTGTTAATGTAGCGTTCGTTATTCTTTTATTCTTGTAAAGTGGTTTCATTCACAAGGGGAGAAAGCTCATGATGATCAAAAGGGCAGTTTTGTGCTGTGCTGTTATTGGTATGGCCTTATCGGCAGATTGTATTCAAGCCGACATCGTTAACTATTTCGATCCCATATCCGGACTGCCCGGCGGGCAGGTGAATCCGTCAACACTTGTGCCGGATATTCTCGACGACGCCGGGATCGGCCGGGACCACTATCAGTCCGAGTCCGTCCTGGAGCACTATCAGATCAATGAAACGTACACTGACCTGACCTTTACCCTCTACCGTGACGGCGGCAACTTCGAGTTCGATTTCGGGTTTTACAAAGTCAATACCATTACCGCTGATCCGGTCTCGGAAAAACAGGCCTACGCAACACAGGCCCTGGCACCCGGCAACGCGGTAAGAGTATTTGACGACCGCCTACACAATCAGAACGACCAGGTGACGATTACACTTGCTGATATCGGGCTTACCGCATCGGATGTGATTGCGTTCTTTATTATCCCGAATAATACGCTTGATGCGTTTCAGACAAGTCCCGGCGATTTCTATGCGGGTAGCTCGGATGATATGTTCCGCTCACCGCTGTTCACCTGCTCCGATGCGAACCCCGGACAGCTCGACCAGATGCTCAGTTTCGGTATCGACGGCGACAGCTCACAGACGGTCTTTCTCTTCGAGGATATGACTCGGACACTGCTGTCACCCGATCCCGACGGCTCGGACTGGGATTTCGACGATGTAAGTTTCAAAGTCATACCCGAGCTGACCCCCATCCCCGAATCCGGCACGCTCATACTGATATCGGCAGGTTGCCTGGCCTGTCTGTTCCGACGACAGAAGCGATAGGAGCGGCTGTTTCTCAATCCGTGCCATTGGTCTCTATTTTTTTGCAGTCACGTGCACCCCTACCAGCCAAAAGTCGGGGTATGGCCGGGCTGGGTGGCCGGTATGGTCGTAACAGTCGTAACGATCGTATCTTCAGATTGGGGCACGTTTCATGATTCCATGAACGAATTCGCTGGCGTCACTCCCAGCCGGGGCTACATTTCCCTTACCAGGCTCACGTTTCGCCATCCGAGCTGGATACCAGGATGGCAGCCGACCTGGTCGAGAGACGCAACGATTTTTTCCATTCAGCCGGGTCTCTCACATACCCGGCTATGGAGGGAAGAGAGGCGAGGGTGCTGACACTTGTCATACTGAACAACTCGAATCGAAGCTATGTGCATCATATTGACGGCAAATCGCCGGAACTCATCGGACGTTTCGCGCCACGATTACATATCGACGATGAGCAGGTACAGCGGAAACACGCCGAACTGCGACTCGATGGCGGACGATGGATTCTCGAAGACCTCGGCCTGCGATACAGCGACAATCGCCATGGTGTGTATGTCAACGGCCGACTGATCGGGCATATCATCGAACTGAATCGCGGCGATCAGATCCGGATCGGCGAATGCCAGATGGTCGTATCAGATATCACGTATGAACCGGCCAGACCTGCACACGCTGTGAAAAAACCGCAGCACCCGGAACAGAAACAACAAGATGCGCCCCAATCGCCCCCGCCGGATAAGGCGACCACAACCCAGGTCGATCCCGTTTCACTCGAACGTATGGTCAAGGAAGCGGTCGATGCACGTGTCAATGCCGCGGTCCGGTCCGCAACGGAAGCGGTAACGGTCAAGGCGGCGAAACAGGCGGCTGATGCAGCGGCGAAACAGGCGGCCGAGAAGGCGGCGAAAGATAAAGATAAGGCGGCCGAACGACTCGAACGCCGTGAACGTAGAAAACGCCGTCAGCAGAAAGATAAAAAGGATCGTGCCGTCGCTCGTGCTCTTGCACTTGCCGCCGCCAAAGCAAAGGCCGTCAACCCTGACTCTACACAGCTGACACGCGAACGGAACACCATAGCTCAACCAGCAAAGGCCATCGAATGGGAATCACACGACGAACCGGAAAACGATCAGAACACCGCTCGTGAAATCGGCGAGGCTATGAAATGGTGGAGCCATGTACAATCCACCAACCGGCCCAGCGAACCGTTGTCCGGACGACAACTTCGAAAACATCGTAACGGCGGGAAGTGGCCGATGATCATCGGCCTGATCGTTCTGATCGCCGCCGGTGCCATTGCTTTCAGCTTGAAGGATCGATACGCCGACCTGCACACTGCCATGACACACATGGTCGACCAAAATGCCGCCGACGGGTACGGCCGAATCCGGTCACATGACAGTAGCACCGGACAGGCCGATGAAATCGAAATGATCGTCAAGAATGACAGCGTCACAATCGCACGGCGTCATCAGCAGGTACACGCGGACAGGCGCCGCGAACGTAACAACAGCCTGGCTGACGCAGCAGCCGTGACAGATCCTGATATGCCCGTTGACGACAATCATAAGTCGCCCAGCCGGGCATTAGCCGATACGACTACAATCCAGCGCCGACGGTCATCAGATCAGTCCGATCCCCATGCACGCCAAACCGGCGTGTCAAATCCACCAACCACATCCATCGCATCAGGAAAATCATCACCGGCCGATCATCAGGACGAGCGAACCGCACCGTCGCACATCAACAGCCGACACTCCACGTCAGCCGCTCGGACAATTCACACGGCCAGCTCGATGTCGAACCGTTCATCATCAGCGATCTGTACGGCGCTGGCGAAGTTCAAGCATCATATTGCCGAACCGCCGACGGATCAGTTCCGCTTGTTGATCGCATCACTGCTGGCCGAACAGGCGACTATGGCGCCGCCCGTTGACGATCATGTCGTCTACCTTGTCGATGCCTCGGGGTCACTCATTGACAGTATGCCCGATGTGATCTGCTGGCTGGCCGAGTCGATTGAAATGCTGCCGGCCGAGAAGCGGTTCACCGTGATCTTCTTCAGGGATAATGAAATCATCGAAGTGCCGCCGTATGGCCTCAAACCCCTCACCGAAGATTTCAGGCTGTCTGTCAACAGGTGGATAAGTCTGCCCTCCGGCAATATCGAAGCCGAACGTGGCTCGGAACCTTATCTCGCGCTGCAACTGGCACTGCGGTACCGTGCCGGCGAGATTTACATCCTCGGCGATGATATGGTGGGCCACCAGAGCAACTGGGGCAGCGAGGAACAGGTACTTTTCGGATTTCACGCACTGGTACAGGACCGCCCGGTACGAATCCATACCGTTCAGTTCTACTACCGTGACGACGGCGGACTCTTTGAACGGATTGCAAAGCAGTACAACGGCAGGTACGCCTACATCATTCCCCGATGGGGCAAGGACGATTTGTACCTGATTGATCCCTTCGATGAACTGTAATTGAATTGAATAACCATGCACCCTCGTCATCCGGGCCTTCGGTACCAGCACCGAAGGCCCGGCATTTTTTTTGCCCTCCACGGTTTCACATCCGCGATTTCCAGATCGGTGATAATGGCTGAACTGCCGTGAACGATGTTCATGCCCCGGCGAGGCTTGCTCCCCCTGACGGCGGAATATCAACGGAATTTACAAAATTCTCAAAAATTTAAAGTTATCCTGTCAGAAAGTGTTGTGATGTGGGGCAAAGTGGGGTAATATCCCAACCAGGCAGATGTGTCAGGCTGTTCGAAGCCCGATCGAATGTGAAAACAGAAGACAGCCCGAGTCTGTTTGTCGCGTAGTGATGCACATGAGCGGGTCTTGCTTCGGAGATGATGCGAGTGGTATTTACTGGAACGTATGACCATAGCATTGACCAGAAAAACCGGATGTCGATCCCCGCTGATATCAGGACCATGCTTCAGCGAGCAATTGACCCGGCGAAAGGCGAACCCCTTTACATGTACGTCATGCTGGGCGAAGGCCATGCATTGTGTCTTTACACGGAAAAGGGTTTTGAAAAACGCGCAAACGAGCTGGATCATTCAGAACTGGACCCCGATGAACTGCTTACCTACGAACGACTGCTCTTCTCGCTGGCCAAGCGGGTCGAACTCGACCGACAGGGCCGGATTCTACTGCCCGAAAATCTGCTGAAACGAGCGAAGCTGGGACAGGATGTCGTACTGATCGGCGTGAAGGATCATCTGGAAATACGCAACCGTACCGATTGGATCGAGCACGTTGAACAGATGCTGATCGCCAAACCGAACATTCTGATGAACCCCAGAAAAGCAATGAGAAAAGTGGCGCAATACCGGGATGGCACTGCAAGTAATTGAACGAAACAAAAAAACGACTGACAAGGAGCATAACGGACAGGCATACGAAAAAATCAACGGATTGAAATGTCACGGATGACTATCGGCGAAGGTAGAATGGACGCTTGGCTGCCGTGTGATTACTTAATCGGTCAGGGTTTCACGGACGGAGCCGGACAGGGCACATCGGGCAGCATCAGTGATCGGGTGTGAAATAAGTCACCTGAAAACAACCGATGTGAAATCACACTGCAGCACCTTCGCCGATTTAACAACATCAACGCCAGGTACAGGAAATTCCTACCTCAATAACCTGGAATTTCCTAAGAAGCTTAAGAGCCCCTGGATACGTGCATGCCCCGTGGGAAAACGACATGTTAAAACAGGTAAGCATGGGGCGAGTGAGATTCATAACAATCTACAGACCATGAAATTAAGAAGCTTGTGTTGACGGGGCTTTAATAATGCTGACAGGTTATTTACGGTTGGTTTTCACGTCTGAGTTCTTATAATAGTTGTGAACTTTCTCCTCCGCCATGCTCCACGGGTGCCCGACCCGTAGAGCATGGTTTTTCCGGGTAAATCGATAATAATAGTGACAGATGAATGCATTACGCCTGTTTATTGCGATACCTGTCGTTTCACCCGACAGGATAAACCGTGTACTCAATGCCTTGTCAGTTCTATCCGGCACGGTCAAGCCGGTCAAAGCCGCACATCTGCATTTTACACTTCGGTTCCTGGGTAATACCGATGTAAAACTGATAGACGCATTATCCGAATCGATTGATCAGGTCGCCTCGATGCCGGAGTCGAAGTGCGTCGATATCCGTTTCACAGGTCTCGACCGTTTCCCTGCACGCGGCGGGGCCATGCCGCGTGTGATTTTTGCAGTGGCAGAGCCGGCAGAGCCGCTGTCGGCGTTGTCAGAGTGGCTCGACCACCGGCTAGCTCGGATTGTTCCACCGTTGCCTGAACGGGATCGTCCGTTTGCCCCGCATCTGACCCTTGCACGTGTGAAAAACCCGCGATACGGCAGGCAACAGGGTGATACCAATGCGATACGCGATCTGCTCGAGCGCTACCGATGTGATGACCTCGGGTCGGGTCGGTTGGATGCGATCCACCTGATACAAAGCAGCTTGACGCCGGCCGGGCCGGTCTATGAAACGGTTCATCAGTCGCAATTATCTTCAGGCTGATCCAGCTGTGAACGCCGCCGGTCTGCAGGATGGTGCAGTCGGATCGGATAGACTGTACCATGGAAAAATGTCGCTATATTGTCATTCAAACTGATATGGAAAGGATAGTTGATCGATGGCTGTGAATTTGCCCGAAGTGGTAGCCAAAGCATGGGAATTGCGTGAGGGACCTGCTGTGCTGGGGACACAGGACGGAGCGGGGAATGTGAATCAGGCTTACGTCGCGGCGATTCGCAGATTGACCGACAGAGAGATTGTAATTGCGGATTGCGTATTTCATAAGACCCGTGACAATATTCTATCGGGCAGTCGCGGTTCTTTTCTGTTCATCACAAAGGACGGCAAGGCGTACCAGATCAAAGGCCGGTTCACTTATCATCGCGACGGTCCGATTGTGGAAACGGTCAAACAGTGGCTGGACCCTTCGCTGACACTGACGGCGGCGGTGGTCCTGACGATCGAGTCGGTTTACGAGGGTGCCGAACAACTTGCCTGACCGCGAGGTTTGTTCCTACCACTCATATTGTGATGTTAAACATATTGCTCATGTTCAACATGTTGCCGCTGTGCCGCTTGATCTGTGCGCATTAACCGTAAATCAATCATGCACGGTTCCCTTCGTGGTTGTATTCGCATAGAATGTAATTGTATCGGTATCATCTCCGCTGGCGGTTCAGGAGCGGGCTCGACAATTCAGGCAATTTAAATGTCTGCAAGACAACTATTTAGCCCTGATGGCTCGAACACTTCCAAGTGGTGGGCGTTTTCTATTGCACTGGCGGCGGCGGTTGTCGGCAGTGTGGTGCTGACGGGTCAGCCGTTGCAGGCTCAGCCGGTTGCAGCAGATCAATCGCGACATCAGAAAGCTTTGAAGCTTGCTGACCAGATTCGAAATCGCAAGCAGAATGCATGGTTGCGCGGTCGTGAGCGAGGCTGGCTGCTGCGTGGTGATATGCAAGGTCGGGCCACCGAGCTGATGGCGATTCATGATGGCGGACCGGAATATTACATGACGTGTAATCTGAATGCGGCGATATCGACAGCGGCCGATCGGGTTCGCCTGCCAGAACCGTACGATCTGAGCGGCACAGGGTTGACCGTGGGTGTGTGGGACGGCGGCGCTGTGCGTAGTACACATCGCGAGCTGGCCGGCCGGGTGACGATTGTAGATGGCGGATCGCTGCATGCTCATTCGACACACGTCGGCGGTACGATTGCGTCAGCAGGATTTATGGCGGATGCGATGGGCATGGCACCGCAGGTCCAGCTGGATAGTTACGACTGGACGGACGATGTCGCGGAAATGATCGATACGGCGGCAAGTGGGCCGCAGCAGGCAGGTAAAATCTATCTGTCGAACCATTCATACGGAATTACCGCGGGCTGGATTTGGGGAAGCTTTTCCGGTAGTAGCGGCCATCACTGGTTCGGTATGTGGGGCTATCGCGAAAGCGACTATTTCGGGCGATACAGCAGCAAGGCGTCGACGTGGGATGATATCTGTTTTGATGCCCCTTATTTTCTGCCGTTCAAAGTCGCGGGTAATGACCGTGATGATAATCACCCGTCCGGCGGAACGACGTTCTATTATTACGACTATGGCGAATGGCAGCAGAAGAATTATGACCCGGAAACAGATCCTTATTCCGACGGCTGGGACAGCGGCGGATACGATAGTATCCCTTACGACAGCACGTCGAAGAACATGATTACCGTGGGGGCGGTGAACGACGCAGTGAGTGGGGGCGAACGATCACTTGCCGCAGCCAGTATGTCGAATTTCAGTTGCTGGGGGCCGACGGACGACGGCCGGGTCAAGCCCGATGTGGTTGCCGATGGCGTGAACCTGTACTCGACGACGAACAGCCATGACGCCGCTTATTCGTATATGTCGGGCACGAGCATGGCTGCGCCGAACGCCTGCGGATCGGCAACGCTTCTGGTGGAGTATTTCAATCGATTGAATCCGGGCAGCGCGATGCGAAGCAGTTCGTTGAAGGGCTTGATCATTCATACGGCCGACGATCTTGGCCGGCCGGGCCCGGATTACCAGTACGGCTGGGGACTGGTGAATACACAGGCGGCGGCTGATCTGATTGATTACCAGAATGTCAATCCCGAAAAGCCGGTCATGGTGGAATCATCACTGGACAGCCGCGGGGATCATGACCAGTACAGTATTTACTCTGACGGCCAGAGCACGGTGAAAGTCACCTTATGCTGGACTGACCCGGCGCATAGTGCACTGTCGGGCCTGGATAATCCGGTGCTGACGCTTGTCAATGATCTTGATCTCGAGGTCCTCGGGCCGGGCGGTTCGGACAGTTGGCTGCCGTTTGTCCTCGATCCGGGTCAGCCCGAGGCGGACGCGGGAACGGGCACTAACATCCGTGACAACGTCGAACAGGTGATCATATCGCCGCCTGTTGCGCCGGGAACGTATGTGATCGATGTCCGAATCGATGAGCGGCCGACGACTACGCAGTATTATTCACTGATCATTTCGCAGACGATTCAGGCGCCGGGTAATCCTACAGCCGTTGCAGATGGGCCCGGACAGGTAACGCTGCAGTGGCAGGATCGTTCGGTAAGCGAGACGGGTTTTATCATTCAACGCCGACCGTATCAGGGTGTGAATGCATGGCATGAACTGGCGGTTGTCGGACCGGATACGACGCAGTATGTAGATACGGATTCGATTGGCGGAATGGTCGAGTATGTCTATCGCATCGGAGTGTCGAGAGAATAGTATATCTCAGAATGTGTGCGATGGTTGCATGGTGCCCGAATGATGAATACTCAAATTGCATACGCACGGAAATTAACAAGCATCTCGCGTCAAGGTCTGATCCCGGACACCAACTGATCAAACCGGATGGCCCGGAAATCGATTTGCGAACTGGTCGGGATCAGCTTGAAGTACTTTGATAGCTTCGCCGGCGGGGCTTTTTCCCACGGGACTGTTGATTGCCTTTTTTGCTGATGCGATTCCTATTGTTGCGGCGTTGACCGCCTTGTTTCTTAGCCTTGCCGGTCTTGCGGCGTGTATGAGGATATGGCGATGCCGCTTTGACGGGTTCATTATCATAGGTAGGCGAATTGTTTTCCGAAGGTATCGGCTTACCCAGTAGCTTCTCGATATTCCGTAGTAAGTTCCGCTCCTCGGGACTGCAGAATGATATCGCATCGCCTGCGGATCCGGCTCGAGCCGTACGTCCAATGCGGTGAATGTAGATTTCCGACTCGATCGGAATATCGTAATTGATTACATGCGAAATATCATCGACATCCAAACCGCGTGCGGCGACATCGGTCGCGACGAGTATGTGATATCTGCCGCGTTTGAAATCGTCGAGTGCTCGGGTTCGAGCGGCCTGGCTTTTATTACTGTGGATGGCGATTCCGTCGATACCGGCCTTATTAAGAAGGCCCGCTACCTTGTCAGCAGTCCATTTCATCTGTGTGAAGACAATGGCTTTCTGAATGGCGGTGTTTTTCACCAGATACTTCAGCAGATCGCCCTTCTTCCTCTTCTCAACGAAGAGTACTTTCTGAGTAATGGCTTCAAGAGTTGGTTTTTCAGGATCGATGCTGATGCGAACCGGGTTTCGGACCATCGAATCGGCGAGCGAGGCGATGCGAGGCGGCATGGTCGCCGAAAAGAACAGCGTCTGGCGATCGGCGGGTAGCTTGGCAAGTACTTTTCTGATATCCGGAATGAAGCCCATATCGAGCATCTGATCGACTTCATCGAGTATGAAATGCGAGATATGGTTGAGATAAATATAGCCCTGACTCATGAGATCGAGCAGTCGACCTGGTGTAGCGGTAAGAATATCAACGCCATTTTCAAGTGCCTTGATCTGACGCATCGGCTTGATACCGCCGTAGATAACGGTGTGTCTGAAATTCAGGAACCGGCCGTAGGTCTTGATACTGACATCGATCTGTACCGCCAGTTCACGTGTGGGAGCAATGATCAGCGCCCGCGGGGTACACGGTAAAGGACGACGTTTGTTCTCTGAAAGTTTCTGCAGCAGCGGTAAGATAAACGCCGCGGTCTTTCCTGTACCGGTCTGGGCGGTCCCGATCAGATCATTGCCATCGAGCAGTTTCGGAATACACTGCTGCTGGATCGGGGTGGGTGAGACGTAGCCTTCTGCCGCAACAGCCAGTTGCAGCTCGGGTATAAGGTGACCGAAAACGCCTTGAGGAATCGGCGACGAAGAGCACTGTTCCCTGTGCCTGCCCCGTGAGGTCTGTGTCAATGCGATTGTATCTGGTGCCATCATTTACCTGGTCCGGTTATAGCCGACTCTCAACCCGCCGGACGCGAGCATGAGAATGGGTCGCAACCATCGCGACTGTGAACCGGCCCGGATTACATGGCCGCTGACCGGCAAGATATCCCTTTGGGAGCGGCGTGAACACGCGTTCAATGAAACCGCTTATAGTGGAGAATCTTCTGGATTAACGGAATATCTTACCGAAATGATCCCGAAAAAGCAAATGGGGCGATAACAAGCAACAATGAAAAGCCCGCAGCGAACTTTTATCAGGTTGACTGGCACCACCAGAACTTTCTAAATGATCGTAGAGCGACAATAAACTGGGATCGCATCGATTGATCCTGACATTACCAACATTCATCACAGGCAATCACGATAAATCGTAGATGAATCGGGAATGAATCGGGAATGAATCAAGATTGCTCATACCAACCGAGATTGAATCGCACACCTCATGATTATTTATACTGCTATCGCCTTCAAACCGGCTCTACATCGCTATCGCAAACAAGATTGAACATCGTAATCGCGAAAATCGAATCCCGATACCGACTACAATTGCAATAGCAAAGTCTATCCCATCCATCACCACCCCACTACCCCCACCTCCCTCAACCTGAAGCCATACGCCACACGCCTCGATCCGACTTAGAACCGGCTCCCTTGTTCTTTATTCCTGCTGACCGGGTTTCTGGCGGTTCTGTTTCAACCGGCCGCGTTTTTTCTTTACCGACAGCCGACGCTCGATTGCGGATCGAGATGGTTTCGTCGGGCGGCGATTACGACGACGCTTCAGGGCTTCCGCGACTAGCACCTGGAACTTCTCAATACATAATCTTCGGTTGGTGAGCTGGCTGCGAGAACGGTCCGAGCTGATGGCGATACTGTCGCCGGCAAGGTACTGACCGGCGGTATCGAGCAGCTTACGGTAAGCGTATTCAGGCAAAACCGCCTTCATCGCTGACAGAGGTACCTCGAGCGTCGCACGGGTACTCAGCTTATTCACGTTCTGACCGCCTGGGCCGCCGCTGCGGGTGAATCGCCATTGCAATACCTCTCGCGATAGCTTCAAACCCCCGCCCAGTTCTATTTCACGTCTCGTCATGACCGCCTGACTCCTCAGACATTCTATAATACCCCTGTTTCAATCAGCGGACAGTAGCGGCGAATTCTTGTTAACCATTGTAACCGCGAGATTTCAAATGAGCAGTGAACCGAATGACGGGCAAGACCGGCCGAACGTCTCATGGGACCTGTCACACGGCGATCTCAAAGTCTCCGACAACAGGCGATACCTTATACATACCGACGGTGAACCGTTCTTCTACCTCGGCGACACCGCCTGGCAACTCATTGCCGGCCTGAACCGCGAGGATACCTCCCGCTACTTCGATAACCGCGCACAAAAAGGCTTCACCGTCATCCAGACCGTCCTGCTCGCCGAAATCGACGGACTCCACGCTGGCAACGCCTACGGACATATGCCGCTGGTCGATCTGGACCCGGCCAGACCCGCCGTGAACAGCACCGGCCGGGACGACTATTGGACTCATGCGGATTGGGTAATCGATACCGCCGAATCATTCGGCCTGGTCATCGGACTGCTGCCGACCTGGGGCGATAAAGTCGTCAAGGCATGGGGCGACGGGCCCGTGATATTCAATCCCTCTAATGCTTATCAATACGGCTGTTGGCTGGGCCAACGATACCGCCATCGAACGAACCTCATCTGGATCAACGGCGGCGACCGGAGCCCATTCGGACACGACTGCACCGATACACGCGAAACCTGGCACGCACTCGCTCGTGGACTGCGAGATGGCGACCACGGCAGACACCTGATCACCTACCATCCCAGCGGAGGTTGCTCGTCCTCGAACTGGTTCCATAACGATGAATGGCTCGACTTCAATATGAACCAGACCTCGCACAGCTGCAGAGATAATCCAAAATCCTACCTCGATATCGCCCGCGATTACGCACTCCAACCAGTCAAGCCGACGCTCGACGGCGAGCCCCGGTACGAAGACCATCCCGTCTGCGGCCACCGCTCCGGGATGCGAGGCTGGTTCGACGACTTCGACGTACGGCAGGCCGCGTACTGGTCGCTCTTCGCAGGCGGGTTCGGGTTTACCTACGGCTGCCATGACATCTGGCAGATGCACACGCCCGGCAGACGAACACATTCTTCCCCGAGACGATACTGGTACGACGCACTCGACCTGCCCGGCGCATGCCACATGACACACATCAGGAAACTGATGACCCGCTACCATATGCTCAGCCGCATACCCGACCAGGAAATCATCCTGTCCGACCCCGGCAGCGGTGCCGATCACGTTCGCGCTACACGCGGCCGGGACTATGCCATGGTCTATATCCCCACCGGCAAAACCGTCACAATACAGCCTGACCGGATCGGCGGCGATTACTTCGACGCACTCTGGTTCAACCCACAGACTGGCGAATACCAGGCCATCGGACGATATAAAGCCTGCTCACAACAGACGTTCTACCCGCCCGTCGAACCCGGCGTAAGAGGGAATGACAGGGTTCTGGTCATCTCCAGATCTCTGGTTATCTGACGGCTGGATCACGTCGATATCAATTAAACCATGATGATCGATGCGGGACAGAATACGCCGCTGCTTCACATAGCGGTCCAGACGCCACCGAACGCCACCGCCGGCTCAGAGCC
Source organism: uncultured Phycisphaeraceae bacterium (assembly GCA_964425365.1). Lineage (GTDB taxonomy): Bacteria > Planctomycetota > Phycisphaerae > Phycisphaerales > Phycisphaeraceae > CAYRND01. Next base: position 12,462 of record CAYRND010000074.1, read on the forward strand.
GAGAGGCGAACTGGAGCCACGCGCCGTTGAAGGCATCGCAACTCGGGAATCCGAAGGGGAAATAACGCAATCCGCAAACCGATACGGCCCGGACGCTGTCGTCTCGCTCTCACCGGAAGCGAAAGCAGCGGCGAAAGAACATCAAGCCGATCACAGCTGGCCAGGTAACGATGACTCAAAGCGAAACAACCCCGATCGCAGCGAAGTGACACGCAGCGAATCGAATGAAATGGTTCAGGGTAAAACCGCCGACGGCCTCACGATGAGCGAAGAAGAGGCAAAGGAAATTGAAAAGCTCAAAGAGCAGGACCGCGAGGTCCACGCACACGAGCAGGCTCATAAAAGTGCAGGCGGCCAGTACGTCACTGGCGGACCGCAATATGAATATCGCACCGGACCGGACGGCAAACGATACGCCGTCGGCGGCAGTGTGAGTATCGACACCAGCCCAGTCAAAGGTGATCCCGACGCCACGATCAGGAAAATGCAGACCGTACAACGTGCAGCTCTCGCACCGGCCAACCCGTCCGCTCAGGATCGACGTGTCGCCGCCGTTGCCGCAAGACAAATGCAACAGGCAATGCAGCAGAAATTGAAAGAAACCTCACAATCCAACACCGATAATACAACAGAAAAAATTGAAAATGACGCCGAAACGCAAGATGACGGAAACGTCGAAACGCGGCACACAACTGATAAACACAATGATGTTGTTGTAACCGGCCTCGAAACCGGCCACGATAACGCCGGCGGAGTACACACCCGCCATCACACGAATCACAAAGGAACAACATACACGGCCAATGGTGACAAGGCGACACAGGGAATCAAGAACGCCGCAATGGTCGAAATGGATGCTTCCGTGATTACCCATGAACTGTCACCGGCTCAAAACGACAGCGGATTCACAAATGCACCGGACGAAACGACAGCGGAAAACAAACAGTCCGACATGATCGATACCTTCATCGGCAGCACCACATCCCGCCTGGATATCGTCGCATAAAACAATATCACCCCCCCCACTTCTCCCCCCTCCCCTCCACACACACACCTCCCCACGCACACCTATCCCACACACACGACACCTACGAAACCTGCACACCCGACAAATCCACTGCATCGGGTGGCATAGACAAACCCGGACCTTCGGGCTTAACTGCGATTGACCATGAATTGATATAAGATATCCCCATGAAGAATACGGCCGCGATATTCGAAGCTCTGTCGCGATCACGGTTCCGTAGCCGCTTCCGGCTCGGCCAGCGCGAACTCGCATACCTTCAAGAAAAGGGCATCGAGCAGGTCATGAAACACGCCGGACAGTTCATCGAACAGCGACTCAAACCCGCTTCCCCGCGTAACGACGGACGCCAGACACCAATGCGTGGCCACCCGGTCTTCATCGCCCAGCACGCAACCGCCACATGCTGCCGAAATTGCCTCTTGAAATGGCACGGCATCGCAAAGGGCAGTGAACTGAACCATGCCGAAATCAACCATGTCTTGAAGGTAATCGCACACTGGTTGAACAGATACACGTAATGCACAATATCCTTTCACGGTGGTTCTGGGACGTTTTCTGGGCGGTTTTCTGGGTAGTTTTCTGGGTAGTTCCCTCAGTGCATTCAACCTCCCAATACCCGCCTTTAGTCGGCCCAACATGACGGATCAAACCCTGATCCTTCAACTTGTCAATATGATGTTTCACACCACCTTCCGTAATATCTTCCAGCATCCCGGCAATTTCATGCCGACTTGCATGTGGATTCGCTTGCAGGACCGCCAGTACTTTCCGGGTGGTTTTCCGGGTGGTTTTCCGGGTGGCTTTCTGGGTGGTCTGCTCAATCGTCCAGTTCTCTGGTAACTGCCCGTTGTTCCAGAATAAGTTCCTGTCATCTTAAACCTTAACCTGGACCGGTACGCTGCTCCCGTAATCCTCCGCAACAATTCCAAGCAGATCTCGCATCTTGTTGGGCGGTTCCTCCATCAACCGATCAGCATCATTCAGCCCGACAACCTCAACCTTATCATTACGCCCGACCTCCAGTACTCCGCCCTGAGCATTCGCAAATCCGAAAATCCATTTCACGTACTCGTCTCGCCAGGTCGCCTTCCACTCGATGTTCTGATGCTCAGGCAACATCTCTCCTATTCTTCATCCTCCAGAACCAACGAAAGACGCTCAGCCAACTGATAGGAGATAAACTGACCCTCCGCCGTATCAAGCCAGGCCCGTTCCTGGTGTGATCGTTCAGATATCTGTTTCGCGGTAAGACTGCCAAGTGTTCTTGCAATACGGCCAAGCACTTTCTGTTCACCATCATTAAAGTCAGTGAATACCTCGCCGCTCTCAGGCCCAGGCCTGTAATAGTGCCCCATATAATCCCCAATCTCACGCTCTTCACGAATCAATAATCCCTCTGATTCCATCCGGCACAGCAAACCGTCATAATCCGCAGGTACCGGCCCGAAGGGTGCCCGCCTGTAGGCCGTACCCGTCAGCGACAGGGTAGAATAGCGAAAGTTCAGAAAATCAGCATAAAAAAGAAGCTTGTTGATCGTGGTCCGCGAAACATCACTCAGCTGTCTGCAGAACCACAGTACAACACAAGCAAATCGACCGTAGTCAAACAGGCGATAACCGGTCTTGTCTGTCATCTCACGAGGCATACAGACCCAGTTAACCTCGCCGAGTCGATTCAGAATGTCCAACGCTGATTCCTGTTGACCCACCAGCGCCTGCTCGACCCTCTTACGTTGCCAGGCCGTAAGTAAACCGCCACGACGATTCAGCATATCACGCATCACCACAGACTGTTCACAGGCACGTATCGCCGTGTCATGTGCCAGGTCCTGCAGACCGCCCTGCTCATAACGGTTGATCGTTGCCTCACTCATACCCAGCAGAAGCGCAAATGATTTCTGGCTCAGCCGGTAATTCTGGCGAATCGTTTTGATCCGGTCCGGCGTCAGCAGATCCAACTCTCTCCGGTAGGCGGCGTAAACCGAAGCAAGTACCTCCTCTTCAGAATTTTCCGAACCGATTATCGCCTGACAATGACAGCACCGCTCGACATCGACCGTCACGGTAATATCACGATCACGAACATGATACGTTTCACTTTGTGAAATCGTCTCGGTATCACAGAACCGCTCGCAATTCGCACAGAAAACCGACTCACTCATGACCCGACTCCTTCCCGGCTTTTAACGGATACTTCATCCTGTGCGCTGAAGGATGAAACGACCAGACCAGGGCATAATACATCTGATGCCGGCCCGGCGCTGGTGTCACACGCAACTTGATATAGACCGTTGTATCACCTGTCACTTTCCCGAATACCCATACTTCCTTATCACCATCTTCATCATCCGGCATCGGCCCCGAACAGTAATCCTCCGGCACCAATGCCAGTAACACTTCCCGCCGATCAGAAGGCGTCAACCCCAGATCGATCAACCCTTGAATATTCTTCTGCCTGTCCCTGACAGCAAAACGATCCAACATCACGCAACTCTTGAACAGGTTCAGAAAGTCGACCACTTCACGACGTTTTGCCATCCACTAGTCCTTTTATCGGCAGAATACACTATTATATGATAGTGTTTTTGATCGTGCAATGTCTTTTTCTGAAAGAATTCATGATTTGTGGATCATAAATCCAGTTTTGTGATCCACAAACTCATTTGTGGTTAATACGTGATCCACAAACCTCAGATAATATCTCGTCCTTCAGATCAACGATCCTCACTCCAGAGAGGACACTTCAGCCAGTTATCGGGAAATCCCAAACCCGAGTGAGGGATGTCAGGATACTTGTTAAGCAGTTCATGAACACGCTGCGGCCAGGCGCTCTGGGGAGCAATACGGTCCAGACAATATTTCAGAATTGTAAGAATACAGAATATGCGGCCATTTGTTATGGCAACAGGCGCATGCCATTGAGTATCCTTGTCGGGAATCAACGGCTTGACCCCTAATGCACGATTCCACAAACGTCCGTGGTGTGCACAGATGTTTCGAATCGTATTCAATGAAAGCAGCCGCGACTTCATGACATTGTCATGCACGTCAAGCATGGCCGCGACGGAACGTTTAATCGTCGATGAAGAACCACGAAAAAGCGTCAGCATGTTCCCGAAAGTCATGATCTCGGCTGCCATCCAGATCGGCATATAAGCATGGTCCTTGCCATATTTGTTCCTGAAATGTTCAGCGAATGTCTCCTTGCTGTTTCGCATCTCATCAGCTAACGCTGCCAGAAATTTGTTCCGCTGGTCTGAACGAATGTCAGGTAGTCCATCAGGTTTTTCAGCATATGCGAAACAGCAACCATGATGATGGGCATGGTGATAAGCCAACTGCGTGCGTATCGCGATTTCAACACGTTCAATAGCATCCATCACAATAAGACGTAGCTGCCGGTCAAAACATATCGTCTCCATACCTGCTCGAATGTGGTACCTGAACGAAACGTCCGGCCAGGTAGTTCACGGAACATGTACCAGTAGCCGCTGAGCCGGTAATAATTCACCACAGCCAGACGAGAAACCATCTCGGCCCGATCGCCTTCCATTCCACGTGAAAGGAGTAGGTCCGCTTGCTTTTCAAATGAAAGAGGAACTTTGTCGTATTTCATCACCATGCCCCCTGCCCGGAAAAAAGAAGACCCGCCGAAGTGAGCTGTCTTGCGACGCGCCCGGCGGGTGTACTGTTCTCAGTATATCGACTGATTGCCACTCCGGCAACTGAATAATGACCATAAAAACCTGATAATCCCGCAAGAAAGGGATTGCCTGAGATGAAAACGCCTGTTACCCGCGGAGTATATCTCGTCATTTTCGGACCTCCATCGCAAATCCAGGCTACACACTGTTCGTTGCAATTACCTTATCAAGGTACTCTCTTCTGGATAACCAGCCAATACCATGTACTGTAAACAGATGAATTCTACCCATAATCCCGGCTCATCGCTGAGGCAGCCAATGCTCTCGTTCCAGTGCATGCCAGGCCGCTCGAATATGCTTCTCGGTAAACATTCGCTTGCGATCACTCCACTGATAAGTCTTATCCATCGCTTCTTCAGGACTACCTGCACTCTCATATCTGGCTACCCAGTCAACCGTCGACAATAATTCCATACCGAACGGCGTTTCAAAACCCTTTACGACACTCGCCACCTGTTCAAACCGCCTATGAACCTTGGGATGGTCTTCAAGGTAGTCTTTCGCCATGGCCACCGCTTCAGCTTTCAGCTCAATAGGCAATTCGGGCTTATCCGCCGCATCACCATACCCGAAATGAAATGATCCCGGCCTGCACCCATTTTATGTACCAATCGTAATGAGAGTGACATCAGGTTGGTAAGCGTCCGGCCAACCCACACCCTTGACAGTGTAGAGCAGTGATGATG
>CAYRND010000075.1:0-17764 GCA_964425365.1 uncultured Phycisphaeraceae bacterium
GTTATCGGCTTGCCCCGGTGGTAAACTTGAGCTTTTATAGCGCTGTAGTGTTAATAACAAGCTCGACCATGTGGCTATCGATTTTCAAACCATCCCAGGTCGTTCACATCAGAGGCGTCGCGGATAACCTGTGATTCGGTCACGGACCTGACCGAGCCGTCGGCGAATGCCACGTTGGCGCTGGTCCGGCCTGCGTGATGAAAACCGACGCCCCAGCCGGGCAGCCCGACGCTCAGGTTGGGTACATGCCACATTGCCATGTAATACGGCGTGGCCTCGACAAAAGCCGCGTCGACGTACCACGGATAAGTCGAAGGCGATCGAATATCGCTCCATTGCCGCCTGTCATTGTAGCGCCCGGGATTGTCGCGGAAATTCGCCGGCTGGGTATTCTGCCAGAGCGTGTTGATTGCATAGCCCAATACTCGACGTGGGTAAAGCGTCGGCGAATACATACGTTCCGCTTCCGGACAGACCAGGCGACGGCTGATGTTATTCGGATCGCCGTAACCACGCGTCGAATAATCACCATTCGGGTCGGAATACTGAACATGGATATTAGGATCAGCGATATCGGGTAACACTTCCAGCAGATACTCGTCGGCATTCGGATGAGCGTCCGAGGTGATCGTTTCCGTATATGAAATCTGGAAGTCGTGAATGTTGAGCGCCATGAGCCATGCGGTAAATGCCTGATGCAGATTGCTCTGACACGCCGCGCTGCGTGCAGTACCCCTCGCCCGGCCGAGCACCGGAACCACGATCGCAATCAGCATCGCTGATACTGCAATAACTACAAGCAGCTCCAGTAGTGTGAAGGCATGTGTTGCTGTACGTCGAGAAACCGTCATATCGCTTCTACACCATCGGGCTCGATGACCACACCGGCGACACTGTCAGACCGCTGTCATAAAGCCGAACAAACATAACGGTATTATAACAGGCCTATGGCTCATCGGAGTAACTGCAGGATCAAGCACGGCGTTTCAAACCCAGCAGTACACTGCCCGCAGCGAGCAGCACCAGTGACTGCGGCTCAGGAATGGGGGTGTGACGGATGGTAAAGTTGAACGGCGTATTGCCATGATTACCGACATGAATCGGGATATCCCATGCATTATGAAACATTGAACTGGAAATCGCGACACTGTTACCCCATTCCAGCAGTGCGTCTTCATACCTGATCAGGTCGAAATCCTGGAATCGAACGGCACCGTCTTTTTCCGGCGTATCGAAATCAAGTGGGGCGCCGATCGTATCGAGAGCAACAAAGTCCTCGCCGTGTCCATAACCAAGCTGGATGATCATCCCCGTCCAATCGATCCCGGATTCATTAATTGTCAAACCGGATAAAGCGTAATCGGTGTAATCCGCCATGATCGCAGGAGAATTCGCGCCAGAAAAAACGTAATCCACAGGCTGCATACCATGATGCCTCACCGGGTCCAGTAGAATCACAATATTCGGCGGGTCGCCAACGATGTTGCCGAAATTTTCCATCGGCTGCTGAACAATCGTCGGGCACGGCGTCATTGAACCGTTCTCCCAGACCATAACGGGTTCATCAGTGATAACGGCAGCCTGGGCGGTAACACCCACCATACCTGAAAACAATACAACGACAATCCTGCATACATGCCTTGTCATAAATACGGTCCCTTTCATTTCTTCGTGTAAGACATCCCCGCCGCTACTCGGCTGTCCCTTGCGGACATGAATGTAAATTAACCTGAAAATAGCTGAAAACAAATTTTTCTGCCCGGCTGCGCAGAAAAAGACACCCTGCAGTGTAAATATAGCGGGAGGTGTGGGAATCCGGGGCAACTTTGATGTTTATATGGGCAGTCGGGGACGGTCTGGAGGGCATGGACAACTGAGCTTTCCAGGGGGTGGGATGGTCCGTGCATTAAGCGCGGCCATCCCACTGTTTTAGAATAATTCTAAAAAAGGCGCAATTATTATTAGATAATTTTTACTTTTTTGCTTTTTGCGACCGATGTCGTCGTTGCCGCGGCTGCGTCAGACCGGCAGGTATTTCTGGGATACAGATTCAAAAAAGGTTGCTACACATGCCCACTTCAAAAAGCTTCATGACCCAACTGGGACCCGTTGATCCGGCGATGATGGATTCCCTGCCTGAGACGCTCGACGTTGAAGTGATAAGCCCATGCACGGGCGATCAGTCGCTCGTCAGGCAAAGCGATGAACTTTACGCGGGCTCATCAGGTGATTTCACCTATGTCACACTCTATTCCATCTCCGTCAGCGGCAATCCGTCATGGGAAATGAAAGTCTGGGATTACCGACATGGCTCCGGTTGCTACGGCACCAGTTATTACCGGCGAAATCCTGCTGATGGTAATCCTGTGGGTAATTACTGCCTTTATGACGGCTCGATGAAATGCAATGACGGCAGTGCCACTGTCAGCACATGACAACCGGCCCTCGGCTATACATAGCATCAATAATGCCATTGATAGCACGCAACTGGCGAAATAACAGTAATACAGCTTCCATCGTCCGACATAAACGCCTTGTCCACCATGACGGGTGGTATATCATCTAATATCAGTACATCAGAGCCGTCATGTGCATTAACCCACTTCGATGAATTGCCGAACGCTGCGAATCGCTTGCCGTCATCTGTAAACACAAATCCACCGACACCGCCGTTGGAAAACACCTGGTAATATCGCAATAATTTTCCTGTATACAGATTCCACAATTTCAACATACCGTCATCGCCACCCGTCGCGATAATATTGTCTTCGGGCCCACTACCGATATGCAGAATACTCCCCGAATGACCGCCAGCCGTATAACTCACGGAAACCTTCCGCTCAACATCAATAACGGAAACACGCATATCATGCGGGTCGTTCACATCGACTACCGCATATGCCAGATAACGCCCTCCGCCGAGCCAGGCCATTGGTAAATGCCCGGTACGCTCCATAAGCAGTTTCCGTTCATTGATATCCCACAGTTCCACCCGGCCGCTCTTCTTCGCTATGGCAATCAGATGATTGTCTGGACTGATCCTGAGATCAATAACAGGGCCGTCACAACTGAGTTCCGATACCTGGCCCGCCTCGGGATCAAAAAGCTTGATCACACCCTGCGGATCACCGACAGCGATCAGTCCGCTTGCCGCATCCACATCATGGCAGATGAAGTGCTCATGAGAAGGGAAAGACTTCACTGTAGTCAAATGATCCAGGTCCATGATCACAACGGATGCATCGCCATTAAGGCAGGCATACAGCGATCCCCGGCTACCATTGAATGCCCCGAGCATATTACCTTTCGGGAATAAAAAACTGCCCGATATGTCAGAAATATCCCAGGCCCTGACCGATCCGTCGATGGCCCCGGTGACAACCTGCCTGCAACGCGGCTGATATGCCATTGCATTGATATCATCCAGATGCCCGCGCCGAACGACGATGGAATACTTCTCGACGATATCCCAGATTCTTATGGTTTTATCCGTCGAGGCGGAAACCAGAATCGCATCACCTTCCAGGAAATGCGCCGCGGCAACACGGCCGGTATGTCCTTGCAATATCGAAACCTGTTCAAGATCAGGTAACTTCCTGATCTCGATCGAACCGTTTGCATGACCGACCGCAAGCCATTGATGATCGCGGCTGATCGACACATCACCACCGCCCGATTCTGTTTCAGCCGTCATATACCCCGAAGGCAGATGCCACACACACGTTCGTCCTCCGGTCGCTGCGATCCACCGGCCATCACATGAAACCGATAAATCATACAGGTCCTTCCCCACGTCAATCGTTTGAAGTAGATTAAAGCTCGCTGTTTCCCAGATATGCAACAGGCCACCGCTCGAAATACCCGCCAGCAACCGGCCGTCCTCCGAACCGGCCAGGCATTTGATGTTCTCGCCGGCATGGACAGGTAAGCACGCTATCATAAGACCGGTTTCCGTATCCCACGCTGATAATCCCATGCTCTTTTCGTTTACAACAATCACCTCGGCGCCTTTGATAAATACACCGTCATTTGACATGCTTCCGGCAAGTTCGACGGTCTGTAATAAACTTCCGCTTGCATAATGCCACGAGCTGATACGGTCATTCGAATAAAAGGCAAATAGTCTTTCACCTGTTGCATCCCAGGCCAGTGCATGGACCTGACTCTGAAATGATTCAAATGACCTCAGGCTGGAATCTGAAGTGTATTTCAGATACCGCCACTCCCAGCCTCTCAGTTCCTGAGGGCATTGACTGAGAATCCGCCCGGCGTCGGCTACGTTGCCGCGTTTGATTTCCTGGTCCGCCCATTCGATACGATTCTGATAAAGCTGCTGCCGGGCACGGTCTGCATGATACACCGCCCGCCGCTTTTCAAGGTTGATTTTTACATAAGAATACACACCAAGGACAAGAAACGCGGTGAATATCGAACTGATAACCGCGACACGCAAACGATGCCGACCCAGCCACTTTGCCATGAAATATGTCATGGTAAGCCGCCGGGCCGTGACCGTTTCGCCCGCAAGAAACCGGCCGAGATCAGCAGCCAGTTCATCAGGGGTTGCGTATCGCCTGCCGGCATCATGGTTGATCGCCTTGTCAACGATGGCCTCCAGGTCGGACGGGATGTCATTGACATATCTCCGCAGCGGCCGGACAGGCTGCTCCGCCACCCGTCGGAGAAGGGTATAGGGAGAACCCTCCGGGTCATGCGGCAGCTTCCCGCTGAGCAGTTCGTATAACATCACACCCAGAGAATAAACATCCGATCGCGTCGTGATTCCACCGCCGTCACCCGTCGCCTGCTCGGGTGACATGTAGGGGATCGTCCCGATCATCCCTGTGGTCATCGTGTGAAGGTGATCGTTGTCATTCAATGAAGCCGCGAGTCCGAAATCGAGCAGGTGCGGCTCACCACGTTCATCTACAAGGATATTCGACGGTTTCAGATCGCGGTGAAGTACGCCGTGCTGATGCGCGTATGCCACCGCCATGCAGATTTTTTTGAACAAATCAAGCAGCCCTGCTCGAGAGGGCCTCTGCGTTTTTACATATTCATCCAACCGCCGGCCGTCGATCAGGTACATCGCATAATAGAAATAGCCCCGGTTGATCCCGCTGTCGTAAATACGGGCAATATTGGAATGTTCCAGTTTGGCGGCCAGTTCGACCTCTCGTTCGAATCGCTGTTTTCGATGAGTATGGCAGAACGGCCGGGCCTGCATGAGCTTGACCGCCACTTCGCGGTTCGTACTCAGTTGACGTGCCCGCCAGACCTCACCCATGCCACCGGCACCCAGACGGTCAATGATCTCATAGCCGTCAAGTGCGGGATAGCCACTCTCACTACTCTCGACGTGAGTGTCGGACTCAAGTGCTCCATCACCACTGATCGGCGGGAATTTCCGACGGGTATGTTCAGACTGATGGCCATCGCTGCCCGATCCGCCATGCGGATTCGCTTGACCTGACTGGTACCTTTCGCCGTCTGTCATGCTGGTCCGTGTGATCTGTCCTGATGTGTAACAATCTGATGCGCTGCTGTGATGACCTGGTGCGTGGCCTGATCCAGCCAGTTCTGTTCCAGCATCCAATTGAAACCGGAGATGAGTTCATTATCGGATAACTCGGTGAGCCGCCTGTCATAACGTGTCATTCCCGCCGCGATACACAGATAATACAATGCGGAACCGAGTTCTCGCGGTACATTGTCATTCTCTCCGCGGGCAAGATGCTTGCCCACCGTTTTATATTTCTCGCATAACGACAGCGGAAGGGACTGCTCGGAAACGAGCTGCCCCAGCGAACCGCCCGTTGATTGCATCTGGATATCAACCAGTTCGTCAAGACCCAGTACAGCAACGGGCAGGTTCAGAAAATCCTGCCAGAGCAGTTCCAGGTCATGGCTCGTCCACTGCTCGTTCCCGCTGCAGGAACGAATCAACTCCGCCAGACTGACGGGGTCACTCTGGTATATGCGATCGACATCCTCATCCGTCCCGGTCATGATCCGGTACCTCCCCATTGTTCATTCCCCGGCCTGCATCATACCAGGAACAACCATGATTGCCATTGTCATAAGCAGTAACGCGGCCCCTGGCGAGAATGGACCAGAGATCGCTGATTTCCTGATCACATTCGATATCATCCCGCACGTACTGGCGTACCACCGTTCTGAACAGCCGGATGAACATCCGCTTGCCGGTGGTCAGCGCGTTGGCCGCCTGCAACGCGGATCGAAAGCCGTATCGTCCGGCAAGCTCCTGGTAAGAAATCTGCTGTTCATGATCAAGAATCGGCCGGACGATGCGATATTCAAAAACAGCCCAGATATCCTCTCTGCCTCCGGTTCGGCAGGTTGCTTTCATTTCATGCATGGTCTGTATCAGTACTTCACGGGCCCACGCCAGGTCGAACAGCTCAGAGGCCGCCGACTTGTCGCTCACATCTGAAATATCCTGAACAGCAGTACCCAACCGGTCAGTATTAAAAGCAGCATCGCGTGCCAGCTTGTTCCGTACGTAATTGTCCAGCACAGTCAGTAGAAATGACCGAAACCGCCCACGTTGCGGATCCGCCACTGCCAGAATGTTCTTGTATAATATCTTATCCGTTATGAAATCCTGCAGTAAATCGTCGATCTGGTCATGCCTCAATCGATAGACGTAAAACAGATGCTTTCGTAGCGCCGGCAAATACCTGATCAGAAAACGCTTCACCGCCTGAGCACCGTCACTGTCCGCACACGCGCCCTGATGTCCGGCGGCATCAAAAATAGATGACCAGCAGGTAGACGGAAACCGTGATCGTTCTGCCGCGGCGGTCTGCCCCATGCATGAACCTTTCAACTGATCGTGCTGAATACCGGGAAGGTATACGAACTCAGTATTGTAACATCAAGCCCCCTACCTTTTCAGCCCCCATTCCAAGCGCCAGACCATAACCAAGCGAGCCCGGTACCGACTTTTGAGAAGAAACAACTCAACTTAAAAACAAAAACCGCAACTATATGAAAAATATGACTTTAATAGCATTATACCGAAAAGACGCCGATCTGGTGAACGAAAAATTCATCCAGCCGGGTGGATGCTTTCCCCGACATCTCAAGTATAATTAGCTGGTCGGCGACAGAAAGTCTGTGAAACGTCTCCGCCAGGACTCTGAACAGGATGAATGGCCTTATGCCAACGCATGATATTCTCAACGTAGCCCAGAAATCGAAGTACCCGATTGATGCGTTCATCTTCGTACAACGAGGTCTTGAATTCACCGTCCGACGCGTCCATGGTAAGCCGACTCGCGAAAAACACCTTACCGAAGAACACCGCCGCCAACGCCATGTCGATGGTCAGACGCTGTGTTTCGGCTTGCGGGATTACGCCATTCAGCAGTACGGCCTGCTGGCAAAAACAGTACTTAAACGCTGGAAAATTACGGAATGCGTTGACTTCGGCCATATCGTCTTCGAGATGATCGATGCCGGACTGATGTATAAAACCGCTGAGGACTCCCTGGACGATTTCACCGAAGTCTTCGACTTCACCAGCGCCTTTTCGCCCACGCTGACCGCACCCGGGAAAAATTAAAAAACAAACCGAAAGCAGCTGATCAACCGAAAAAACATGTATGCAGGGCGGTGGCCGTCCCGTACACATGCGATAACCGGCAAAAGGAGGTCACGGATGACCGATCAGACTCGTCCGCTATGGCATAAGCGATGGTTTCAATACCTGATTCTGGCGTTATTGACCCTCTATCTCACCTCCTTTCTGCTTCCACCGCTGCTTGACATTATTTACATCACGCGATCCGTGCTCCTGCCAGTTGTCCTGGCACTCACACTGGCGTACGTGGTCAACCCGCTCGTGAAACTGGCTCATACCAGATTGAAGTTGCCACGCCCGATTTCCGCGGCGTTGATCATGCTCATCGCGGTCATCATCATCACCGCGATTCTGATTTACGTGCTACCGAAGCTGGTCGGCCAGATCGAACAGCTCATTCGTAAACTGCCTGGCTACGCCGATCAGCTCGCCGAACGACTGGGCTGGGATATCAGCAGCCTCGGTGAATACCTGCACGATATGGCACGCAGTACGTTTACCACGGCAACCACGTCAGCCGACGGTGCCACGCAGGCCACTGATCTGGAAACCATCGTCAGTACGCTGCTGAGCTGGCTGGATGTGGGCTATGGTGTCGTCAGTTCAACCATCGGCCTGTTCAGCTATCTCATTCTGGCTGTAGTCGTCACGTGCTTCTGCTTCTTCTTCTTCGTCTGGAAGTTCGACCCGATCATCGAATGGTTCAAGCCGTTCATCCCTGCCGAACATCGCACAGTAACACTTGAAATCATCAGTAAGATGGACCGCACCGTATCGGCGTTCATCCGAGGCCGGCTGATTCAGGCGCTGGTGGTCATGGTCATTCTGAGTACAGGCTGGGCCTTAGCGGGCGTACCCTACTGGCTGCTCCTGGGCATGCTGGGTGGTGTGCTCAACCTGATTCCATTTGCCGCGGTTTTCGCGTGGCCGCTGGCGGTTCTGCTGGCGTGGCTCGACGCTGTTGCACCCGGCCAGGCGGGTTTCAATCTATGGATGGTCCTGGTCTGGCCCTCGGCCGTCTATTTCATCGCACAGTTCGCCGATAACTGGGTGGTCGAACCACTCGTCCAAGGCCAGGCGACGGAAATGGACCCCCTCACGGTCATGCTGGTCGTCCTACTCGGCGCGACCATCGCCGGACTTCTGGGAATGCTGCTTGCCATTCCCATTGCTGCCTGTATAAAAATACTTGCACAGGAAGTGGTACTGCCACGACTCCGCGAACTGGCGGCATCGGCCGGCAGGACCTGACCTTGGGTCTGCAGCCCGAGGGGTGTGTTCAGCCCGAACTGTATCCCGCACGGGAGAAGCCCCATGAGTGAAGCGTATAATCCGGAAACAGCTCTCTACGAACAACTGGAAGCATTAACCGTCGAAGCCCGCCAGATCAAGCAGAAACTGGCCGAAGCAACCGGCGAATCCGATCGGGAAGTGCTTGAACGCCAACTGCTTGAAACGGAACACCGAATCGAAACCCTGAAAAGACGCCTGCAGAAATAACGCCGGATTAGTGCTGTATCATCAACTTGATGTGCTCTTATCCCACCAATGGCCGATATATCATTTCCTGATCCCGAACAGGCAATGGCATCAGGCAAATACCGTACGCCTGACCGTTTCATTTTGATGCATCAGATATCTCAGGCTGGATACATTCATCCCTGTTCTGAGTCGCTTCAACGTTTTCAGTTTGCGCATCGAGACCGAGGTGCTGTTCGATCTCCTTCACAATCTGACGCGTGGGTTCGGTATCGTATTTCCAGTCATCAAGTGTAATCCGGTCCTTCTCACCGCTGCCATGAACAACGGCAATCCCTTTGGAATTCCAACGGGAACGGTCAAGCGTTTGAATCTGATCCCAGTTGATCTGCCTGCCCCAACTCGTTCTGAGACCGTCTTCATCAGCAGCAACCCATCTCGCCCTCGACCGGATCGCGGCAATCACGAACGGAAACGCGATGAGCATGCAGATAACGAAGTAAATATACTGCGTTTTGATATCCATATCACTCATGGGCTTGCCGGGCGGGGTGTCCGTCGGCCAGCCCTGTTCAGCAGCGTACGGCAGCCATCGTTCACTGTAATCATCAGGCCACGTTTCCATGTACCGCTGGTATTCCAACTGCATGAACTGCTTGTTCGGATAGCCGATCATCGCATCGTAAAGAAAATACAATGCGAAAAAAAGAAACATCCCTCCCAGTATGACCAGCCGTGCGACATACCCCGATCTCATTGATGCTTTCGCCGCCATAAACCTCTTTCCCGCTTCTGAATGGGTCAGATGCCGTTGTCTACCCCGCTATGGTATCTCTATTCTCCGTTTTTGCTCATGATTATCAAGTCTATTATGTAAAACCACTTAATCCGTCCATATCCCGATTCGACGGGTAGCCGACCGTTTCGCGGCCTGCTCGAATCGCTTGAGAAAGCGATGGCTGAACCGAGGCTCGAAGTCTGCCAGCCCCTCATCCAGCAGCAGCTCGTTCAACAGCCTGCCGTCCTCTGAATAAACATACGCCAGGAGTCGCCCGAATTTATCACGCTGCTGATGGGACTCCAGTTCAATCAGGACAGTCTGATTATAGACACACGCTATTGTAAAATCTCTGGCAGCCTCAGCATACGGTTCTGAAACCGCCCTGATACCCGCCCGTGCCAACTCCGGCGTATCCACACCCCAGAGCCGCACTGTTGTTTGATGCTTGTTAAGGCCGCACCGTTCGATCACTACCGTATCACCGTCGATCACCCGGACAACACGACATCTACGCTGGTTGTACAAGTGCATGTCATCCCGAGGAGAAACAAACCAGCCGGTCCGATCGGCATAAGCACTCAATACCACCAGCAGGATCAGGGTCAGGCTCACCGTCACACGACGACGACGCATCTTCCGACGGTATGTTACCGGCGATAAACCAGTTCGCTGATTTCCTCCAGCGTAATCCATGGCCGACAGATTAGCGATGAAAATCACATCGAACAAGAAGAACCGTGTTCAGACGTCATGATTGAAATGTGTGGCAATGGCTCGTCTATAGATGCCGCCTGGCAACGAGAATCGCTGCCATCAGGATATGACGCAGTCGATCGAGACTCTGCTCCTGCAGAAACTCATCCGTGAAATCAAGCTTGATATACGGAAACGCTTTCAGCTCATCTATGCAATGCCTGCGATCAAACCCATTGATCTGACGCATGACACTTTCAATCGATTGATTCAGTTGCATGGCGGTCACCTCGCAAATTCGTGATCAGGCCATCACATCAAGTATGGTGCCGACATTATTCATGTCGGCACGATGCACGGTAATGCTTTCATTAGATTCAACTGTTTCTGATATTTCTCTGTTTCCATCATCCACGGAATATTGACGATTATTGCATACTGATTTCTTATGATCCCCGGCCGACATGTCCTCTGAATCGACCTCGTGCCCGGTTTGTTCCGTCGACCGCCCCTGAGCGGCATCCTGTACCTGCCTGACCACCCTGCACCTGGCCGCCAACTGCTGCGGAAGTGAATGGGTTTCGCTGAGCAACTGCGGAGTGGTGCATTTGAACCGGTCAGGCCCGAAAAGACGGTACCGGATCAATGCAATCGTCAGATTGGCAAACGGTTCAACACTCACCTGAGAACAACATGCGAACGGCATACCGCGCCCGGATACCAAAAAAACCGAACTTAAGCTCCTATATAACATTATGTTACAAATCACACCCTTGAATTCCCTTTTTCGGATATTGTGGAATGTTCACACAGATCAACATCCGGGTTGACATGGCCGGTCACCCGCATGCTTCGGGCCGCCTCGTTACACGTTACTGTCACTGCTTGTGTATCCTGAAGGGATGGAGCTGACTGATCTCGATTATGATCTTCCCCCGGGCCATATCGCCCGGCATCCCGCCCGGCCACGTGACCATGCAAAATTGATGGTCATCAGAAGACCCGCCGAACCCGGTGACAAGGCCGTTATTGAACACCGCCAGGTCTACCAACTGCCGGAACTGAACATCCTTCAACCCGGTGACCTGATCGTGCTCAATCACTCCCGTGTCGTCCCGGCCTACTTCGTGGGTATTCGGGCGGCCACAGGCGGGAAGGTAAAAGGGCTGTTCCTTAACTTGGCAAATGAAGACGAACGCGTCTACTGGCATGCCATGTTCGAAACCCGTGGCCGGCTCGAGGTGGGTGAAGTCATTACCCTCAACGAAACGGCCCGGCTGGTACTCGTTTCACATGAAGGCGGCGGCGTATGGCAATGCCTGCTGGAGGCCGACGGAATAACCTGGGAACTGCTGGCATCCATCGGAAGGCCGCCTCTGCCACCCTATATTCGCAAGGCCAGGCGAACCGCAGGTGAACCCGAAATCCACGGCCATGACGACCAGTCATACAACACTGTTTACGCCGCCCGACCCGGTTCCGTCGCCGCTCCCACGGCCGGCCTGCACTTCACCGAACCGCTGCTGCAATCGATCCGTTCAATCGGCGTGAACATCGCGATACTGACACTCCATGTCGGACTGGGTACGTTCAATCCCATTCGCACCAGCAGACCGGCCGACCACATCATGCACAACGAATGGCTCGAAGTGCCCCGTCAGACACTTGATATGATCAGGCAGACACGAAGAACAGGCGGCCGAATCTTCGCCGTGGGCACCACTGTCGTACGGGCACTCGAATCCTTACCCGACCCGATCGATGAAATATCGGACGATTATACAAGCCATACCAGCCTGTTCATTTACCCGGGTAGCGGCATGCAATGGCGATTCACGGATAGACTCTTAACCAACTTCCACCTACCACGCTCGACACTGCTCGCACTGGTGGCGTCTTTACCCGGCGTTGGTCTTGACAACCTCAAACATTGGTACCAACAGGCAATCGAACAGGACTACCGCTTCTATTCCTACGGTGATGCCATGCTGATCGTTTAATCCAACGCCTGAGGCTGCCTCCGTCGCCTGTCGCCTGTCCGTAAAACATCCTGTAGAATCTGGTCATGGCCACGACGGCAGGAAATGCGAATCACGATCTGCAGCGAATGGCACTAGGGGATCACCTGGCCGATCTGCAAAAGCGAATGATGCTGGCGCTGGTCGGGCCTGTTCTGTTCAGCATCATCACCTTGTACTTCGGACGGCAGATTGTGACTTGGCTGCTGAAACCGCTGGCAGAAGTCCTGGCCGTATTCAATCTCCCGCCTCAGGCTTATGCATTCGGCGTGCCGACAGGATTCGCGGTCTACCTGAAGGTGAGTATTGTCGCCGGCCTGGTGATCAGTTCACCATGGGTTATTTACCAGCTCTGGAAATTCGTCGAAGCCGGACTCTATCCCTTCGAACGTAAGGCCGTCCTGATCGTCGCACCGTTCAGCGCCGTGATGTCGGCGATCAGTGTGCTGTTCATGTATTACATTCTGCTACCCATCTGCCTGTCATTCATGATCTTCTTCACAACAAGTTTCCCACCACTCGACGTCCCCCAGCCGGGCGAAGGCGGGTTCATCCATCGACTCACAGGTCTGACGGTGCGATCCAGCGGCATTCGAAACGATGATGCAAACCAACTGCAGACTCCTGCACAATTGAATGAAATGAATGGGCCGACCGTACCGCCTTTGAAGATACCTGTTCTGAAAGACGATCCTTCCCCGGCACAAGAAGGTCAGTTGTGGATCAAGCTGCCGCAGCACGAACTGCGAGCCTGCATCGGAGGTAGAATACACCGCTTTCTACCCTATCCCAGTCAATCGATAGTCCAGCCACTGCTCGATATCAACCAGTACATTCACTTCGTCGCCATGCTCGCCATCGGCATCATCATCGCATTCCAGATGCCCGTCGTCATGCTGATACTGGGCTGGTCGCGATTCGTCAATCCGCATTGGCTGATCCGGTACCGAAAATATTGCATATTCGCCTGCTTTACGCTGGGCGCCGTTTTGACACCCGCTGATCCGCTGAGCATGCTCGTACTCGCCGTACCGCTGTGGCTGCTCTATGAACTGGGCATCGGCCTGATGCGGTTTGTCTACCGCCCTATGCCGGAAGAAATGTAAGTCATTCTCAGAACCATCCCGTAACAGACAGAACAATCGCACCATAGGCATCCGAGCCGTTCTGACCGTCGAACTCCTCGGTCAAGTACGTCTGACTATAGGTCAACGCCGCATGCCAGTTGTCCTGGCGGTATCCGATGGACAACCCGGCCTGAACTTCACCGACCAGTGGCTTCGTGCCCACTCGATGACTGTCACGAAAGGTGTTGCCATCCAGAAACAGATTATGCTCGACAGCCCGGCCGGCTGCCCGGCCGAACAGATAGCAACTGAACCCATTCGCAGGCCCGCCGGTCGCCGCGGCGACGTCCGCAAGCCGCCCGGGACCGAAATCGTCCGGCAGGTTGTACCCCAGCCGGTATACCGCTCCCGCCTGCACCTGACGATAAACCGTACCCACCGAAAGCGTACACTGCGGAATGATCTGGTTATCGATCTCGCAATCAAACAGATTGAAACGGCCGATATTCAACCGCCACTTCTTCCGCAGGGTAAACTGAAAGGTGAACTCGTCATGGAGCTGGTTGTCCCAGCCTTTCGGATCTACCTGGTTGAAGATGTCATGAATCGAGGTCTGGATACTGTCGGCCTGCGACGACGGCCCCACCATGCCCAGATCGATCTGAAAGTGGTCCATCGTCAGATCATTCGCTCGCTGCCAGTAGACACCCCCGAACAGGTAACCTGCATACGGCCGATCGTCCGTAATCAAATCGCTGCGTTCCATATCCTCCGGTGTGAAGATGAGCTGGTTGAAAAGATAACCCGCACCGATACCCGTCGGATCGAACGACTCGTGAAACGGCACCAGCGGAGCAAGCTGCTCCGCCCACTCAGGCTGATGACAAAGACTCACCGCCATCCCGTTCGTATAGTGACGGTCAGTGCCGTTGTTCTTCTTCGGAAACGTACCGTCGTTCTCCCAGTACAACGTAACCTGCACCGGCGAGACCTCGGACGTTGGCGAATAATCCATGGCAACATCAGCCTGATCCGGAATAGCCTGACCCGTCTCGACTGACAATGAAAGAAGAAGTATGCAGGCCATCACCCTGCGGAAAAAGCATAATCGATACGTGATCATACTCAACAACATCGGCAGGTCCACCTTACACATTGCACGAAAGTTTCCCCCCTTTACCTGTTTTGTCAAGCAACCACACAATCCCTCACAATAAGCCGGCCTGAATCAACCCGCTTACATGCCATCCACATGACAGAAACGACCGATTTTCTATAATCCAACCAGACGACACCCGCCATAGAAAGCCGAAAGGAGCTTTTCACGTGTTTGATCCACCCGTTCAGCAGGTAATGGACCAGGTCGATCGGCTGCGTCATGAAGTCGATGATTTCTGGGGCGTTCCACGTGAGGAAGCTGAATGCCTGGCGCAACTGGTTCGGCTGGCACGTGCGAGATCGATCTGTGAAATCGGTGCCAGTTACGGCTATTCAACGCTTCATCTGGCTGCCGCCGCCTCGGAACACGGCGGACACGTCCATACATTCGATATCGACCCCCGCAAAGTCGATATCGTTAAAAAGCATCTTCAGCAAGCGAACCTGGACCGTTACGCCACTATCCACCACGGCGACGCCAGAGAACTGCTTCCCGATGTCAGACTGCAAAACAAGTTCGACTTTGTATTTATCGACGCAGTGAAAGACCAGTGCCATGAATACCTTGAACAACTCTGGCCACACCTCGCATCACAGGCAGCCATTCTGACAGATAACATCAACACGCACACCGATCAGCTTCAGGCATTCATCAGCTACCTGAGAACCCATGCCCGACTGAAAAGCACTGTCATCAATGTCGGTAACGGCCTGGAACTGAGTATCTTCAACCAATAGAAGCGCGAATCATGGCTCTTGTAGACGTGACTTGAACAGCATGCAAAGAAAAACGCCATCATCAATCATCACATATGGTTACTATACATACCCGACGCTGAAACCATCCTGATCAACCGGCACGCACCGATCCATGTGATCAATGACACAGAGCTAGCACTCGAACACATGATGCCAGCGATGATGTCAGTGATTCAGAGATTGATATGAACATAAAAAAACCTCCGCTGCAGGGCTCCGAAGACCTGTTCGCGGAGGCGCGCCACGGCTTTAAATCCGTTTTATCATTCAGTGCTGTGCTCTTATCCTATCGGCACGTTTCCAGCCCTGTCAATCAAGGATCGCAATGAATTTAAAAATACGTAAATGAATGCAATAAATCGAGTTACGCAATACAAATCTTTTACTTTTTTTATCCTTTAACTATAACTTGGCCCCGCGGTTGGCTTTGTAATTTCTGCATATTCCGGGTCAATTTTTCCACCACCTGAACATTGAAAATTAAAACAAAATACAAAGTTTTTATTGTTCTTTTATATGGCTGGATTACTTGAGTCAAAATAGGGCGGGATTGCTTTTCACCCGGCTGTCGGCCGGGTGAAAAAGTCGCGGGACCATTGCCACCGCGTTCTGTCACTTCGTGCCAGACGGGTTCGAATACCGGAGGTATTCAACTTTATAAGTCTTTTTTGTTGCCCTGACGTTCAACGGAGAGGGCGGGATTCGAACCCGCGGTACGGACAAGCCGTACACGGCATTTCCAGTGCCGCACCTTCAGCCACTCGGTCACCTCTCCAGGTAGCTGCATTCCGGGTATCCTATTGCTTTTGTCGGCCGTGTAAAGGTTATTCATCGTGTCACCGCTTTCAAATAATAAAAACAGACTTTCCGGACTTTTTCTTGTCGACAAACCGATCGGCAAAAGCTCCATGGATATGGTCCGTATTGTCCGAAAGGCGGCAGGCGGTAACAAGACCGGACATGCCGGTACGCTCGACCCGCTGGCGACAGGGCTTGTGATCTGCTGCCTCGGCCGGGCGACACGTTCAGTCGAAAAACTCATGGGACTGACCAAGGTCTACCTCGCCATGGTCGATCTCAGCGCTTTTTCCACCACGGATGATCTGGAAGGTGAACGCGAGGATATTGCCGTCGACCAGCCGCCCGGCCGGGACCGGATCCAACAGGTCTGCCGCGAAATGACCGGCGTTATCGACCAGGTGCCACCCCCTTATTCCGCCGTCCACGTCAACGGCCGGCGTGCTTACAAACTTGCACGCGAGGGAAAAACACCCCAACTCACGCCCCGAAAAGTGAGAATCGATCAGATCAGAATCATCGGTTACCACTATCCACACCTGCAACTTCAGATCACCTGCGGCAGGGGAACCTACATTCGCAGTATTGCTAGAGATATCGGCGGAAAACTCGGCACCGGCGGCCACCTCGCTTCACTTCGCCGAACCGCCATCGGCCACTATCACGTCGACCAGGCACACACCATCGAACATTTGCCCATACCGCTTACAGAAAATGATCTGCTGCCTGTTTCCTCTGAATGAACGAAACACGCGTTGTTTTACGTTTACCCGATGAGTGCATGTAACAGGTAACTTTAAAACCTGATATCAGCATCACAATGTGCACAGCGATCAATCGCCCATACCATGACCACCATGATGAGCATTCCCAAGCTCCAATGTCGTATCCGGCGAAAGCTTCCTGATGTCGGTAACCCATACACCGCTTGAAGGTTCCCATTGAACTTCAAATGTGAACTCGACGATATCACCTGCGCGGATATCCGCCAGTGACACGCCTTCCGCCGGGAAAAACGGCATTTCCATCGCCGCCATGGGCGTGAGCTCGCCGGCCGCGTTCTTGAAGTCATCGATCGCCTCGTGATGAATACGCAACTCACGCTCCGGCCGGTTCACATCAGGTAATTGCGTTACCCTGCCCCGTACAACGTAAGTGTGAACAACACGACCGTCCGCCATTTCGTCCTCCACCACCTCCTCCGGCCTGCTCTCACGATCAGAACAACCCGCAACAGCAAGAAACGAAATCAGGCATACCACGATCCAGAATCCGACAGGCCTGCCTTCCCGATTCCCTTGTTCCATCAGTAATCCGATCATCATGCATCTCCTTCTGATCCGCTAATTAAAGCCCACCCCACATCATCTGGCAACCCCCCCACTCACCCCCCACTCACCCCCCA
>CAYRND010000076.1:0-17756 GCA_964425365.1 uncultured Phycisphaeraceae bacterium
GGGGGAAAACGGTAGGCGGATGTGATAAAGTACTGATTATCGGTATATCATCACAGGGGCAGGTACAACCTGCCGGACTCGGCGAATTTGAATTGAATTTTGAATAAACTTCTGGAGCATCCCATGCCCTCAGTCATACGAATAACCTGTTTTCTGTTTGCTTTGTCTGCAGTCGTCCACGGCCTGAGTTTTGAAGATTCCGAGTTTTCGCAGGGTGTGGTCAAGCCGAGTAAGGAAGTCTTTATAGCGGCCGAGATCGGCGGTGTGCTGAAAGCGATCGCCGTGGACGAAGGTGATTTTGTGAAACAAAGCCAGGTTATTGTCCAGATCGACGATTCGCTGCAGCAGGTGGCGCTTGAGGCGGCGAAGATGCGTGCGGAGAGCCAGGCCGAGCTCAAAAACGCGCAGCTCGTTCTCGACGAAGCCCAGATATCACTTGAACGGGTGGAGACCGCCTTTCGCAAGGACGCGGCCAATGAATGGGAAGTGCGTCAGGCCGCACTCGAGCGAGACCAGGCGAAGGCCGGACTCGAAGCCGCACAGGACAAGCAGAAGCTGGCCGAAATCGAACTGAAAATGGAACAGGAGAAGCTCGAGCGTTACAAGCTGCGAGCGCCCTTCGACGGCCAGATCACCAGGCTGCTGTTCGAGGAAGGTGCGACCGTCGCCGAGGACGAGGACCTCATCCACCTCATCAAAATGAACCCGCTTGAGGCCGAACTGCACCTTTCGGCGGATCTGCTCAAGGACCTGCAGACCGGCCGGCAGTACATGCTTATCGCTGATGCACCAGTGAATGATGAACTGATCGCCACACTCGACTTTGTGGATCGCAACATTGACACGGCCAGTCTGACTATTCGCTGCGTCTTTACGATTGACAACGCGGATCTGGTTCTTCCTTCGGGCTTTACTGTTCGGCTCAAGTCACCTGAACCGATTGATGAATGAATCGGGTGGCATGGTGGAGTTTTGGGGTTGGGATGTTAGACGGTTGGATCACGAAATTTTATAATCTGGCGTGTGTTTTCACGCGGACGCCCGTAATCCCTGGCCATTCTGTCCCCACGTCATGTCGGGGAATATCCGCCGGTCACACTGTTCGTAATACAACCTGCCTGCCAGGGCTTTGAACACCAGCGGTGAAATCTGCTGTGGGTCGAGCATATAATGAACCAGGTTATACAGATACTTGACCAGTTCATCCTTTCGTCCCTGGAGCTTGAAATGGCGGAAGCCAAGCTTGTATATCCCCTGCAACTCGGCATGCGTAAGCGTACTTCGCCGGCACGGCCGGGCAGTGGGATATGCCGGGCATTCTCGATTCACAAACGCTTCATGCTCGTCGTTCAGTTTATCGATCAGTGACGAGCTATGCTGCCACATCAGGTTGGCGATACCTGCGGGTCTGTCATACAGATTCATGTACGTCGCCGCGGCACATCTGGCAATACAGTCGTAATATTCCTTTCGCACCGGGCAGTTGAGAATACATTCTTCGTTGACCAGGATCTCGGTTTTGGTGGGATCGAGAGCACTGATCAGGTCGGCATTGAGATTATCATCCGGGTGAACGACCAGCCTGTCATACCGGCTCTGCAGGTCACGGTAGTAATCGGCATTTCCCTTGCCACGCTCAACGGTGACCTTGACAACCGATGCGATCTGCAGGAGTTTCGGGTACTTCCCCGAGATATAATCGGAGAGCAGGTTACTGGCGATCAGCACACCGTTGATATCCGGGCGGTGTGCAATCTTATCGAGCAGCTCATTCGCCGTCGGGTCCTGAAGATGATACTTCTCGATCAGATGATTACTGAAGGTGAGAATCACGCCGATACCGGCGGTATTGACGTAATCGATAATCCGGCAGGCCTGGCCGGCCGACAGATCGGCATCAGAGCACCGACCGGCGTTCCATGAGACGTTGGGCGAATCATGCAACGATTCGATCGGCAGAACAAGATCATGATATTCCTTCAAGTATGCCACATAGTCCGAGATGAACTGAAACTTATGGAACAATCCCGATACCGTCCAGCGTGCCTCTCGCCAGTCGGGATGCAGTGCGTCGGTTCCTATTGGCAGATGGTAATTTGCCATACAGTTTACCTGATCGGTATAAGCGGACCCCTTTAAGAGCAATACGATATGATTTCATGCAGTATTACGGGAAAAACCTCAATCCGATAACACCTGTTTCACGCGGCGTGCCGCGTGCAATTCGTATTCCGTTTCACGCCAGCGGAACCGTCTACCGCGGCAGGCGATCAGGATGATCGCCAGATGAGCGGCCATGTACAGCACCGTCAGCCACCGTTCAATCTGTAGTGTGCGATTCATCTGATTTACCCTTTCGTGGCCGAACGCAACGCGTATCGCCTCCCGTCGGTAAGCCGCTCGCCATTGATTACACAGAAAAACCACCACAATCGCGGCCAGGCCATACAACCAGGCAGGATCGCCCGGTGAGGTGATCAAGCCGAGGATCAACATGAGCCACGCGACAATAAAACCTGTCACATACAGCAGGTGCAGCAGTAGTGCCGCCAGGTAGAGCTTCGGCGCGTGGACGCGTGTAATGATGTACTGTCGCCGGCCGAATTCGAGCAGTGACCGGCAACTGAACGACGCCGGCGAGGCGACGAGGCAGGCGGGCACGAAATAGATCCGCATTCCGAGTACCCGGCACATGCGGGTGATCTGGTAATCGTCACTGATCGCACCGGTCCAGTATGAGATCAGCTCGCCGCGGTTTGCTGTTTCGCGGCGAATCGCCATGGACCCGCCCCAGGCGTGGTTCCATCGATCATGTCCGCAGAAACACGCAATCGAACTGTTAATAATGCTTGCAAGGTGACTGGTAAAACTGATCCTGCCGTGCGTATCGTGCTCCGGGATCAGCCAGCGATACCCGGTGGTTACGGCCGTCTTCTGTTTCTGCTGGAGGGGGCCGACCAGGTCGGCCAGCCATTGCGGGCCGGGAACGGCATCGGTATCGGCGAAAGCCAGTACTTCCGTCTGGTTATCCGTCTGGTCAAGGAACTTGATCGCTGCGATCTGGTTATGCGTTTTCCGCCCCTGGCTTCGGGGCGCCCGTCCTGAAATGACTATATCGATCTTCGGGCCGGCCGATTGGTCCAGTGTGCCTGCGATCAGATCATACGCCGGGTCCGACTTCGACTCGACGACGAAAACCAGTCGGTACGACGGATAGTCCTGGCAGACCAGGCTCCGCAGGTTCGCTTCGAGGTTCGCCTCGATCCCCTTGACCGGAACAATCACCGCGGCCGGCGGCCGGTAATTGTCGAACGCATCCCGGCGCGGTTTTTTCAGATGTCGGACGAATTTACGCACCTGCAGCACGGACAGCACCGCCTGAGCGCTCCAGGCGAACAGGAAGACAACGGCCGCTATCCAGAGCATAGGTGTCATGCGGCGAGTTCGATCAGGAATCAACCAGGCAGTGTTCGAGCAGACTACGCCCGGTCATTTCAGCGGGTTGTTCCAGCTTCATCAGTGCCAGTGCCGTGGGCAGGATATCCGCCAGTCGACCGCCTTCACGCAGTCGGGCCGACTTGTCCAGCTCGGGATCGACAATGATACATTCAACGTCATAGGTGGTATGGGCCGTGTGAGGCGAATCGTTAATCGGATCGAACATCTGCTCGGCATTACCGTGGTCGGCGGTGACGATCAATTTGCCGCCACGGGCAAGAGCCGCATCGACAATATCGCCCACGCACCGGTCAACCGTCTCGACCGCCTTGATGGCAGCTTGGAGATTGCCCGTGTGGCCGACCATATCACCGTTGGCGAAGTTGACCACAATGAAATCATCGCAGTCGTCGGACTTGATGCGTTCGACGACGAAATCGCGGACCTGGATCGCGCTCATTTCGGGCTGAAGGTCATACGTCGCCACCTTCGGCGACTGTGCCATTTTGCGTGATTCACCGTTGAACGGCTCCTCGCGGTAGTCGTTATAGAAAAACGTGACGTGCGGGAACTTCTCCGTCTCCGCGCATCGGAACTGCGTCAGCCCCAGGTCGGACAGGTACTGGCCGGAGATATTCGCCATTTTCGGCGGCTTTGGAAACGCGACATTCACAGGCAGGTTCTGCTCGTAAGCGGTCAAGGTCGCGTAGTAAAGATCGAGTTTCCGTGTCCGGTTGAATCCCCGGTTACCGCTGTCGGGCGAAGGTGGAACCTCGGCCCATTTCCTATCGTCGTAAACGAACGCCCTGGTGATCTCTCGCGGCCGGTCGCCGCGGTAATTGAAGAAGATGACACTATCGCCGTTACTGATCCGCGTCGGCAAAGCCTCTTCGATCGTCCCGCCGATCATCGTCGGGACGATAAACTCGTCACCCTGTTGCGAATCGTTTGTCGGATCGTCGTAATAATTTTTAACGGCCTGTTCCGCGGTCGCGGCGATCGGCAACTGCTGCTTCCGGCCGTGGATGCCCGTCAGGCATGAATAAGCCTTCTCGACGCGTTCCCAACGGTTGTCACGGTCCATTGCGTAGTACCGTCCGGCAATCGAAGCGATGGTACCCACGCCAAGCTCATCGCACTTCGCCTGAACCTGTCTGACATATTCGATACCCGTAAACGGCCCGGTATCTCGCCCGTCCGTCAGCAGGTGCAACGCGACCTTATCGTGTTCCTCGCGTCTGCACAATTCCATGCATGCGTAAAGGTGTTCGAGCAGTGAATGGACCCCGGCGTCCGACGCCAGCCCGATCAGATGCACGTACCGTCGATCTCGCTTGGCGGCGTGGACAGCGTTAACGAGCACCTTGTTCTCGAAGAACTCGCCCGTGCGGATGGCCTTGGTGATCCGTACCGATTCCTGATCGACCACACGTCCGGCCCCGATATTCTGGTGCCCCACTTCACTGTTGCCCATAGTACCCTCCGGCAGGCCGACATCCTCGCCGCTTGTATGAATCAGCACCCAGGGGTACTTTTGGAGCAGTTCATCGCACCGCGGGGTCGGGGCCAGCTTCACGGCGTTAAAGGCGTCATGGTCCGGGTTCGGATTATAACCCCAGCCATCTCTTACAATTACAATTACCGGCTTCGGTCGATCAGACATCGATAATTTCCTCTCGAACAGGGCGATTGGTCAACGTTTACCGAGATTGTAGGTTATTTATTTCCTATGGGCCACGAGGAGAATGCGAGGTAACGGGGGATGGGTATAAACGCATATAATGGCAAACCACATGGCCACACGGAATACGGGACCACATCAATGCGGGCAATGCGGCTACGACCTGACAGGCCTCGATAGCCGTGGCCGGTGTCCCGAATGCGGCGAACTGTACGATATGGATCATCCTTCGGAAGGCTGGTTCGAATACGAGCAGACAATCCGCCGCCGACTGTTGCGATGGCGAACCATTGTTCTCGGCCTGCTCGCACTTGCGATTCTTTCATGTGGTGGTATCAGCCGTATCATCACCGGCGATCTGAACCAGTTTTTCTGGATGCTGATGCTCCTCGGCGCGATCGGCCTGCTGTGTACGGCGGTCAGTTACGTCTATCAGGAATAGCGATAAATCAACGTGAACCGATCCCGATTCAAACACTGGCTTGTACCTGTCCTGATACTCATCACGACACTGCTCGCCTATCAGCCGGTGATGAACGCGGGATTCATCTGGGACGACGATGACTACGTGACTCAGAACACCGCCCTTCACGACTGGCAGGGTCTGGTCGATATCTGGACGCGGCCTGGCACCACCCGCCAGTATTATCCGCTCGTGTTCACATCCTTCTGGCTCGAGTACCAGCTCTGGCAGCTTGAGCCGTCCGGTTATCACGTGGTGAACGTCGTCATCCATGCCGTTAACGCCATATTGTTATGGCTGATTCTTCTGCGATTGAACGTTCCGGGCGCGTGGCTGGCGGCCGCGCTGTTTGCGCTCCATCCTGTCCAGGTCGAGTCCGTTGCATGGATCACGGAGCGCAAGAACACACTGTCGCTCTGTTTTTATTTGCTCGCCGGACTTGCTTACCTGCGATTCGACCCGCTCGGTAATGAACCCCGCCGCACCCCGCGCTTTCGGTGGGGGTGGTATGTGTCGTCGCTGCTCTGCTTCATTGCGGCGTTGTTGTGTAAGACCGTCACGGCCACATTCCCCGCCGCGGTGCTGCTGGTCACCTGGTGGAAGCGAAGCCGGATTCAATGGCGCGAAGCGGTTCCGTTATTGAGTTTTTTTGTTTTTGCTCTGTCATTCGCCGCTGTGACAATCCACATGGAAAAAGCCGTGGTGGGCGCCACGGGCGCCGACTGGGAGCTGAGCCTGCTTGAGCGGTTTCTTGTCGCCGGTCGGGCGATCTGGTTCTACAGCGGCAAACTGTTCTGGCCGGCTGGTCTTACGTTCAACTATCCGCGTTGGTCCGTCAGTGGAGAAGTATTATGGCAGCAGTTCTACCCGCTGGCCGTGATCGCGGTGATCTTGTTGCTGTTGCATCTGAGAAATCGCATCGGTCGCGGCCCTGCTGCCGCCGTGCTGTTCTTCGCCGGTTCACTTACGCCGGCGCTGGGGTTCTTCGATGTCTACCCCTTTATCTACTCCTTCGTGGCCGATCATTTCCAGTATCACGCCGGTATCGGATTAATCGCATTGGCAGGTGCGGCGATTCTTAATGCCGGTCGACCCCGATTGAATGCCATGCCGGTGCGAATAGCCGCCGGCATCCTGCTTTCAGCGACACTCGGCGTGCTTACCTGGCATCAGGCGCATAGCTATCAGAATCCCGAATCGTTATGGCTCGATACCCTTGCGAAGAATGAGCGGTCATGGCTGGCAACCAGTCACCTCGGCGGCATTTACCAGGACCAGGGCCGGATCGAGCAAGCTGTACGCATGTACGAGCGAACGCTCGAATTGCACGCTGATGAAGCGTACACACTCAACAGACTGGCCATTATCTACATGCTCACTGGTAAAACGGACGAGGCCATGGCGCTTTACGACCATGCCATCGCTGTTCGACCTGATTACGAAGTGACATACAGCAACCTCGGCGCGGCATACTACCAACTGGGCGAATACGGAAAATCACTTGCGGCCCTGACCAAAGCCATTGAACTGGCGCCGGATTATATTGAGGCATACAACAAACGAGCCATCTGTTATTGGCGAATGGAAGAATATGAAAAGGCGCAGGCCGATCTTGAAAAATTTAAAACCCTGGGCGGCCAACCCGACCCACGACTCGAGCAGCTCATCCAGGAAGAGCTGATAAAATCCCATTGATTTTCGATATCTGTCATGCAGAATCGCACCGATTCCGGTACGAATCATCATTCCATCACCGCCACGCGACAGCACATTCGCCACCGCCGACGAGTTCGGCGGCGACATCGATCTGTTCGCCCGACAGCGTAACAACATGGCAGTTATTCTCCGAGCTGTAGGCAATACGAATCGGCTTGCCATTGACCCAGGCAGTCACTTGCCTGTGATCGTCAGATTCAAACCGTCCGATCCGCAGATCGAGGTGATCAACAGGTTTTTCATCGACATAATTCATCACCGGGCCCATGGCGACCACCGCGCCTTCTCGGATGTAGAGTGGAATGGTTTCGATATCGGCCTCGACGTCCATCCACCTCGGCCCGGCGATTCGCCGGCCGGTCCACCAGTCGGTCCAGACCCCATCGGGCAGATACACCTGCCGGCGTGTACCTTCGTTCATGATCGGCGCCACCAGCAGTCCTGAGCCGAAGAGGTACTGATCGGACAGCCGCCATGTATTGCGGTCATACTGATATTCAATCGGCATCGCCCGGAGCATAGGCAGTGATTTTGCTACACAATCCATCGCCTGGCCGAGGATGTACGGCAGCATACGGTACCGCAGTTGAATGTAGTTCCGGCAGATGCGGAGTGTTTCGGGCTGGTACTTGTACACTTCACGATCACCACCGCCGTGAATGCGGCTGTGCGACATGAACATTCCCATCTGCATCCAGCGAATGAGCAGCCGATCGTTCGTATCGCCGATGAACCCGCCGATGTCATGACTCCAGAATGGGAATCCGGACAGTCCGAGTGACAGTCCGCCATCGACCTGCGGCGCCATGTTGGGGAAGTTCGGGCTGTTATCACCGCCCCAGTGAATCGGATATCGCTGGCTACCCGCCCACGCCGACCTTGCCCAGACGATGCGACAACCCGTTTCACGTTCGGTGACCTCGGCGGCGGCCTTGTTATAGAGCAGCGGGTAGAGATTATGGTGTTTGCGACCTGTTCCGCCGTCGTGGTATTTCGCATCGCCGCCCGGCGCCCATTCGCCGAAATCCGTCTTGATTACGGATGCCCCCATTTGAAAAAGCCCTGCCAGGTAACGCTGGTATACCTCGACCGCCTTCGGGTTAGTGAAGTCGATTACCGAGGTCATATGTCCCGGCCTCGAGTCGGTATTGAAAAGCGTGCCGTCCGCGTTCTTGACAAAACCGTCAACGGCGGCCAGGTCGTCGTAGTATTTGGAACCGGACGGTATGTACGACAATTGCCAGAGCGAGACCTTGATACCCATTTCACGCAGCTTCTTCATGAACCCGACGGGATCGGGGAACCGCTGGTTATCGAATTCGAGGTTGCAGTACCAGTCGCTTTTGAACCAGTGTGTATCCAGGTGAATCACATCGCAGGGGACGTTATTTTCTCGCAGTTTCGTGGCGATATCCAGCACTTCATCGGCCGCCCTGTAACTGATTTTGCTCTGCCAGTACCCGAAACTCCAGGCCGGCGGCATGCAGCTCTTGCCGGTCAGGTCGGTATAGGCGTTGAGCACGTCAGTGATCTGGCCGACCATTACAAAGTAATCGAGAAAGTCATCCTCGACGCCCACTTGTACATCCGCGGCGCTCATGCTCCCCACCCAGAAGGTGAGCAGACTGCTGTGATTGAAGTACACGCCGTAGCCTTGGGTGGTTACATAGAACGGAACGTTCTTGTATGTACGTGGGGTGATCACGCCCATGCCGTCGGTCATATTCAGGTCGACCGTCTGGCCGACCTTATCCAGTTGGATAAACTTTTCACCCAGTCCGTAGACGCAGTGGCCATGATGCAGATCGAACGATTCTGTGGCGATCGCCGCGGCGTCGGCGTCGGCATCCTCGATCGGCCTGCAGATACCGGTGTTGAATGAATCCCACCGGCAGAAGTAATCCTTTTCCGGCCCGCCGACCCCGGTGATCGGTTCGCCCCCGGGGGTCGTCACCACCAGGCGGTAGGGATTGAGCCTGATGGTCAGCACCATGCACGCTGTTCTGACGACAATTGCTTCATCCGAGGGTTCGCAGCCGTGAATGTCACATGGCTGGTTCAGCTCGCCGACCAGCATATGCGTGTGGTTATCAGGTACGTGCTCGGCCTCGGCGTATCGTACGCGAATGATACGATCACTGACAAGATCGATTCGCACGCGTCCCACGTGTTCATCGCCCTCACGGGCGCGTTCGCGGTAGGTCATCATTTCGGGATCGGCCGACGAGATCGTATTGGTGAACTTCCGCGGCGCGTGGGTTTTCAGCAACCAGTAACGTTCCCCGGATTCGATCAACTCGGCACGATCGACTGTACAGCGGATCACCTTGTTATCTTCAAGAACCCGTGTTGACATCCGCGGCGAAAAGTCCTGAAACATGACAGACTCCTGCATGGTGACAATTCGAACCTCAGTATACGCGTAACCGTCCGGCAGCAAGTGCCGCGGCTGCATCCATCCTGCAACTTCTTCCAGGGTAATGGCTTCCGGCAACGGAGCGGTTCACCGGCAGGTGAAAATACCGTTTGAACGGGAATCACACGCGAGTGTCGTATGATAACCGATCGTGTTACGTTTTACCAACGAGACCGCGGGTCAGCGGCCGCGAGGCTTGAATCGCGAGCCGAGCGTCGGTGTCGGAACCGTCTTGGGAATTCTGCCGTCTGGGAACATGTTTTTCGTCTGCTGTTCGCTCAGTTGGCTGACGTCGACCGTCAAGACACGTCCCAGAAGAGAATTCAGTGATATCTGTTCGTCTTCCTGTTGTTTCAATTCAGAGACCTCCCCTGTTTCAGATTCAATACCTGTCGCCACTTCCAGCCCGCCGGGCTGTTCGGCACGTTCGATTTCAACCTTCATGTATGTTTCCAGCGTATCGAGCAGGTCCACCTTGTGGGGATCGAGCAGCGACCAGACCATGGCGGGTTGATCCGTACGAACCACACGTCCTGACAGGTGGACATATACTTCCGGGTTCTCGGGCAGATCATAATGAATCAAATGGGAAACATTTTTGAACGGTATTGCGTGTACATCGGCACCTGAAGTCACGAGAATCCGTCCATTCGGTCGTTCGCCGCGATCCCGTCGGAACTGAGTTCGGGCGCGGTGTCCACTCGATTCACGCAGCCGTATGCCATTATCGCGAAGATAAGCACTTAATTTGTTCTGGGTCGCCTTGCTGTCACAGAAAACCACCACTGATTCGTTCGGAGAAATGCTCCGCAGCAGATTCAACAGAGCTTCCTGCTTATGATGCGATGCGACCGTCAGGCATCTGTGTTCACTCAAAGCAACGATGAGCGTATCACTTTGCGGCTCAGCCCACGACATTGTTTCCGTGGTGAACTCGTTTGCCAGCAATTCGACCTGGTCGCTCAAAGTGTCGGCGATCACGATCGTCTGGCGGTTCGTACGCAGGTACCCGAGCAATCGGCCGATATCACCATCCAATCCCAGTTCGACCATCCGGTCCAGGCCGTCGATAACCACGCAGCAGACGCCATCGGCATCGATTTTTCTGTTGTTGAGCAGTTCCAGAATCGGTCCCGGCCCGGCCAGGAGCACCTGGCTCTCCTGCCGCTTGTTATTGGACCTGTCCCGCATCAACTCGCCGCTTTGCAGTAGGAATCGGGAGCGGATCGGCGTAAACTGCCCCAGTGCTCGCAATTCGCCACAGGCCTGTACGACCAGGTCATTCTGCGGGCGAAGTACGATCGCCTGGTTGATGCGGTCTTTTTCTGCCATATGAAGAATCGGCAGGCCGTATGTCGCTGTTTTACCCATCCCCGCTTTTGCACGGATCAGCACATCGGTCCCCTGGAGGATCAAGGGCACGGCCACAGACTGGATCGATGTCGGGCAATCATAACCTGATTCATTGAGGCCTTTTATAACACTTCGTCGCAGGCCCAACTGTTCAAACGTGGTTTTTGTGTCAAATATACGATTCATCATTGATATCCAGAAATCGAGATTGTATCGAGAAGAATTGCTCTGTCACAACATCAGCGGTTTCCGGACCCTTATAATCAACAGGTGTCAGATAAATTTGCCCCGTTTATACCGGTCGGCCGATACCAGAACAAGTGCCATACCACAGGCCATGCACAGGACCGGTCTGATCAGGATCATACCTGTGCGACCCGTGCGGAGCGGTGATAGGGGCAAGGCGGTGTGCTCTGAGTAACCATAACAGCAGGGAGGGCTTAGCTATTCTTGGCAACAACATGACAGGGAGCAGGCAGGTGATTCAGATACACGGACCGATTACACTACCCGCACCAGTGCGTCTGGAAACACCGAAAACCGCGGACCTGAGCTGGCTCGAGATCAGTCTGGGCCGTCTTGAACGGAATATCACAGCCATCAGGCATCTGATCCGGCCGTCCGGTGGCGGTGCCGATTCCAAGCAAACGGAGGAAAGTGGTGTCGATCGACTTCGGATCGCCGAGCCCATGGTTTGTGCCGTTGTCAAGAAGAATGCCTACGGCCACGGTGTGGTACCGGTGGCACACCGTCTGCAAAAAGCCGGTGTTGATATGCTTACTGTTTATGATACGCATGAAGCCGAAGAACTGGTCAGCAAGGCGATCACGTGCCCGATTCTAATTCTTATGCCCGTGAGGGCGCTTGCCAGAACCGATGCGTTATATCGCCATGCCGTGGCCGGCAAACTTCATCTGACCATTCACGACACCGATCAGGTCAGCCAGGTCAATCAGATCGGCCAGACTTTCGGTATGACGATCCCGGTCCATTTCTATCTCGATACCGGAATGAGCCGGGGTGGTTTGAATGTTGAACAGTTCGCCGGATTGCTGGAATCACTCGACGAATACAGGCATATCCGTGTTGCGGGTATCTATTCACACCTGGCGAGCTCCGACTGTGACGCGGATTTTGCCTACGAGCAGTTGGACCGTTTCGAGTCCGCCGTGGGGGAACACGCGGGCCGACTGGCGAACAAGACCATTGTGCATATCGCGAATACCTGCGGCCTTCTTCGAGATCGCAGATTCCACCTTGATATGGTACGTCCGGGTATCAGCCTCTACGGGTACGGCCCGCAACTGCTGGCGCCCGGGCCGGTGATG
The DNA here is from genome assembly GCA_964425365.1 of uncultured Phycisphaeraceae bacterium. GTDB lineage: Bacteria > Planctomycetota > Phycisphaerae > Phycisphaerales > Phycisphaeraceae > CAYRND01. Next base: position 12,396 of record CAYRND010000076.1, read on the forward strand.
GCCGATACCCCGCAGCTCGAACCTGTTTTGCGATGGGTCAGCCGGCTCATCCATGTGCAACGTTATCCGCGTCGGACACCCGTCGGTTACGGGTCGACCCATAAACTCAGGAAGGAAAGTGTCCTTGGGGTCGTTCCCGTCGGCTACGGCGACGGGTATCCCGTTGAGCTATCCAACAAGGCCTGCGTGCGTATCCATCCTCGCAATCACGCCAAACCCATTTATGACGCTCGTGTACTGGGTAAAGTGAATATGGACCAGATGGTGGTGGACCTGACCGAGATAGCGGGAGAATACCCGGGCGATCTGCTCGAGTCCGCCGTCGAGGTCATCAGCAGCGACCCTCACGCTCCGAACGCCATGCCCCGACTCGCGGAACTTGCCAGAACGCACTGCTACGAGCTGCTCTGCCGATTGCCGATCAACCTGTCGAGAAAATATATACAGGATTGATTTGTCAGGGTCTTCCAATGGTCATGTTCAAGGTTCAAAGTTCAGGTTCAGTGTTAAGGCGACATGAACTTTGGCGTTGAGGTGCATTCAAGTTCAGGACAATTCCCGTTCCAAAACTTCCATTGCCGCCTGAATCGTGTGTGGATCGCCGTCTTTCGACAGTCGTGCGGGCAGGCTCATTGCGAGGAGGTTACGTTTCACCTGTGCGTAGATGGGCCAATCCTTATCGTTTCTGAGCCCGAGTTGTTTTCGTTCCTGTGCGATCTGCTTGCAGAGCTTCCGTCCGCCCAGCCGGTCGCGTCTGGCCCAGTAGAGGTGTTCGAAATAGACGCCGTCCTCGACCCAGTGTCCGGGTCTGATTTCGGCGAAATCGAAGAGTATCGCCGGTCCTTCCGGGGGTGGCCGGCGTGTCATGGCGTTCGCCAGGTGCAGATCGCCGTGACACCAGTATTCAATCGGACGACTTTCCCACGTCGCCACCCAATCCTTCAGCTTCTGGTGCGATAGCTTGAGCAGTTTTTTCCATCGCTTCGATTCGGGTATCACGTTATGGTCGACCTGTTCTCTTGCCTTCTCAAGGATCATGAACCAGTCGCGTTTCATGGCATGGCCTTTGATTGGAACGGTCGTGGTCGCCTGATAGAACCGGCCGATGGTCTGTACCAGCAGGTCGAACTCGGCTCCGCCCCACGCCGAGCCCAAAGGGCCGTGGGTCAGGCGTTCCAAGACAATCCACGCGAAGTCATAGCCGTTGAGCGAATCACCGTGGGCATACAGTCGTGGGACCGTGTCGGACGCTTGCTGCAGGCGTACCAGCCACTCGCGTTCACGCGGCGGAACGGGTAATTTGACTACCGCCGGTTGTTCCTCGCCGTTGTCATTACGATACGTGGCGTATCCGGTCAGTGCCCCACCCCGCTGCCAGTCGGTCCGAAACCACCTGATTTCCGACAGTCTGCCATTGCAGGTGCGCTGAACGCATTCGCCGAGATACCCGCCCAGCGGCTGGGCATCGGTATGACTCTGCGATATTTCGGCTAGCAAATCACTGCTTTTCGAAACCGGATGATTCGAGTGGGAATCGGCCCGGTCGACCGGGCCTTCGGCGCCTTCGGGGTTTGCCCTTTGCTCCATCATTGCTCCTGAACAGTCACAGCCGTACCTACCCAACCTAACATTCTCGCCTGATCAAGGCAAGCATTTTTCAATCTCGGCGAACCATTCACTGAAGAATCTTCCGATCAACGGCGGAAATTCCCGTTACCTTACTTGGCGAACAGCGTGAGTGCCCATAGGATGATCCGTTTACGCAATGGGCGATTTTATTAGGAGTTGGCACTCTTGAAAGACAAACGACTGGACAAACTGGCACGGGTGATTGTCGATTATTCGGTAGCGGTGAAAAAGGGTGAACTGGTTCGCATTACCGGCGAGCCGGTCGCCATACCGTTGATTGAATGCCTTTACGAGGCCGTTCTTCGCGCAGGCGCCCATCCACTCGTTCGCAGTACACCGGACAGTCTGGCGGATATTCTTTTCGAATTCGCCGATGACGACCAGCTCCGGTACGTCAGTCCCCTTGCGATGGAAGAGGTAAGAACCATCGACGTCTCGATCGGACTCTGGGCTGAAACCAATACCAAGAGTCTTTCACGCGTTGACCCGCGAAAGCAGAGCTTGCGTTCTACTGCAAGGAAGCCGCTGATGAGCCTGTTCATGCAGCGGGCCGCCGCTAAAGAGTTGAAATGGTGCGGCACACTCTACCCCACGCTCAGCAGTGCGCAGGACGCCGAGATGAGTCTGCGGGAATACGAAGCGTTTGTTTTCAATGCCAGCCACCTCGACCAGGACGATCCTGTTGACGCATGGCGCCAGATCGAAAAACGGCAGCAGAAGATCGTTGATTATCTTAACGGTAAAAAGCAGATACATTTTAAAACCGATGCGGGCACCGATTTGCTGGTGAATATCGATGGCATGACCTGGATCAACTGTTGCGGCCACGAGAATTTTCCCGACGGTGAAGTGTTCACCGGGCCGAATCTGAATGCTCCTGACGGTGGAGTCAACGGCATTGTGAGATATTCATTTCCCGCCGTGCACCACGGTCGGGAGGTCCACGATATTGAACTCACCTTCGAGCAGGGTCGTGTCGTCGATGCCCGCGCCTCGAAGAACCTCGACTTTCTATTGAAAATGATCGACCAGGACGAAGGTGCCCGTCAAGTCGGTGAAGTCGCCATCGGCACGAATTACAACATCACCCAGTACACGAAGAACACACTGTTCGACGAAAAGATCGGCGGCACCTTCCATCTGGCGGTGGGTGCGGGCTATCCCGAGACCGGCAACCGGAACGAATCCGGCCTGCACTGGGATATGGTCTGCGACCTCCGTCCCGGCGGCACGATCACCGTCGACGGTGAAATCATCTCTCGCAACGGCCGATTTACCTTCGACGACTGGCCGGGATCAGCAAGTGAATGAGAGATTCGTATAAAGCGATATCGAACTTTATTGATAGCCCAACCGCTTTGGTCTGGGGAAATTTCTGATATAAAATTAATATAGAAACTGAAAAAGTTTCATCTGTCCCGGCCGCTCTGATAGAATACCAGCGGCGGGTAACAATTAGCAGAATTGCAGAATCCAGCGGTACATTTCCCGCTTATGATGACGGAACGGACGCTATGCTTCAGGGCGGGGCAGTAACAGCAAGGTAATTATCATGACGAACATGCTCAGTCAGACATTTCATCGGATGATAGATGAGAACCTGACGACGGCAAAGGAGATGGGCGAACTGGCGGGCGTGTCGACCTCGACGGTGTACCGCTGGATCAGCGGCGAGAGCCAGCCGGATTTCGACGCTGTTCGGCTGCTGATCCACCTGTTGCCGAACCGTCGGGCCCAGGAACTGCTCATCGCCGTCTTCATAGCCGGTACGCCCTGGCGAAGCAGCTATGAAGAACTCGAACTGGACGTTAATGATGACGGCCGAGTCGACGCTGACGATGCGCTTGACGCCTCCATCGAAGCCGTCCGCAGCGCCGCCGTGACCCTCGCCGCGATGCGCGAAGCGAGTAAAAACCCGAACCCTTCTTCCGACGAGACTATCTCGCTCATTGCGCAGCTCAGCCATATCGTTCAGCAGTGCACCATCAGCCAGCGTGTTCTGGTCGAAATGGCCGAGCATCGCCGGCGGCGTAAACTCAAGCTGGCGAAGTAGCCTCGACCTGATGGTGTAATCGATTGACTCGTTGTGTTGACCAGTCTTTGATCTGGCGGTCCGGCGAATCGTCGCCGTTGTGTATTTTCAAATAGTGATATCGATTGTCACGCTGAGCGGGCACATAGCCTGCCTGCCGAATCAGGTGGCACAGAAAAGGTTCGGTCAGGCAATAAGAAGTGCCCGCCGCCGATACGACGTTCTCTTCCATCATGACCGAGCCCATGTCATTCGCTCCGAATGACAATGAAAGTTGGCCGATCTTCGGTCCCATCGTCACCCATGATGCACCGACGGCCGGGATGTTATCGAGGTACAATCTTGCGATCGCAAGCAGTCGCAGGTAATCCAGTCCGGTCGCTGTACGAAGCACCTTACCCGCCTTGGGGGCAGCCGTGCGGCAAGCGTCATCATCATGCTCATCGACTTCGCCGCGAAAGATCTGTTCGGCAAGGAGATCACCTGGAAAGGTCCGGCCGGATTCGATCTGCCAGTCCGGTAGTCTGCCCAGCGGTGTCCGTCCTCGCTGGAACGGCCAGCAGAAGAAGCTGACATACTTGCCCGGCCGGCCTTCGGCAATCGCTTCATCCTGTCTGTTTCGCAGGCGGTCAAGATGGAGGATATGATCTGCAAGTCCCTCGATATGTCCGAACATCATAGTCGCCGAGGTGTACATTCCGAGCTTCTGCGCTTCGGCCATGACATCCAGCCACTGTGAGGTCGTTGCTTTGCCGCGGGCAATCCGTCTCCGCACCGACTCGACGAGCACCTCGCCGCCCCCCCCGGGGACGGAGTCGAGTCCGGCGGCCTTCAAACGCGAGAGGATCGCCGACAGTTTCGCACGCCATACTTCAGGTTCAAGCTTATCACTATGATTTTCGCCGGGGGTGGGAAAGCCATCGAGCTCACACGCGGCTACCAACTCGACCAGTTCGGGCGGACTGAAACCATGAATATGCAGTGTCGGAAACGCCGCTTTCAGATCGGCAAGCATATTTTCATAAAACGAGAGCGGCAGCCCGGGATGCATTCCGCCCTGCAGCAGAATCTGCGTGCCCCCGATCGCCATCAGCTCGCGTACTTTCTGGTGAAGCTGTTCACGGCCCAGAACAAACGCATCCGCTTCATCCGCATCACGCCGGAAGGCGCAGAACGTACAACGCACCGAGCAGATGTTGGTATAGTTGATATTCCTGTCGATTACGTAGGTGCGTATCCTGTCGCCATGCAGCCTGCGGCAGACAGCCGAGGCCCACCGGCTGAGATCGTGAATCGAGGCTTCCCGGTACAGTTGCAGCGACTGAGCCGGATCAAGCCGGGCTTCACCGGCAATAACTGCATCGATTTGAATGTCAGTATTCATAAGTGTTCTTGAGTTGATAGATCATTATACGAATTACAGGTCTGCTTGCAGGTTGCTTCTAACAATCCGTATGATTTCTCAGCCACTCGGCCAGTTCAGACTCACGCATTTTTCCCATGGCCACCTGCATAAATGTCAAGTACTTTTGTTCGCCGGAAGCGTTCATATTCAGGCCGTTCAGTTTCAAGAACATACAGCATACAACATAACCTGTGCGTTTATTTCCATCTATAAACGGATGATTATTAATGATCCCATAGGCATAACACTACAGCGCTATAAAAGCTCAAGTTTACCACCGGGGCAAGCCGATAAC
>CAYRND010000077.1:0-17670 GCA_964425365.1 uncultured Phycisphaeraceae bacterium
GTGGGTGGGTGGGGTGGGGGGGGTGCCGGATATTGTTACGGCGGGATTGGATACGGTTGCGGTTCGTATGCCTCGTCATGAAACGGCGTTACAGTTGATTCGTCAGGCGGGTACACCTATCGCCGCACCGAGTGCAAACCGGTTCGCATCGCTCAGTCCGACCTGTGCCGGCCATGTGCACATGCAGTTGGGCGACCAGGTCGATCTGATCCTCGACGGTGGACCATGTCAGGCCGGCCTGGAATCCACCGTCATCTCACTGGTGGACCTTGTTTCTGGTGGAAGTGATGCCTCGGCCGTTGTTTTACGGCTGGGCGCGATCACCATCGAGGAATTGAAATCGGTACTGGGTGATCAATTGACCATCACATCATCCGGCGCCGGTCCCGGCCTGAAAGAACATTACGATGAAAGCGCAGGTAATCGAGCGTCTGCGGGTCTGTTATCGCCGGGAATGCTGACACGTCATTATTCACCTCGTACACCCTTGCGACTGATTGATGATGATTCGCCGGTTACCGCGGCACTGGGCCGTGGTGTTTTACCGGCTCGAACGGGCCTGATCGTATTTCAGACAGACGATCGAGATCGGCCAACGGCATTCGCCATGACGGAAGTCCTGTCGCAAGGCGGTGATTACCGTGAAGCGGCGGCCGGATTTTTTGCGGCGATGTACCGACTGGACCACGCCGGTCTTGACCTGATCATTGCAAGACTTCTGCCTGACCGTGATCTGGGCCGCGCGATCAACGACCGCCTCAGACGCGCATCAGAACATCGCGCCTGACCATACGCCATTCCTCCAACGGGGGATAACATGTGGAAAACCCGGCCCGGTCAAATTAACGACAATCCATTGTTTTTTCAGGTCTTAGGGCATGGCTAAGGGAATATCATGAGTTTTTATGTGGAAATTATAGTCAAAACTAAGGGAAAACCAGTAGAATCTGCTTGACAGAGGATAAGAATTCATTACGATTTAGACATAATTGAATTGAGCTGGATATCTCGGAGGGTACGGAGAGAAATTCGAAAACAAGCATGGTTTCTATCCGGTGTTCTCCGGGGTATGTGAAATCTGGAAACTGGCGGACGGATGGGGCAGAGGTCCGCGACATGTGTGTGATGTCGCTTCGCCCATTTCTTGCCCCCCCCAGCGCCTTGGGCCCTGCCCCCTGTTCGCTTTTTCTAAAACTACATACTATGTAAATATTTATAAAATTACGTGATTGACGGGAAAAGGGTTCCCATGCCATGGAATCTTTCTATAATGGCGGGTTGATGACATCCAGCCGAATCTCTCCCAATGGCATTCGAATACGTATCAGAATTTATGCGAGATCGTTGAGAAACAGGTCTTGCTTGGATGCCTAGGCATGCTACAATACTGTTATGCATCCGGTTAAATTTGAATCTGTTATGAACAGAGACCACGATATTCCAGCGGCGGGATGCTTTCAGGATGTAAATGGTTGCGAGGGTATGGGACGGGATTCCGTACAACGGATTTGCCGGCAGGCAGGACATGGATATGACATCCGCTATACCGGGGACTTGCAGACCCCTGCGGATCAGCAATAGACGTTACATGATGGCAAGCTTGATGTGATTATCATAAATCATTCATGTGGTAACCAAGTCAAAGGAGAACCCAATGATGTGTCAGAGTAATCGCCGGATCGGGAAACGTAGATGGGGTTTCACGTTGATCGAACTGCTGGTGGTGATTTCCATTATCGCACTGTTGATCGGCATTCTGTTGCCCGCACTGAGCGCGGCCAGACGCGCCGGACGAAACGCCGCCTGTAAAAGTAATCTCAAACAATTGGGAATGGGATGCCAGGTTTATGCCTCGGAATACAATGGCAACTGGCCGAATATCGATGAATGGAAATGTACATTCGAACGTGATGAAAGTGCCTGCAATTCGCCTCAATGCCAGAATTATGCTTATAAATGCAAGCAGGGCGGCATTTACCTTTCAAGCCTGGAAGTGTTCCTCTGCCCCGAACACCTGTCGATTGATAATGAGTACGCAGCACGGGCGGAAGATCAGATATCACGTGAAGGAAAACTGACTCATAACAATACATCGTATGGCTTGAACACCTATATGTTAGAAGAGATTAATGAAAAAGGTATCTTGCAATGGCCCGATGCTTGTAGCGAATGTGTTAATGCTTATATTCACGCTGCAAGAATACAGCACGCCTCAGAATCGAACGTGGCAAAACCGGCGGCAACGATTTATGCAATGGATGCGGCGGCGTTTCTTACGGGCACGGATATGGGTAGCCCGTCCGATTTTATCGAAGAGGAGTTGTATTGGGATCCCGATCCGCATGAAATAGGTGAACCGGACATGCGTAAACCTCAGGGTACATTTGAGTGGGTAAATGTCTCGGGTGGTAAGATTGATGATGAACTGGTTGTTCATGCGCCGCATCTGCGCCACCCCGGCGAAACATCCAATACGCTGTTCCTCGACGGCCATGTAGACGGGATCAAGGACCACGTTTGGTACGGAGCCTATCATGAAGACTCAGATGAAATCGTTTATCGCGGTGACGAAATCACCGGCAATGAATGCCTCTGGGATGACGAGTGATCTCCGGCATGGATGCTGACGGCTCCCGGTTTTCAGGTAAAAAAGTCTTCGCATCCGACGTGACTCCGCCGACAGGCGGTGATCCCGTTGCTGACGCGGCTGACTGGTGAACCTGACATGCATGAATGATCGTATCACTTATCAGGTGGATTCGACTTGAATCCACCTGCTTTATTACAATACGAACATCGACCCGGGAACCAGGAACTGATACACATGGCTCATGACTTCATCAAAGGCGATCTGGCACTCGACTCACGCACCGGCCAGGAGAGCCTGAAAATCGTAATGACGCTCGTCGGCGGCATGCTGCTGATCTGCGCTTTTATCGCACGGTGGATCCACGGCGACGATGGCAGCGACGTCGCCCATATCCTGGCCGCAATCGCCGCAATCCTGCTGGGCGTACGGCTGATCCGTGAAGCGATCGTCGATATTATCCACGGCCACATGCACATGAACGAACTGGTCGCACTCGCCGTACTGGCCGCTTTTGTCACCGGCCGGTATCTCGAAGCCGGTGCTATCGCCTTTTTCATGATCATCTCCGTACTCATCGAAAACCGGACGGCACTCGGCGCCGAGGCCTCGATCGAATCACTGATCAAAATCACACCCACCCGCGCTTATAAACTGGTCGGCGGCGGCGAGGTCGAGGTCGACGCCAGAGAACTTCAGAAAGGCGAAGTGGTACGCGTCAGGCCGGGCGACAACATCCCCGCAGACGGACGCGTCGTCAAGGGACTTTCCACCGTGAACCAGGCGAATATCACCGGCGAATCACTCCCGGTGGATAAAATCGAAGGCGACGAAGTCTTCAGCGGTACGATCAACCTGACAGGTGTGATGGATATCGAAGTCACCAAGGCCGGCGAAGATACCACACTCGGCCGGGTGAAAGATCTGATTCTACAGGCCGAGAAGACCAAAACGCCTTTGGTGAGAATGATCAACCAGTACGCGGCCTGGTACACGCCGACCATCCTCATGCTCGTGTTCATCGTGTGGTTCTTCATCAGCCAGAGCGATCCCGATAACGCCGTAGAACGTGCTATTACCATGCTGGTGGTTGCCTGCCCCTGCCCGATTATCCTGGCAACACCCACGGCCATGGTCGCCGCACTGTCAGCGGCGGCACGACTCGGGGTATTGGTCAAATCGGTCGAAAACCTCGAAGCAGCTCGCAAACTGACGGCTATGATCTTCGATAAAACCGGCACACTGACAACCGGACAGTTGGAAGTCACACGCCTCACGCCCGCACAAGGTGTCGATGGCGTCGAGTTGATTCGTACGGCGGCGTCTGCGGAACAGAACTCCAGACACCCCGTGGCACAGGCAATCTGCAGCGTCGCAAGAAAAGCAAGAGTACGACTGCATGACACAACTGAATTCGAAGAGGTGGCCGGTAAAGGCGTCCGGACGAAAATGGGCGACCATTGGGTGCTCGTCGGACGTGGGAGCTGGATCAGCGGCGAACTGATCGAAAAGGGCGCCGCTGATGCAATTCACGCCATCCAGTCCCGACCCGAGGCAGGCGGTTTGTCCATTCTTTTTGTCGTAAGAGACGGTAAACTGCTCGGTTGGGTCGGCCTGGAGGATAACACCAGACCTGAAGCGGCGGCGGCGATGGACCAGTTGCGGGAAATGGGGCTCCGGAGGCTGATCATCGTCACGGGCGACCGGGAATCCGTGGCGAAACGCGTGGCCTCGCAGTTGCATACCGAATACGCCGCAGAAGTTCTTCCCCATCAGAAACTCGAAATGATCGATACCCTCAAGGGCAAAGGTCATAACGTGGCAATGGTCGGCGATGGCGTGAACGATGCCCCGGCACTCAAGGCAGGTGATATTTCTGTGGCCATGGGCGCCGCGGGTTCCGATGTGGCGATTCAGTCAGCCAATATCGTCATCAACAACAATAACCTGAACCGCATCCCGTTCCTTATCGGACTGAGTAACCGCACCAACCGCGTCGTGAGACAGAACCTCATCCTCGGCGCAGGCTTTATTCTGATTTTCGAAGCGCTCGCCATCAGCGGATTGATCGAGAGCCCCGTTCTCGCCGCGGTGCTGCATGTGCTCAGTTCATTGGCAGTGATCTTCAACTCCGCCAGACTTGTTCGGGAAGGCGAAGATATCGAACATGCCGAGGCCGCGGGTATTACGCGAAGCAGTGCAACCGGCGCCGCGGCGGGAGCCGAACAACTCGCCACAACGGGTACGGTCATTCCCGCAGGCGCCTGATGCAATCGCGTTATTCGTCATATGCCGTGAATCAACTGACTTCACGACGCTGAAACATGATGACGGCAATGCACATGACAAGAGTGATATACACGACCGCGTAAACGGAAACAGTACCGATATGGCTCAAAGGTAATTCATGCTTCTGCGTGATGGCATCGGCGGGCCAGAAGAACTGGAGGTTGGGGAGGATCAGATAAAGTAATTTGGCGGCCGCCATGATGATTTTGACATTGATCGGTTCGGAACTGTGATAGACAGCCGCCATGCTCGATATGAACCCCGTATCCTGGGGGATCGAGAGTTGCTTATGAACGAGCAGGCTGAATGAATTGCTGATCAGACCCATGCCGTACAGACCGAAACACACCAGCAGTGTCATGATCTGGCCCAGCCGGGTGGAACAGGCAACGGCGACCGCCGTGATGATCAGCACCGCCTGAAAGACCATGATCAGCCCGAGTACGATTTTTGCCAACTCGGCATCGTAAGCGAGAAAATCAGTGACAGGAGACTGGAATTGCCAGTTCTTATTGATAAACAGAATCAACGACAGAGCCAGCGACAGACCGAAGGTAAGTGCCAGGACCGCGGAAGAGGTGAACACCCATTGGTAAGCAATATTACCCCACGTAGCCACCGCAACGGCGACCATAATGGCACCAAGCGTGATCAGCCAGAGCGGCCAGTCGATGCGAACCGACGCCGTCTGCATCACTCCCTGTCTCATGCTGATGATGAAGATCAGGCTCAAAACGTAATAGGACACGGCTATGGCCGCGGCGACACCGAAAAATTTCGCAATCACGAAGGCCGATCGACTCACAGGCTTACTGATCACCGTCAATACCGTGCGATTATCCAATTCACGCGTCAAAACGCCCGCGGCCGTAAATGCCGCCAGAAATATACAACAGAGAAACAGCGTGCTGTAACCCATGTCGATCAGCATTTTGTTGTCACCCCGGCCGTGCTCCAGCGTGAATGCTGCGAATTGCGGGTTCAAAAGAAGAAGCAAAAGCGTACCCACGAACAACAGAACCAGGTATACCGGCTGACGTATAGACTCAAGGAACGTGTTTCGGGCAATGGTAAATAATTGTTGCATGACGATTTCCAGTAACCGGCCTGACCCGCCGGGTGATTATCTGATATCCACCGTGCCGGGTCCAATGGTCTTTCATACAATGTCCGGCATGATCCGGTTCTCCGAAATCGAGGAAAAATAATGAGCGTAGATCATGACACATACCGGCGAGCCGCCGTCGCCGCCATCATCGGACTGACCATTCAATTGCTGGCCAGTATTGTTATAGCGATGTTCGGACTCTATGCCGAGTCCAGCGCCATCTATGCGGCGACATGGCATGCCTTCGGCGGTATACCCATCTGGTTGATCCTGTGGATGCTGTATAACCAGCATCGACTGGAACGGTTGGAATCGCTTGAAACCGAGCAGCTTGCACGAAGCGACGCCAGGGCCGCCGCGTTATTCGATGAATCCGGCCAGATGCTCGCGATGGCGAGGAAACGCCTTGAAAATCTTTATAAGTACGGCATCAACAGTGTCAGCGCCCTGGTCAGTCTCTACCTGATCCTGTCTGGTTCGTTGTTGTTCTACAGCCAGTATCGCCTGATCCGATCCGGCTTGATCGAGCAGGCGGCACTGGGGCAGAACGTGAACGCCGGCCTGCTCGCGATCCTTTTCCTGGGCGTTGCGTTCCTGGCGTTCCTGGTTGCCCGATACGTCGCAGGAATGACAATCAAAAGCGAATGGCAACTGCTGCGAGGCGGGGCCGGGTACCTCATGGGTAACGTGATCGTATTGCTCTTGCTCATGATCGCCTCGATATTCGCTTATTTCGATAAATATTTCGCCTATTCCGCCGCCGCACTGCTCGTACCTTCGCTGATGGGTCTGCTGGGAATCGAGATCGGACTGGGATTCCTGCTCGGACTCTACCGCCCCAGGCGGCCGGGTGAAGTACCACGACCGGCTTTCGACAGCCGGCTGCTGGGATGGCTGACCAGCCCGCAATCCATCGGACGGATCATCTCAGAAACGTTGAATTACCAGTTCGGCTTTGAAATTTCACGAAGCTGGTTCTACCTGCTGCTCGGCAAGGCCATTACACCGCTGCTTATCATCGGGGCCATGGTACTGATCAGCATGACAAGCGTGGTAATCGTCTCTCCGCATGAAAAGGCCATCGTCACACGATGGGGTGAATACATCGATATCGCAGAACCGGGTCTCAGTTTCAAATGGCCATGGCCGATGGGACGCATCGAAAAACATGAAGTCTATCGCGTCCATCAGATATCCGTCGGATCCAAGGACAGCACGTTTCTCGATCGACCCATTCTGTGGACCAATCAGCATACGGAAGGAAAAGAACAGTACATGGTCATCGCCACAACGCCACTGCTGGGTGAAGCCGGCGATAGCGACAGCACGGCCGGCGAACTGGCGGGCGTGGAAGTCGTCGTCAAGTACCGGATTGAAAACCTGCAGTTTTACGCCGTCGTCGCCGAGCAGCCGGAAGAAATACTCCAGGCTATCGCCGAACGCCATGTCAGCCGATACCTCGCAACGCATAATATAGATGTGCTGCTTACCACGGGACGACTGGAAGCCGGCGAGCAACTGCACAGTTCGATTCAGCAGGATGTGAATAACGAGCGGCTGGGGCTCGAAGTGGTCTTCGCCGGAATCAGCAGTATCCATCCGCCGCAGGAAGCCGAGGTGGCGGCGATGTTCCACGAACAGATCGGCGCTCTGCAGGAAAAGGAAATCGCCATTGAGCAGGCGTCTCGCGAGGCAGTTAGTATTCTGGCAAAAGTCGCCGGTTCACGGGAACACGCCTTGCAGATCAGCGAAGCCATCAACCGACAGGCGGAACTGCAGCGGGAGATGGATCAACTGCTCGGACAGGAAGAATACGACGCCGATCGTGCCGGCCGCATACGAATGGAACTCATCCAGCAGGGGATGATCATCGAGAACCTGTTCGATGAAGCCGGCGGCGAAGCCGCTCAACTCATCGCCGATGCCAAAGCCTACCGATGGTGGCGGGCCCTTACCGAACAGGCCAGGGCCGACCGCTTCATCGCAGAACTCGCCGCCTATGAACAGGCACCGGATTATTACCGCATGAGACGTTACCTCGATACCCTCAGCAATGTACTCGCCGATCGACGCAAAATCATTATGGATGTCAAACAGGATCAGCCGCCCACATTCAGATTCCAGCTCGAAGACGATGCGACTGGACTCGAATCGATTCTGGAAATGGAATAACACCCGCTTTTACGGTATGACCGTGGAGATAATGACAATATGAAAAAAGCTCTCACTACATTGATCGCACTGCTCGTGGTCTGCGTTCTGTTCGCATACATGTTCACCTACCAGGTGCGATACGACGAAAAGGCGATATTGACAACCTTCCGAAAGGCAGACAAACCGCAATATGACGCCGAAGGCAATCTGGTCTACGCCGGGTCTCTGGTCCAGGAACCCGGCCTGCATTACAAACTGCCCTGGCCGATCCAGGATGCTCAGAAATATTCCAACAAACTTCATATTCTTGAAGACCAGTTGGTCGAAATACAGACCGCCGACGGCTATGCGGTGATCGTGTCGATGTATCTGACCTGGCGGATCGATGACCCTTATGCATTCTACGTCAGTCTGAAAGACGTCGGGACGGCGGAGAAGAAATTGCAGCCGCTCCTGCGAAGCCTCGAAGGCGTGATCAGTACCTACCGGTTCAATCAGCTTGTCAATACCGATACCTCGAAACTGAGGCTGGATGAAATCGAACAATTGTGCGCCACCTCACTGCGGGATCAGTTGGCGGCCATACAACCAGGCTACGGTATCCACGTCGAGCGAATTGGCTTGCGACGGCTCATACTGCCTGAAAAGACAACGGAAAAGGTGTTCGAACGGATGCGAACCACCCGCCAGCGACTGGCGGAAAAGGCACGGGCCGAAGGCGATGCCCAGGCCGCCACGATCATCAGTGAAGCAAAGAGCGCCCAGCAGCGAATACTCGCATTCGCCGAACGACGGGCTCAGTCGATCCGTGCAGAAGGTGACCGCGAAGCCGCTATGCATTATGCATCCTTCCGCGAAAATGAGTCGCTCGCTATCTTTCTCAGAAAACTCCAGACGTGGAAGGAAGCACTACCCAATAATACGACCTTCATTCTCGATGCGCGTGACCTGGGACTTTCCGAACTGCTGAGCGGCGAAACAACGGAATAGCCGTACCGCTCTTATTCAACGCCGGAATCACACATTCGACCGGAATGACCGCATAACGGATAGCGAAATTATGAAAACATCTGATCCTTCCATCATTGAACAAGCCGTGGAAAACCCGTCCCGGTCGGCTCTGGCACACAGCAATGTGCAGTTGAGCAACCTTGAACGGGTCGAAGAGATTGACCCGGCCAGGCAGTCGCTCTCGGATGCCCTGCGGGTCAGTTTCTGGCTGCTCAAAATGATTATGATCATCCTCGCAGGTATTTACTGCTTCAGCGGTATTTTTTCCGTACCACAGCAGCAGGTCGCCGTACGACTCCAGTTCGGTAGAATCATCAGTAATGAGCAGGGCGACCAGGTCGCCCGGCCGGGACTGCATATCGGCCTGCCCTATCCGATCGAACGCGTTATTTACGTGCCGACCTCGCCTCAAATACTCAATATCAACCAGGCGTTCTGGTACGATATCAAACCGGGTGACAGGGCCAAAACCAAGGACGAAATCGCGGCCCTTCAATACGGGAAAATGCTGAATCCTGAAATGGATGGCTCACTGCTCACCGGCGACGCCAATATCGTTCACGCCCGATACGAGGTGACCTATCGTGTGACCGATCCCGTCGCCTATGTCGAAAATATCGGCGACGAAACGCTGGCGCGTTCAATTATGCGAAACATTGCGGAACAGGCGATCGTCTATTCCGTCGCACAGATCAAGGCCGATGACTTCATCGGCGGCAGGAGCAACCAGGACCTCGCCGGACGCTATGCACAGCGAATCCTCGATGAAATGAACACCGGCCTGTCGATCGAAACATTCATCACCGCCGGTGAAACTGAAATGCCGCTACCCGTCCGCCGGGCTTACGAAGCCGTTATCAACGCCGAAAACGAAAAAGCACAACAGATCGAAGCAGCAAGGCAGGAATATGCCCGTATTCTCGGTGAAACGGCCGGCCAGGCGTACGAACCTCTGCTCGAACTCGTCCAGTCATACGAAACCGCCGTTACCGTAGGCCAGCCCGTGCTCGCCGCTGAACTGGGCGAAGAACTCGACCGTGCTCTGATCAAGCTGGAAATGACCGGGGACAGGGGAGGGCAGGCCATCGGCGGAAAGGTCTCCGAACTCGTTAATGAGGCCGTCACGTATAAAACACAGGTCGTCGAACAGGTCAAGGCCGAAGCGGAAACATTTCGCGCACTACGCGATGAATACCTTCAAAATCCGCAGATACTCACCACGCGACTCTGGGAGGACGCAAGGCAGGAAATTCTCTCCGGAGACGTCGAAACCATGTACGCACCTCCCGGCGAACATTACATCGTCATCAATCGCGATCCCGAGGTCATACGACTTCGCGAAGAAGAACGCCTGCGACGACAGCAGGAACGATTGCTCGAACGAAAGTGATTCCACAAACAGTTACAGAATGGATGCCGGAAATATGGCGGATCTCATCATACATAATCCCGAAACAGGACAGATCGAACTGCCTGAAGGCGTTAACCTCGACGATGTCATCATCAAGTGTATCGGCCTGACCAAAATATTCCGCGATTTCTGGTTTCGTAACCGCGTCAGAGCCGTGGACGGTATCGATCTCGAAATCTACCGCGGCGAGGTCTTCGGCCTGCTGGGACCGAACGGATCGGGCAAATCCACGACGATCAAACTCCTGCTCGGCCTGCTCTATCCCACAGCCGGACGCATCGCCGTTTTCGCCAGACATCCGCGAGATGTTTCCATCAAACAACAGATCGGCTATCTCCCCGAAGAATCGTATCTGTACCGGTTCCTGAACGCACGAGAAACACTCGATTACTACGGCCGACTCTTTCACCAGCCTCGCCGACAGCGACAGAAACGGATCGATATGCTGCTCGAAATGGTCGGACTCGAACGCGTTGCCAGACGCCCGATCGGTGAATATTCAAAAGGTATGCAGCGACGCATCGGACTCGCGCAGGCACTCATCAACGACCCGCAACTGCTGATCCTCGATGAACCGACTACCGGAATGGACCCCATCGGCACGCGGCAGATCAAGGACCTGATACTCGAACTGGCTCAACGCGGCAAAACCATACTGCTCTGTTCTCACCTGCTCGCAGATGTCGAAGATGTCTGCAGCCGGGTGGCCGTCATGTTCGGCGGGACACTCCGGAAACAGGGAACCGTCGATCAATTACTCGTCCAGGGCGACCTGACAACCATCTACGCCGAATCGCTCAGTACCGATGATATCAGCGCCATCGAACAACTGCTGGAATCACGCGGCAAGTATATCGCACGGACGGAACGGCCTCGCCAGAAACTGGAAACGCTGTTCCTCGATATCGTCCACGAAGCTCAATCACAGGGACTGCAGACAAGCGGCGCTCAGGCAGGCGGCCGGCTCGCACAGTTCCTGATCGAAGATGAAGAACGCGGCGCTCATATGCCCGAAATTGCATCCGCGAAATCCGTTATCGATCAACTGGTGAATAACGCGTCAGACGCAAGTCAAACTCCCGAGACCAGCACCACGGACAAACTATCACACACGGTGAAACCGCAGGACGCCCCAACAGCACCAGAGATAACGGCCGAACAACAGATCCCCGTTATCGAACTGCCACACGCTGCAGGTGATCCTGACAAACGACTCAAACGAATCGACGAACTGCTCGCACGACTCGACAGGTTCGGCCAGCCCGCTGACGATTCGATGAAACCGGGCTCGCCATCGGAATCGGCAACGGACGATCGTCAGCAGGAAACAGGCAACGGCCGAAAACCATACCCGACCGCCGATGACTCTGCGATAGACCCTGAAAGCCATACAACCCCGCAGGCGGATGACTGGGAACCACTACCCGAACCACCCGAACCGGTGGATTACAAGGCTGATGGCCAGCCCGAATCACTCACACAGGACGTCAACGCATCCCAACCCTCCGAACAGACGCAGACGGATCAGACGAACCAACCGGATTCGCCCTCTGCCGCGACAGGTGAGCAGATCGACAGGAACATACTCGAGTCACTCATCAAATCCGATGAGCCCGGCGACGGAAACGATGTGCTGTGGCGAATCGATCACGCATCGGATGAAGAAACAAAAGATAATGACCATGTATAAATTAAGGGCGCATTAAAACAGATGTTCCTGAGACAACCGATAGCCTGGCTCGTGACGCTTTTCGCCGTGCTGGCAACAGGTGAAGGACTCGGCCGCCTGCTCATGATGCAGGGATACACGACGGCCGGAACTGCCGTCCGCATTATGATCGCCCTGGCGGCCGTCGGCTGGCTGATCGCGGGTTTGATCCGCTTCAGACAGGTGCTCTGGGTGAAACGGGCTTCACAGTTGCTCGGGTTCACCGTCTTCATGTACCTCGTGGTCATGGTGTTTCATTCGCTGGGGTCGACCGGCGGTGTCATCGGAACTGTTGGCATCTGGGCTATGGCAACCGGTTTCTGGCTGTGCCTCAGACTCGTACGACTGCTGCTGGTCGGCGGCCGGCCTGTGATTGGTGTGGCTCGCACGCTCATCGATGAAGCCATTCGCATGCGGGTCGTTATCGTCCTGTTCGTGGCGATGTTGCTGATGCTCGCATGGATACCCTTTGGTATGGACCCCGCCGAAAAACTGCAATATCGCATACAGTCGTTCCTCTCGTGGTCGATTATGGTCAGTATGGCGTTGCTCAGCCTGATGACTTTGCTTATCGCGGCGTGGACCATCAGCAGCGAAATAGAAAATCACCAGATTTTCCTCACACTGACCAAACCGGTCAGCCGGTGCCAATACCTGCTTGGTAAATTCCTGGGAATCGTGATTCTTAACCTGATCCTCGTATACGTACTTGGTAGCGGCATATACGCCTTTACCCTGATTCTCGCGAACCAGTCAGCCATCAATACGGAAGACCGCATGGCCGTGGATGAACAGGTGCTGGTCGCAAGGAATGCCGTATTGCCGCAACCGTCCGACTACGGCCGATTCCAGGAGATGTTCACACAGCGACTCGAACAGCTCAGACGTGAAAATCCGAAAGAGTGGGGCCAACCCGGCGAACCGGATGAATGGCTGACACCCAAAATGCGGGAGGCCGTCAATAAACAGATCATGATCGATTGGTTCAAACTGCCGCCTCAGGAATGGCGGACATTCCTCTTTACAAACCTTCAAACAGCACAAAAACGGAATCAACAGGTACAACTGCGACTGAAGCCGTCACTGATTCAGGATTCACCCGATGGATTCGTTCGCCTGCAGATGCGGATCAACGGCCGGTCGGTACCAGTGCCGAAACTCTCCGGCCGAACCTTCCACGTACTGCCAGTCGACGCCCGGCATATCGATCAGGACGGCAGACTGGAAATCCAGCTCGGCAATATAACGCCCGGCCAGCCTACCGTGATCCTGAATACATCCGACGGCCTGATGATGCTCTACCGCGTCGGCGGGTTCGAAGGTAACCTGCTCAAAGCACTTTGCATGTTGTGGGTGCGACTCTGTTTCCTCGCAATGCTCGGCCTGGCGGCCGGAAGCTTCCTGGGATTCCCCGTCGCCTGCCTTACCTGCCTCGTCTTCTATTTCATCGCCGCTTATTCAGGGTTCCTGCTCGAATCACTCGCCGAATATGTCTACCTGCCCACACATAAATATGCCGGATACGAACTGATCCAGTGGATCATTCAACGTATGGGTAAAAATATCAACGAAGGTGAGTACTGGGATGTCGCGAAAATGGCCATCCGTATGGTCGGACACACGATCCTGTTCTTCGTCCCTTCACTCAGCGATTACAGCCCGACCGCTTCGATATCAGAAGGTATCAATATATCATACGGATACCTCATGCGAGCCGTTCTCTGGGTTGGCCTGATCTGGACAGGACTGCTCACACTCATCAGCTACCTGTTATTCAAAGGACGTGAACTTGCTCGTGTGACGGTCTGACAATACGTAAAACATGCATCATCAAAAACGGCTGATAACAAATGAATCATGATCGCTTCGTACAACTGGCCGCGGGAACAATCGCCGTCATCTGCATGCTCGTTGCATCGTTGATTGTCCCGGTAATCAACGATCAGCGGGATGAACTACTGCTTTTTGACGTTGGAGAAGAACTGTCTCCCGTTCAGGCGATCGCCACGGCCGCGATGGGCAGCTTTCGCGGTCTGATCGTCGATATCGCTTGGATCCGCGCACACCAGCTCCAACAAGAGGACAAGCTCTACGAAGCTAATACGCTCGCCCAGTGGATCACCACGCTTCAGCCACGTTTCCCACAGGTCTGGATCTTCCATGCATGGAATATGTCATACAACATATCATTCAAGGCGCATACCAAGGAAGAACGATGGGACTGGGTGATGAAAGGCATCCGCCTGCTTCAGGACAGGGGAATTGTCAATAACCCGCATTCCGTGGAAATCTACCGGCAGTTGTCCTACTTCTACTTCCATAAGATCGCCGGCTGGGCCGATGATATGCATTGGTACTACAAGCGGATGATCGCGGAACAGTGGCAGGAGTTGCTCGGCTCGCCGGT
This sequence comes from uncultured Phycisphaeraceae bacterium, assembly GCA_964425365.1. GTDB lineage: Bacteria > Planctomycetota > Phycisphaerae > Phycisphaerales > Phycisphaeraceae > CAYRND01. The sequence continues at coordinate 14,676 of CAYRND010000077.1, forward strand.
CGAAGGCGCTACCACCGCTCAGGTACTCGAACGATTCAAACCCGTCGCCGATGCCGGTGATCGGTATTTCCTGATCGATTCACCCGCATACGACGCCAGGCGGATAATCGAACAACTCATCGAACGCCGAGACGACAGACAGATCAATAGAGACCTCCAGCGTTTTTATACCATCAGGCCGGAAAAAATACTCGAATTACTACGAGAACGACGGTCCGCCTGGATCAGACAATATCCCGATATGACCCGATCGCTCGATACACTAGAACAGGTATTGGCCGAACAGGTCGACCGGTCGCAACGCGATCCGTTGACCATGCTCTACGAAGATGAACCCGAAACCCGGACCGTCGTCGAGCAACTGCACGCCATCGACCTTGACCTGGATATGAACACGCTCAGACGCATCGGCCGAATGCTCATACTCATGCAGACCATTTCAAATGAAGGACTGCTCTCACTACCGGAAGATGAACTGGATAATACCAATAAAAAGATACTCGCAATACTTATGAATCCGGACAACAGAACCGGACTCGATGCGATCATCCCGTTTCTGCGGGCAAAAGTACTCATCCGGGACCAGCACATGGACCCGGGAACCATGTACGAGATCATGGCGGAATACGGCCCGCTCGACTGGCGACATCCGGTCAGCCATAGTATCTACTGGGCTTATATGGGCGCACGCTATACACTCGAAGTGCCTGACGACTACACACGGATAGAACTGCTCAATCTCGAACGCGGCGGTATCATCCACAGCCTCCAGTACATGATGCTACGCGGACGACTGAGTTTCGATCCCTATGTCGCTCAGGTCGAACAGAGTATTCACCTGATGCCTGACCCGCGATTCATACCCATGTACGAAAAAGCGAAATACGCCGTCGAAGAACACGTTACCCGATACGGCCCGAAAGACAGACAACAGGGTATCAGACAATCGTTCGATACCGGCCACGAAAACTTCCTGCTCGGTGCCATTGCACTCTCATACCTCTACGGCGACGTCGAACAGGCGAGGCATTACTTCGACAAGGCCAGGGAACTTTACGGCCAGGAGCCGCATAACCTCCGCGACGGTACTTACCTGAAACCATTGGATGACCTCGTCCTCGAACTGGTCAGAGCCGATATGGGACAGATGCCCACCGCGACCGCATTCATCGAGTCCATCATCAGACGCGCTATCGAAGAGGGACTCGGCGAAAGTCGACCCTCCGTCTTCAGCCGATATATCGAAATCGCACGCAGGGCACACGCCTACTACCAGCAAGAACGGACTTATATCATCCCCAACGCCCCGCGTGAACGGCTGGTGCTGCCCTCGTTCAGGGAAATGATCATCGAAGTCTACGCCCAGTACATGCGGACACCGTCCATCGATATCTGGCGACGTTCAAAAGTATACCGGAATACACCGCTGCAACTGGCTGTTCAGGCTTATCCACGCTTCCACAACGTTGTTATGCTGCAGGCCCAACAGGCGGAATACCCCGGCCAGGCCATGTTCCCGCCGCCCGAAGGATTCGATCAGATGGACCCCGTCATGCCCGATGAACGCGAAGAAACACCGGAAACGATTGAACGCAAATAACCGCACACGCTTGCGAATAAACGATGATAACAGACGCAATTGATCCGCAGACAGGATGGATGATACAGTATGGACACATGCAATGGCTTACCTGTTGAAATGCCCATCATGCAACTCGGTGACCGAATCGGCATTTGTACGCGTCGGTGCCGTCGTTACCTGTGAACATTGTCATCAGCCGTTCCGAATCGATGAAGAACTGGTCAAACGTGAAATCGCCTCGCCCGGTGCACGGGGACAGGCCGGGGACGACCCCCTGGCTGTCACCCGATCCGAACAGGACAGAACCGCTCGCCGGACAGTAAACGACCGTGGTGAAGAAATCGGCCTCTCCGGCCTGTCTGAAATGATGCAGAAAGACGTGGGACCGACCCACGAAATATACTTCGAGCCGGAACTGACTAAAACGAAAAATAAACGAAACAGCCGGACCCATTATCACAGACAGATGGTCGAACGCCAGAAAGCTTATCGCAGAACGAAAACTGTTTTCGTCCTCATCGTCGTCGGACTACTGATGATAACCTCACTGATGATCTGGGGATTATGGCTCATGAGCCGATGAACATCAGGAATGACAATATACATTAACAAACGGATTGAATTTAATTATGTTCTTCTTTCCCATTCGTACCGACCGACGCCTTCAGCATACGCCATGGGTCAACTATTCACTCATCGCTGCCAATATCATTGTTTTCGCCATGACGCATGACCAGATCCGGCAGGCGGAAATCGCACAGGCGTATGGCTACGGCTACCAACAGCTCATGGCTCAGTTTCCTGTCATGAAAGGCTACCTCTGGCCTCAGAGCCCCAGATTGTGGCAGTTCTTTTCATACCAGTTCCTTCACGCCGGACTGTTGCACCTGTTCGGTAACATGATCTTCCTATACGTATTCGGTAACGGTATCGAGGATCGACTGGGCAAAGTGGGATACCTGCTGTTCTACCTCGCGGGCGGAATCGTCGCAGGGCTCGGACATTCACTCACGGCCACCAGCCCCGTCCTCGGCGCCAGCGGCTCGGTTTCCGCCGTCGCTGGAGCTTTCCTCGCACTCTTCCCGCTCAGTAACGTCACTATCGCGTACTGGTATTTCTATTTCGGCCTCTTCGAAGTCTCCAGTATGGTGCTCATCCTGTTCCAGGTGATCAAGGATGTGGTCTTCCAGTTCATGGGGGTCGGACACGTCGCCTATATGGCTCATATCGGCGGCTACGTTTACGGGTTCCTCCTGGGTATGCTCCTGCTGATCATCCATTTTCTACCACGCGAACCGTATGACATGCTGGCCATGCTCGATCGTTACTACCGCAGGCAGCGGTTCCGGCGAATGACCCAGCGAGGCTTCGAACCCTGGTTACATAACAGGCGAACAGGATCATGCGGAAGAA
>CAYRND010000078.1:0-17324 GCA_964425365.1 uncultured Phycisphaeraceae bacterium
CACACCCCCCACCACACCACCCCACATTTCTATCCGGCCATGACAGCGAGAAAGGAATAACCCCCTCAAGCTGGTGACACAGTCACTTATATACGATTAGTTTTAGCATGCAGCCATCGTCAATCTGCGGATTCGGCGTAAGCCATTTTTCGAACAAGCATATTGCGAAGCACGGCCAGTAGGCTGCCAGGCTCGAGGTAATTGGCGGGGGGTCTGAAATAGACGGTTTGCGGATCAATGATACTGGCGCGTCCCGGCGTCTTGGTGAACCTGTTTTTCAATCGCACGGCGTGGGTCTCGTCTGTGACTTTGAAGATCAGGTCCGGCCCGTCCAGCTTGATGCTGTCGATACCATGGCTGCCGGCGGCGATTGTGATTTCAGTCAATTCGACCAATGTTTTTGCGAGCATGGGCAGCGGGCCATAGGCGTCCTGCAGGTTCCGTACGACCTGTTCGAGTTCATCCTGTGAAGTGGCGAGGCAGAGTCGGCGATATGCTTCCATCCGGTATTTGTCGCTGCTGATGTAATCTTTCGGCAGCGTTGCGTGTACGGGCAGCTCAAGGTGGGTTTTCGGCGGCTCGATAACGGTCTGGTTCTTCAGTCTTTTCGTTTCGCGTTCGAGCAGCAGGCAATACATTTCATATCCGACGGAGGCGATATGTCCGGATTGCTCGGAGCCGAGCAGATTACCCGCGCCCCGTATTTCGAGGTCTCGCATGGCGATCTTGAAACCGGCTCCGAGCATGGCGTATTGTTCGATGGCCTTGAGGCGTTTGGTCGCGGTCTCGGTAATTGTCCGGTTCTGCGGCAGCAACAGATAGCAGTAGGCGCGGTGCTTATATCGTCCCACACGGCCACGCAACTGGTGCAGATCCGCTAGGCCAAAACGGTCGGCGTCGTTAATGAACATGGTGTTGGCTGTGGGGATGTCAATACCCGATTCGATGATCGTTGTGCAGACGAGAATATCGGCCTGTCGGCGGATGAAATCGACCATGACGGATTCAAGCTCGCGAGCCGACATCCGGCCATGCCCGACGAGAATTCGTGCATCGGGCAGCAGTTTCTGGAGGTCATGGGCGACGCGATCGATGTTATGTACGCGGTTATGGACGAAAAATACCTGACCGTCACGATTAAGCTCGCGGTGGACCGCCTGTCTGATCCGCTGCCGGTCGTAGCTGACGACCTCGGTGACAATGGCACGCCGGTCGACGGGTGGGATGCTGAGCGAGGCGATATCGCGAAGGCCGATCATAGCCATATGGAGTGTTCGTGGTATGGGCGTGGCGGTAAGTGTCAGGACATCGGCGGTCAATCGCAGCTCGAGCAGGCGGTTCTTGTGCTCGACGCCGAATCGCTGCTCTTCATCGATGATCACCAGCCCGAGGTCGGCGAAACGAACATCTTTCGATAGCAGCCGGTGTGTACCGATCATGATATCGATTCGGCCGTGTTTCAACTCGTTGAGCAGTACGTTTTGTCGTGCGGCGTTTTTGAACCGTGAGATGGACTCGACGCGGAAGGGGTAATCCGCCATCCGGTCGCGGAAAGTCCGTTCGTGCTGTTCGGCGAGTACGGTGGTCGGCACGAGCAGGGCGACCTGTTTGCCGTATTCGGCGGCTTTGAAGGCGGCGCGGATCGCGACTTCCGTTTTGCCAAATCCGACATCACCGCAGATCAGCCGGTCCATCGGCCGGATGTCGGTCATGTCATGCTTGACAGCGGCGATGGCGGCGAGTTGATCTTCGGTTTCTTCGTAGGGGAATTCCGCCTCGAATTCCTTCTGCCAGGCGGTGTCCTCGGGGAACCGTATGCCGTTCTGAACACTGCGAGCTGCCTGAACGCGGAGCAGTTCGGCCGCGAGATCTTTTACTGCATCGGCCACGGCCTGTTTCTGTTTCGACCACTTCCGGCCGCCGAGCGTCGACAGCGGCGGCCGGCCGTGGAAGCCGCCGATGTACTTCTGGACCAGATCAATCTGGGTCGCGGGGACATGCAGCAGCGACCGGCCGGCGAACTCCAGTGTCAGGTATTCGCCTTTTCGCCCGCCGCGTGTCATGGTCTTGATACCGGTGAACCGGGCGATGCCGTGATCGATATGAACTACATAATCACCCACCGACAAGTCGAGAAAAGCCTCATGACCCTGCGATGATCCCGGCAGTGAAACCCTGCGGACCCGGCGTTTCACTTCATAACGGTGGAACAGTTCATGGTGTGGGACAAGAATCAGTCGGCGGTTACGTTCGTGTTCCGGTGGCAGGGACAGGTGGCGGCCATGCCACTGGAATCCTCGGTGAAGGTATCCCGTCTGAATCCGGATATGATCGGTGTACAGTGGGATATGCTCGGCGATCAGTTCACGCAGCCGCTGCTGCTCGGCCTGCTTGGCACATAGCACGATCAGGTGATTGCCTGCCGTACTCGCGAGGCGGCCGAGTTCATCGAGGGCTTCCGGAACGTGACGGCTGAACGGCTCGAGTGGAGCGAGCGGAAGCGATATCAACTTTTCGCTGTTTTGGCCCGCAGAATACTGGTTGATTTCGATATGCGGGCGTTTGACCAGTTCCGCGAATATTTCCCGCGGCGTTGTGATGCCGGCCGGATCCGTCAGACGCTCGTAGTAGCCCCTTGCCTGTTCGGCCAGTTCCATCACTTCATGCAAGACCACGGGAACAGCGGGGTTCAGAAGATTCAATAGATTGGTGTTGTATTGTTCATTCTGAATCTGCGATGTGGCGGCGCCGATGATACCGGCCTGTGAAAACCGTCCGAAGGAGCCCATCGTATCGGTATCGATCCCGCTGATGGAATCGATTTCATCGCCGAAGAAGTCCAGCCTGAGCGGCCCGGCCTGCTGTTGCTCACCGGCGATGGTCTGCACTGTTCCCGCCGGCGGATAGAGATCGATAATACCGCCTCGAATGGCGAAATCGCCGGGCTGTTCGATCGCGTCCTGCCGCTGGTAGCCGGCATCGATCAACCATTCAGTGAGTCTGGCGGGCGGCAGCGTATCGCCTGTTTTTATGGTGTGCATGAATGACCCGATGGACTGTGGCCTTGGGATCGGCTGCATGATCGCCTGGATGGGACAGACGAGAACCCCGGGAAATCGAACGAACGACGGGTTATCGATCAGTTGCTTGACCACATGCAGTCGTTCGGCGAGCAGTTCGAGGTTGACGGTCGTTTCGCCGGGCAGTATTTCAAGCGCCCCGAATCGTTGAACTTGTAATGGGCAGGGCGAGTGGTTGAACAGTTCGAGGTCGTCCATGGCCTCGTCGGCTTCGTCGAGATGAGCGACGACCAGCAGTACCAATCGGTTCATCACTGCCGCCAGTGCTCCCGCCAGCAGGTTGGTACTCGATCCCCGGCTGCCTGCTGCTGTGGCTGCCTGATTTTGTGTTAGGGTATGGTTCAGCGCATGCATTTGCGCTGACTCGACGAAATGCGCCAGCCATGGATAGTTCCGATCAGCCATGATGTCTATAGATAGTGTATCGTCCAGAGCGGCTTCGGATCATCGCGTAGAGTCAATCTGCGAGATTTATCCGGGAGATCGGCCGTTTTTCCGGACAATAGGGACTGTATACTGCCCGGCGTCGGCCGCGTTCTCCGGCCGTGGCACCTGGAGCTCGGGTACCTCATCGAGTGTGCGGATCATTGCGATTTCATCACAGGCCTTTTTTTTGGGGCATCGGATACATTCGTTCCAGACTTTCAACGGCAGCTTCTGGCGATCGATCAATGTGAAGCCCAGGTTCGTGAAGAACGCCTGTTCGTAGGTCAGGACCATGACCTTTCGAATACCCAGTTGCCGTGCCTCCGCGAGGCAGGCATCCGCCAGTTGTCTGCCCATGCCCTGCTTTCGGTACGTGGACTGGACTGCTAACGAATAAATCTCGGCCAGGTTGGCCCAGACCACCGCCAGGCCGCAGGTCCCCACCACCTGGTCATCCCGGATCGCGACATGGAAATCACGGACATTTTCGTATAGTGCCGACAGTGAACGGGGCAGCATCAGGCCGTATTCGGCGTAATAATTGATGATCTCGCTCATGGCGGGCACGTCGGCGACCTGTGCTTTACGGATCATGGACGTTCTCTTCAAGTATCGAGTTCCTTGAGCAGGTGGTCCTCATTCCAGACAGTTATTCCTAATTGTACGGCCTTATCGTACTTGCTGCCCGGTGAGTCGCCGACGATCACCAGGTCGGTTTTCTTTGAAACGCTCGATGTGACTTTTGCGCCCATGGACTCGAGCAACTCGGTGAGTGCCTGACGGTCGTAATGCTCGAGGCTGCCGGTTATGACAATCGTTTTACCTGCCACGGTTGACCCCGATTTCACTCCCGATCTTTGAGGAGCGGTCAGATCGACGCCAGCCTGTTTCAGTTCAGCGATGATATGCTTTCCTGCCTTATGATTCAGGAAAGTGTGTACGGAATGAGCTGTGATCGGACCGATTTCGGGAATTTGCGAAATATCATCGATCGAGGCCTGCATGACCGCATCGATCGAGCCGAAATGGTCAGCGAGTATACCTGCTGCGCGGTTACCGACGTGCCTGATTCCCAGTCCTGCCAGTACACGTGCCAGTCCACGACTTTTACTTTCCTCGATGGCGGTAATGAGATTATCAGCTTTCTTTTCTCCCATCCGTTCGATGTGCATCATCTTGCTTTTATGGTTCTTAAGGCCGTAAATATCCCCGAATGATGCCAGCAGTCCGTGATCAGCGAGCTGGTGTACCATTTTGTCACCCAGACCTTCGATATCCATCTGTCCCCGTCCGGCGAACCAGATCAGGCGTTCGCGGAGTTGGGCGGGGCATTCCGGATTCACACATCTCACCGCGACTTCACCTTCTTCTCGAACGACTGTCTGGCCGCAACTGGGGCAATGGCGAGGCGGTTTGAGTGGAGAACTGTTCTTCGGACGGTGTTCCGTCAGAACACGAACGACATAGGGTATGATTTCACCTGCCTTTTCGATCACCAGGGTATCACCGATGCGAATATCCTTGCGATTGATTTCGTCGGCGTTGTGCAGTGTGGCGTGTTGTACGGTCGTGCCGGCCAGGAATACCGGTTCCATGGTCGCGCGGGGTGTCAGTGTGCCGGTCTTGCCGACCTGCCAGTCGACGCGTATGAGCCGTGTGGTCGCCTGTTCCGCTGCATATTTGTAGGCGATGCACCACCGTGGTGATTTGCTTGTGGTACCCAACGTCTGCTGATATGTAAAGCGGTCGACTTTCACCACCACGCCGTCCGTGCCGTAGTCGAGTTCATGCCGGTTCTTCTCGAACATTTCGATGAACGCCCAGAGTTGGTCAAAGTTCTGCACCTGCCTGCTATGCGGGTTGACGGGCAGCCCCCATTCTTTTACCGCTTCGAGCAGCGACTGGTGTCGGGAGAATGGCTCAGGCTCGATTTCGCCGCGGCCATGTACGAAGAATCCCAGCCTGCGTTGCGCGACGATTTTCGGGTCGTGCTGTTTGAGCGTGCCTGCGGTCGCGTTGCGGGGATTGGCGAATCGTTCAAGTTTCTGCTGATCACGAAGTATGTTGATTCGCTCGAATTCGGACTGCGTCATGAATATTTCACCGCGGACTTCAAGGACATCTGGTATCGGATGGTTAGTGTTTTTTTTGAGTGAAAGCGGTATTGCCCTGATGGTTCTGACGTTCTGCGTGATCAGATCACCTTTTCTGCCATCGCCGCGACTGGCGGCGAGAACAAGCCTGCCGTGTTCATATCGCAGGTTAACGGCCACGCCGTCGATTTTCGGTTCAGCGATCAGTTTCACGTTCGATCCGCTGTCACCGAACAGGTCCTCGGGTTCCGCGAGACCGTTTCCAAGCGATTTGAGCGTACGCTGGTACCATGCGAGCAGTTCGCCTCGATCGTAGGTATTATCGATCGACAGCATGGGCCTTGCATGTGAAACGGTCTGGAAGCCGTCGATGGGTTTACCGCCGACCCGTTGGGTGGGTGAGTCCGGTGTGACCAGTTCGGGATTCTGTTCTTCAAGCTGTTTCAGCTCGTTGAGAAGCCGGTCGTATTCCTGGTCTGAGATTTCGGGCCTGGCGTGTACGTAATAAAGTTGATCGTGTTTTTCGATTGTTTCCCGTAGCTGCCGTATTCGCCTGCTGTTGCTGCTCATGGGTTCGTGTGAGTAATCGTCTTCAGCTTCGCATGGCTTTCTGAATGACAGCGCGGACCTCGGGCTTCTGAACCTCGTTGACGACCGCCGTGAGTTTATCCATGTGGCCGTCGCGTTTGATCTGCCTGACCAGGCTGAACAGATACTGTTCGCGGTTGCGGGCGTATCGTGTAAACGCCTGTTCAAGGTCATGACGGGTATATTGGGCAAGCGGATCTACCAGGCCGGTCCGTGCAACGGCCCAATCGATCAGGCTTCGCGGCTCGGCGCTGAAACGGTAGTTCTGGATGGTGGCTTTCAGCCTGGCAATGGGCGTCTTGAACGGATCGACAAGCTCATCGGGCAGTTCTGAGAGTTCCTGCCTGCGATCCATATCACTTGACTGCTCCAAGGTGGCCAGCCAGCCGCTGTTTGTTTCGGAAGACGATGTGGTTGAGTTGATCATATGCTTGTTCCGTTGCTCCTCTTTCAGCCTGATTGCCGCAATGGCGGTATTGATGACAACCCGGCCGTGGTTGCTGAAGTCGATCGTTAATCGTTGAGCGATGGCGCCATTATAGTGTGTCCGGCATGCATTTTTCACAACACCGCTGCCCCACTCAGGTCGTGAGCAATGAATGACGACATCTCCATGGTTGAACAAAACAGCATTCATTGTCGGTTCAATCCGGTACGAAACGGGGTATTCACTTCTTCGCAGGCCTCTCGATCCAGGATCGTATTGAATCATGTTACCGCATGGATTTCTATTAAAAGGTGCGGCATAAACGTCGCCACTATAGACAGAAGTCTGCGTTGATACGCGATGCCCCGGTTATCCGCGATGATGAATCGTAAACTGGGTTAGCGCCGAATAACCAGCCGGTACTACATTATTGTATCTCACATTCTGGTTGCGTTGCAAGTATTGTTTTTGAGGCGGGTCGAATCGGGCATATTATAAGGAGGCCGCGTGCGGATGCATGCAGGTTCTATGTCCGTGCATCATTTAAGGACCAGTTGCGTCTTCGAAAGGGGTCACGATGGCACGGCAAAAAAAAACAGGGATATTCTTATTCAAACTATTGAAAACGAACGGATTGTCGGTTAAGATGCCATCAGTGGCGAACTGCCGCAAGGTGGAAATAAGGAAGTTACCAATTGCCCCCGGAAGCCCGTGCTATCTCTCAGGAGGTAGTGCGGGTTTGTCTTTGAGAACATGTCTTTGATGTTGGATAAGGATAACCAGGTAGAGGTATCGGAGATGGATACGGGGTAAAAACAGGCATTATTATCATTGAATGGAGCAGGGATGGACAATAAAGCGGTAATGATACTGAAAAAGTTCGACTTAAAGTACAGATACAGAGTATGGCATTCCGCTGGAGCATGTTGGTTGATCATAGAAATTGTATAGGATCGAACTGTTAAGAATCCCTTCCAGCATGCTTACGGACGAAGTACTGCATCCTTTATTTATGAACCAGTCAAAACGTCTGCAAATTTTTTTCATGAACAGATTGCAGCGGGCGCAGCTCAAGGGCGTACCATAATTTGTTTAATTTAAAAGGCTTATGCGCGACTCCCTGTAATTGTTTTTTTCAGTGGCAAAAAAAGTTACACAGATAGGGCGTTGTTCGTATAGAATCACTGCTTCGGCATGACGAGAAATTGTTGACATGGAGGTCGGAATCGATTAGACTTCACTCGTCGTAGTAATGTTTGGACAAGGCGGGGAACCAGTCATTTCTGGCGGTTCGCTAAGGGCCCGCTGAAGCCACTTGTGTAACTCGCAGATAAGTTGTATCATACTTATCTAACGGACGGGAAAATGTAGGAATTTCACTTCAATTAACTCTCTTTTTGGAGGAGGGATCCAGATTATGAACACAACCAAAATGATCAGTCGTTTCAGTGTAGCATTCGTCGTGATGCTGGGATTAGTGATTGCGCCGGCATTCGCCGCCACAGTCAGCAATGATTTCGAAGGCCAGGTCGAGGGTGTCGGTGGCGGATCTTCCGTTACTGTAGGCGATATCACCTACAACAATCTTGTACCCGCACCGGGCACGTTCGAATTTGATTATGCCAATGTCACGGACCACATTCCTTTGGGCATGTACCTTGCCCCTGGTTTCATTGTAACCGGTGACCAGTATGCAGTGCCTGCCATGCAGAGCATGGAACTTGCCTTGAATGGTAAAAACACAACCGGTGCGATCGATTCAGTGACCCTCAATATCTATGAACTCGGCACCCTGTCGGCTGGCGCAACCGTTCTGCTGGAAGGCCTCAAAGGCGGAAGCATGATCGAAAGTGCCCAGTACACATCACAGGCCAGCGGCGACCCCGCGAACCCGATGGTTCATCACACCATCACTGTCAGTTCAGTGGATGATGTCTTCACCGTTGCGTCACTGAGCGCCAGCGCTGATCTGTATTGCCTGCTGGATGATATTTCCATGAACTACATCATCGACGGTGATGTCAATAAGGACGATATCGTCAATGCACCTGACCTGACGGCACTGCTTGCAGGTTACGGCACTCAGAATGCAGTTCGGACAGATGGCGACTTGAACCTTGATGGCGTCGTCAATGCACCTGACCTGACGAATCTGCTGGCGAACTACGGAAATACACCGGCTGAAGCGGCTCCGGTTGCAACACCTGAGCCCGGCACACTGGCACTGCTGAGTGTACTCGGTGTCATCGGCGGCCTGCGTCGCCGTCGCTGAATTGGTGCTTGGGAAAAACCTTAGAGGGGTTTATTGATAGCTCCCATACGGGAAACCAAATGTAACCCATTCGTGTAACCTAAAGCAGGTACACGAATGGGTTACAGAAGTAATTGATAAATCAGCTTGTTTTGTGAGTTGTTTCGCCCATGCTTCTCTCTCTCATGTTAAGGGCGTGAGAAGAGGTAATGTATGAGGAATGAATTGAATGGGCACACATGGATAAAACAAGCAGAATCAGGAAGATTTGAAAGAAGGCGAGTAGAGATCCCTCCGTGTCGATACCGTTCACGGATTGAGGTGGCCGTTAGAGGCGTTGGCCCTTATTCGAAGGGTCATCGCCGTGACGGCTTTTTGTTCAATGTGATCAGAACTCATGGCGAAAGGCCGGCGGAAAAACAATAAAATATTAATCAATCCCAGATTGAACGCCGTGTGAATTCATGGTACAATGGGTAGAGTTGATCGGGCAGTCACTTCGTAATCATTTACATCGAGGGAGGTTTGTAATGAAACCCATGCAGATGATCGGTCGTTTCGCTATTGCTTCAGTAGTGGTGCTTGGCTTGGCTATTGCTCCGGTTTTGGCTGTGAATTTGACAAATGATTTCGAAAGTCAGACCGAAGGTGTCGGTGGCAGCACTTCGGTAACTGTAGGTAATATTACTTACAACAATCTTGTACCCGCACCGGGCACATTCGAATTCGATTATGCCGATGTCCCGACACATGTCCCCGTGGGTATGTACCTTGCCCTTGGTTTCGTGGTGAGTGGTGACCAATATGCAGTAACTGCCATGCAGAGCATGGAACTTTCACTGTCTGATGCACCGCTGAACACAACCGGTGCAATCGATTCAGTGACCATCAATGTCTATGAACTTGGTAACTTGTCAGCCGGCGCTACGGTTCTGCTGGAGGCCCTCAAAGGCGGCAGTGTAATTGAAACTGACCAGTATGAATCAGTAGCCAGCGGCGACCCCGCCAATCCGATGGTTCACCATACCATCACTGTCAGCTCCGAGTTCGATGCATTTACCGTTGGAGCGTTGAGCGCCAGTGCCGATCTGTTCTGCATTCTGGATGATATTACTGTGAACTATATCATCGATGGTGATGTGAACAAGGACAACATCGTAAATGCGCCTGACTTGACAGCATTATTGGCTGGCTATGGTTCAGGTACCATGCGATGCGATGGCGATCTGAATCTTGACGGCGTCGTCAATGCGCCTGACCTGACGAATCTTCTGGCTAACTACGGCAACTCGGCAACTGAAGGCGTTCCGGTTGATACCCCTGAGCCCGGTACGCTTGCATTGCTGGGTGTGCTCGGTGTCATCGGCGGCCTGCGTCGCCGACATGCCTGAATAAGTTCGGTATACACAGTGACGGGGTCTGATACTTGTTCGTCCTGTTGATATTTTTTACATGAGCCTGTTTTTTTCAGGAATTATGTCAGAACCATCGAACAGGATTACCTCGTGTTGCGTATAACATAATGGCTAAATACAGGCCGGTTTTAATTGGCCGGCATTACAACCAGTAAGATCCCTCCGTCACGTCTGGCCCGTAGCCAGTCGTGGAACAAACCGCCAAAATCCGGAGGTCCCGGGCGCGGGGTAGCGCCCTGATGGACCACCGTTTTGGCGGCTTTTTTTATCTATAATAAGTGACATGGCGGATGATCGGACCAGGCTTGAAGTGCTTCTTCACAAAGCCAGGGCACTTCCCCGAGTGCCTGGTGTCTATCTCATGAAAGACAATAAAGGCCGCGTGATCTATGTCGGCAAGGCGACCTTGCTGCCCGATCGTGTCAGCAGTTACTTTGTTCCTTCGGCTGCCAGGTCGGGTGGTCTGTCACCGAAAAAAGTACCCCTGCTCGATCTGGTGGACGATTTTGATGTGATTGAATGTGAGGGCGAATGGGAGGCGCTGCTGACGGAAAATCGCCTGATCAAGGACATTCATCCGCAATTCAATGAGCGACTGACAGACGATAAGACATTCCCATACCTTGTTATTACCACCCGAGATGAATATCCGGGTGTCTACATCACCCGCCAGCCGGCAGACCCGCGGTTCAGAGGCGGTAAAATACTCGGACCGTTCACAAGTGTTTACGCGTTGCGTGAGTCGGTTCATCTGCTCCAGCGGATTTTTCGATTCCGGACCTGCCATCTTGATATCCGGGAATCGGACGAGTCCCGGCGCTACTTCCGGCCCTGCCTGCTCTACCCCATCAAACAATGCACCGGCCCGTGTGCCGACCGGATCAGCCGCGAAGCCTACCGTGCGGATATCAACCGATTCATCCGTTTCCTGGAATCAAAGCGATCTGAAATGCTTCGCGAGTTGCGAGATGAAATGCAGGCGGCCTCGGCCAGGCAGGAATACGAACGGGCGGCGGTACTGCGAGATCAGATCGAAGCGATCGAGAAACTGGATGAACGAGGTAAACGAAGCCAGGGTTGGCAGCCGGAAACGGAAATCGCTTATGTCAACCCGGCAAAAGGACTGGAATCATTGCGTCGGATACTCGAACTCGATGAACCGATCCGTTGTATTGAATGCATCGATATCGCCCATTTACAGGGCGGTGAAACCGTGGGCTCGAAGGTCTGCTTCATCGACGGCCGGCCGCTTAAAAACGCTTATCGACGGTACAGGATCAAGGTGATCGCTTCGGGCCAGGCGGTGCCGGGGGATGATTATGCTGCCATTCGGGAAGTCGTCTCCCGGCGTTACCGCGATGCAGGGGCAGGACAGGAACTCTATCCCGAAGTCATCGTCATCGACGGCGGACTCGGACAGCTCCATGCCGCTATGGAGGCGTTCGATCAACTCGATGTCAAACCGCCGATGGTCATTTCATTGGCGAAAAAACAGGAATTGATCTATATCCAGGCCAGGTCTGAACCTGTTCGCCTTGGCAGGGAAAATCCGGCACTGAAGCTCTGCCAGGCCATCCGTGATGAGGCGCATCGCTTCGCCCAGCACTATCACCATATTCTCCGGCGGAAAAAAATGTTGGATGAAGAAACCTGAAGCCGGCAGTACAGTCGCCATTTGGTCCATACATCGACATGATGGCCGAACCATTGATCCGAACTTATCTGTTCTGGTATCGGTCTGGTCACTATCACCTGTCCATTCGAGCGTTATAATCAACGCTTACATCGATGGTTTAACGTACTCATGCAGGGAACCGCCCTGCCCCAGGGTAATCGATTGACTTCCAAATAATGAACGGATGAATATATGTCGAAGCATGTCGATCTCGAGCAGGTATTCGCCACGGACGATCAGAGTGCTCTGATTCATAACCTGATCGCATCAGTGGATGCGACGCCGCACGCATGGTGTCGCCACGATCTACCCCAGTCGGTCCTTGGCCAGGTGATGTATCCGAAGGTTGTTGAAGTTGTACGTGGTGACGTTTATACGCTCAGCCGCGACGGACTGCCCGTCGAGGACATGCTCGCCGGGCACCGGTGGTTGCCATGGCTGTATGAAGGTGAAGGGAAGCGACTGGCGGTTCGTCGTACTGTGGGAAAAGACCTCTGGTTAGGCGAAGTACGTCTGAAAAAGCCGCAAGCGGCTATGCTGGTACTGGAATGCGCACGTGATGTCAGGGCGCCAGTTACCGTTCATCCTGCTTCGGATGGCGTGGTCTTTCGATGGCATGATATCTCCGAGGTGCGAATCCGTTTCGCGTGTGGCCGAGGTGATGTGATTCTGAGCGATGATATCAATCCGTTGAAGCGCCGATTCGCGGGTCAGGAAGTCATGTTCGACAACACCGTGCCCGTACCCGGCTGGCTGCAGTCCTGGCACTGGCATGGCCGATTGTGGGTGGGTGTTGTATTCCGTAATCGCATCACGGTATCGATATCGGTGGTCAAGCCGTCCCGACGAGTCAGTCGTATTCCACGGTTCGATACGGTATGCCGCGGTGAGCGCAGCCGGTGGTATACGTTTTTCGATCGTCAGGTGCCCCCGATCGAGACGGATGATCCTGTTATTCGCGACACGTATTATTTTGCGTGGCAGACGATCTGGTCGAACCGTTGCGAGGGCGGTGTCGGCGTACTAAAGAAGCCGTATATCAGCCCCACGCGTCTTCATTACGCGGGTGAGTGGTGGTGGGATGACGCCTATCACATGGCCGCGCTGCGTCACGGCCGGTGGGGCAGGCGTGTGTATGATCTGATGGCGAATTTCCTGCCGTATCAACGTAAAAACGGCGGATTTCCGGGATCTCTGCAGTGTTACCAGCTTGAATGTCACCCGGACAGGAAGCCGGCGAATGGTAAACCTGAAGATGCCCAGCCGCCGGTGATCGGATTCACATTACAGGTGATGAAAGAGAAACCCGGCTGGCCGACGGGCAAGAAACTGAGTGATTTATATGACATGCTGATTCGTCATGCCAAGTATCACTATCGACCGGAGCGTGATGTGAATCGTAACGGGCTGACACATTATCATCACGGCCTGCATTCCGGCGCGGATCAGTCGCCGAGATGGGACAGCCAGAAGCTGCGTCCCGAGCGGACGACTGATTATCTCAAGCCCACGGAGCCGGTCTGCATGAATGTGTGGATGTCACTGTTATGGCAGACACTCGGTGAAATGGCGGCGTTACTGGGAAAGAAGAAGGAAGCGGCGTCGCATCACAGGCGTTCGAAGCAGGTCTTTGATCTGATCGAGGAGAAGATGTGGGATGCCCGCAGAGGTATCTATTTCGATCTCGATGCGACCGACGGTCGAAAAATACGCGTGCTGACACCGTTCAGTTTCATGCCGATGCTCTCGCCGCTTGCGGATCCCGGCCGGGTCTCACGTATGGTTGAATCGCATCTGCTGAATCCGAAGGAGTTCTGGTGTCGTTATCCTTTACCCAGTGTCGCGTTGAATGAGCCGACATTCGATCCGCACGATATGTGGCGTGGTCCGACATGGGTGAATCTGAACTGGCTGGTGATTTCCGGACTGAAACGTCAGGGTTATGATGAACTGGCCAGAGAGCTGGCGTACCGGACTGTTGAAATGGTCGGGCCAAGATACCGTCGCGGGCGGCGGATACGGTCGCCGCGGATATGGGAGTGGTATCATCCTCTGACCGGCGAGGCGAAGGGCAACTGTCAGTATTCATGGTCCGCACTGGTTATCGATCTGATCCTGATGTATCTGGTCTGATGGTCTATACGGGTTGGTTGTTTTATCCTGTCAGCAATGGCTGCCCGGTCGGGTGATGCCGGTAAAACCTGTAAGTCACAAAGGATGCTTCACCGATAGTTGAAGAGTGGGAGAATCGGACAGACGTGTCGTGATCCTATCGGATACGCACCTGGGTCGGGCGGACCTGGGTGTGAGTTCGGCCATGGCTTTGCGTGCGATATGGCAGGGTGCTGATCATCTGATCATTAACGGTGATTACGCCGAATTGCATGACCCTTCATGTCGGGTACAGGCCGCGCGTCAGGTCCTTGCTATGCAGGCGATGTGCGAACGTGACGGGGTTCGTCTGACGGTTCTGTCAGGTAATCATGATCCGCTGATCAGTGACCGTCGATACCTGACGTTATGCGGCGGGGAGGTGTTCATCACGCACGGCGACGTGCTTCATCCCGCGATTACACCGTGGTGTTCGAACCATGCTGTGATGAGACGCTATTTCACGGAGGCACTCGATAAGCTGGATGAAGCGGATCGCCAGAAACTGGAACACCGGTTGGCCGCTGCCCAATATGCCTCGTATCGTGATTGGGAGACAGTTGCGTCTTCTGCTCACGAATCATCATATTTTCTGGATGGCAGCCGACGTTATTTCATGCAGGTTCTGCGGACATTGTGGTATTGGCAGAGTCTGCCCCGTGCAGCGGCGTCGTTTGCGTCACGTTATGTGCCGGGCTGTCGGTTCTTCATTTTCGGCCATATTCATCGGGCGGGTATCTGGCGAATCCAGGGACGTGTGATAATCAATACCGGCAGCTATCACCTGCCGCCTTTGCCTCGTGCGGTGGTGCTCGAAGAAGGCATTCTATCAGTCTGGCCGATCCGCGGCCGACGTGATGCCTATCGGCTTGCCCGTTTGCCGGTCGCCGGCTTCGAAATAACCGGTCGCCGGGCAGCCTGAAAACAAGAGGGATATCAGGTTCCCACACCGTAGTCATGCGTGTACTTACGACGGTCGTGACGGACGTCTATCTGCTTGTAGCGCCGACAGGAAGTTCGGACGGCATGCACGGCCAGGAATGCGAGTGTCACGATCAGTCCGACCGAGGTGACGGCAATGACCGGTTCGGTGATATCGGCTGTCATCAGCCCGAACCGCAGTTGCTGGACTCCGGCCGTCAGTGCCGTTAACAGCACCACCATACCCAATCCTTTGCGGTTTCGCGGCCTGAAGAACTGAAGTGCGAACAGGGAGGCAACCAGGCAGTACATCATCATCGATTGCCCGACGGCCAGGGCAGCAACATCGTAGGGATAATAGAACAACTGTTCGAACGGCAGGATAACCTTGCTTGTTGCATGTTCATTTCTCCCGGCATAATACGAAAACAGGAACCATACGGTAATCAATGCCGTATTGGCCAGAATAAATCCGAACATGGCGAAGGGTTTTTCTCTCCATTTTCTCAGCCGGTACAGTCTGCTATGAATCATGTGGGCGAAGTGGCAATACAGGGAGAAGATTACAGTCTGCCAGATGTATATCAGCCCCGGCGTCGCCGCCGCAATGACAAGTACGGTAATGGTATTGACGAGGCAATCATTGAGTGATGCGAAACGCGAGGGCGTGAAGCTCTGAAGCGATTCCACGGACCAGCTAAGTACGAATGCACATACCCCGGTGATGCCGATTGCCACGATCCCCCCCCCCCCCCCCCCCCCCCCCCCCCCCCCTCCCCCCCCTTCCGATCCCTCCACTTCCGATCCCTCCACTTTCGATCCCTCCCCTGCCGATGCAGCGTCAGTCTGAGCAGTATGCCCAGCGGTGCATACAAGACGATATTAATCAGCAGATCACCCAGCCAGAACGGAATCCCGAGCGACGATTCTCCTGACAGGGTCGAGACCCACCGACATGGTTGTGACAGGGCAAACATGAACAATTCCCGGATGCCTGCGTGATTCAGAGTCTTGTCGATTTGGAAGTCGAACGGAAGCAGGGATCCGTAAAGAATCACAGCAATCCAGAATGGCAAAAGGATGCGAAGCCGCAGCCACCATGGCGTAAGCCACAGTCCGGTGGGAGCGGTCCCTATGCCGGCATACGGATTTGCCGGATTGTCATTCAATGAATTCATGAAGGTAGCGTCACCCTGTATCTGCGATATGCCGTGATTGCTGCTGTTTCACGATCAAGGCGTATCATCTGCTTCACGATGGAATTCCGCTATTGACACGCATCAATCGTACTATGTTCGTTCGTTGCGGGCGAGTATAAATTGATATGGGACCGCCGGTATTTTTAATCAACCCGCATATTCGTTATAAACTGTACAAACTGACCTGGATGGTGATGACAATATCGTGTCAACGTGTTTGCACTGCGGATGACGGCAATGTCGACGAATGAGACGGGTATATCACAGGCGATTTTCCGGAAGGGTGACCTGCTGGTTCTTCGTGTGAAGGTGGTCCCCGGGTCGAGCCGTGACCGTTTATCGGGGATGCTGGGCGACCGCTTCAAGGTGCTGGTCAGTTCGCCGCCGGAGGGCGGCAAGGCCAATAAAGCAGTCTGCCGATTGCTGGCATCGAAACTGGGCCTGCCGCGTTCAGCGGTATCGATCGTTTCCGGACAGACCCATGCGTTGAAGGATGTGGCAATAACAGGGCTGTCACCCGATTTGATTGTCCGAAAACTGGGTGAAAAAATGAGCTGATTCCGTTATCATATGTATCATTGAGCTGGAGGGCGGCCAAAGGTTGTGATAGATGTCAGATCAACGTGAAGTGATGCGTGTATTAGAGGATACGGACAGGTTGTGGTATACGGACGGTTTACAGTTTTCCTGCAACCGGTGCGGCAACTGCTGCAGCGGGCCTTCGGGCTACGTGTGGTTTAATGATGAAGAAGCCCAGGCCATGGCGTCATTTCTGGGTATCACGGAAGCGGCGTTTCGTAAATGTTACGCCCGCCGCAAGTACGGCAAATGGACACTGGCCGAGCTTCGCCGGAATGGTGCGTATGATTGCGTATTCCTGGATCGCGATGAACAGGGCCAGCCATTCTGCAGCATTTATACCGTCAGGCCGCTGCAGTGTCGGACCTGGCCGTTCTGGCCGGAGAATATCGAATCGCCCCGGTCGTGGCGTGAAGCGGGCAAACGTTGCGGTGGTATCAATCGGCCGGGGTGTCATTTCGATTGTGAAACCATTCAGTCCATTGCCGGCCTGCATGAAGATTAAAAAATGAGGTTCTT
>CAYRND010000079.1:0-17157 GCA_964425365.1 uncultured Phycisphaeraceae bacterium
GCCCGTAGCTCACGACTTTGAACCTACCGGCTTCCAGCCGGTAGTGGTTCAGATGTTACTATTTATTCAGTCGGCATTTACGTAAGTTATTCAGGCAGGAATAATCCATGGATTGGACGGGTTAAGTTAATGTCGACGTAAAGAAACCCTTGGAAGCCACCCCTAGACCCGCAGCGACGATGCCCCATAACTCACGCTGCGGGTCGCTTTTTCATATAATGCAGAACTTCAAGGATTTAAATCCGTAAGAACGAGAGACGTTCGGGACAGCCGCGTAACAGGGAATGCGAGACATGAAACAGATCATGCCATTAACTTTCTTAATCATGTTTACAATCTTTTATGTGCCCTATGTTCTTGCTGCTGATGAGGCGGCACGGCCGGAGGCGGGCTTTTCGTCGCCGGAGTCTGAATTTGAACTGCCCGAGTTGGTCGGGTTTGACACGATTCGTGATCAGGCGAGTTATGCATTGGGTCTGGATATCGGTCAGAGTCTGAAGAATATGAAGGGTAATTTGAACGCTGAATTGCTGGTGGAAGCGATTCTTGCGAAGTTGCATGACGAGGAGTCGCGTCTACCTGACCATCTGATCTGGAAATCGATCAATGCGTACCATTATGAACTGGATCAGATCAGGAAGGCAGAGCGTCAGTCATTGGGTGAAAAGAATCTTGCTGAGGGCCGGTCCTTTCTGAAAGAGAACCGTACCCGTGAGGGTGTGAAGTCAACCGGTTCGGGTCTGCAATACGAGGTGCTTGAAGCGGGTGAGGGCGATTCGCCTGGTCCGAACGAGCGGATTCTGGTGCATTTTCGTTCGATGCTGCTTGACGGCACGGAGATCGACAATTCACGAAAACGAGGCGATGAGCCGGTGACGTTATCGGCGAACACGGTGATTGCCGGCTGGTCCGAAGCGTTGCAGTTGATGAAGCCGGGCGCGAAGTGGAAGCTGTATATCCCGCCGGAGCTGGCTTATGGTGAAGGCGGAGCGGGCGATCTGATCGGCCCGCATGCCGTTATCGTCATGGAGTTGGAACTGATCGGCCGGGAAGAGCATTAATCACGGCATGGATAATTATTTTGCCGACACCATTTACCATTTTCAGGAGAAACACATGAAATTGATGCAACCGATAGTGACAGTGTATGTTGCTCTATTGACATTGTCTGTGATGGTCATGCCGGTCATTGGTCAGTCCGCTTCGCCAGCGGGCGCGGCGTCGTCTTCGACCCCGGCCGCCGGGATGTCTGACCAGGCAACTGCCGTGGAGGATCTTGACGGTTTCGAGAATAAGACGGACCGATACAGTTACTTCATCGGCATGGACCTGGCGAGCAGTTTCAAGCAGGTGGACATGACATTGAACATGGAGATGCTATCCCAGGGTTATCGTGATATGGCATCTGGAGAGCCAACGCGTCTTGACAAGGACCAGATGACGCCGATCGGCCGGTCGCTGCGTCAGGAGATGCAGCAGCGTCACCAGGAGCTACGTGAGAAGCAGGCCACTGAGAATGCCGCAGAAGCGGAATCGTTTCTGGCTGAAAATCGAACGAAGGAAGGTGTGATGGAAACCGAGTCCGGTCTTCAGTACCAGGTATTGGAGGAAGGCGATTCCAGCGGTCGTCTGGCGACTCAGGAAGACCGTGTACTGGTCCATTACAAGGGTGAACTGCTGGACGGTACGCAGTTCGACAGTTCGTACGACCGAGGTGAAGAGCCGATGACATTCAATGTACGCGGCGGCATCATCCGCGGCTGGCAGGAAGCGCTTCAGCTCATGAAGCCGGGTGATAAGTTCAAGTTGTTCATACCCCCGGACCTGGGTTACGGTCAGTACGGTCGTCCGAATCAGATACCGCCGAATGCGTTGTTGATTTTCGAGATCGAACTGATTGATTTCGCTGAAATGCCGACGCCGCCATCGCCTGCGCCACAGCCCCAGGAGCAGACGGAGTCTGAATCGGAATCGTCGGAGGGTGGTGAATAAGGTTTATCGACGGCGGGTAGGCGGTGATGGAGAGGCGTGGTGACAACAAGGCACGGGGACGCGGTGATACAGGGTATTTTTTTGCTGTATGGCGGCGTCTTCGTGTTTTATTTTTTGATTGAAGCGGGGATTGTTTGCGGTTGAAGGGAGTCCCTGGCCAATCTGGGGGTTTCGGGTGTCAATATAGGGCGTGGCATTGTTAGAAGTTGGTTAATATCAACAATCGCAATAAGGTTTTATATACACTGATTCCGATAAGTAACCATAGTGATGACGGGGAATTGTGTATGGGGATCGGCCCCTCTATGGCAACCAGTATGTGAACTGCATTCATGAAACTCAATTACCGTACTGTGTTTTTAAGCGATCTGCACCTGGGCAGTAACGGCTGTCAGGCGAAGGATATTTCTCGCCTGTTGAAGCATTTGAAGTGCGAGAAGCTGTACCTGATCGGCGACATTATCGACATGTGGCGATTGCGGCAGCGGTGGTACTGGCCGGCGGAGCATAATGATGTGGTCCGTCGCATTCTCAAGCTGGCGCACAAGGGTACGGAGGTGATCTTTGTGCCCGGCAATCATGATGCGGCAGCGAGGCAGTACAGTGAGATGGAGTTCGGCGGAGTGAAGGTGAAGCTTCGCGACGTTCATGAAACGGCGGACGGCCGGCGGCTGTTGATTACACACGGCGACCAGTTCGACCTGGTGGTGAAGCATTCGCCGGTGCTTTCGATGCTTGGCAGTCTTGCTTATGAATGGCTGTTGACGATCAACACATTTTATAACAAAGGCAGGGCGATGCTGGGTTTACGGTACTGGTCGATTTCACAGTTTTTGAAGTTGAAGGTAAAGCAGGCCTGCACGTTTATCAGCCGGTTTGAACAGACGCTGGTACATGAAGCGAGGCGAGGCGGGCTGGATGGCGTTGTATGCGGCCACATACACAAGGCGGACCAGCGGTTAGAGGATGGTATCGCGTATTTCAACTGCGGTGACTGGGTGGAAAGTTGCACGATTCTTGTGGAGCACGCCTGTGGTCAGATGGAAGTATTGAATGGTCTGGCGATGCTGGATCAACTGCACCAGCGTAAGCAGGAGCGTAAGGCGGCCCGTGAATATAACCTCGATCCGATTGTGGAAGGTTATGAGCAGGTCGAATATGAGCCGGTGACTGCGTGGGTCGAGGAGTCGGAACCCACCTCGGACTGGTCCGGCCGGCCGACCCAGCTTATTTGACTGCGGCGTCTGTTCCCCTTATTACGATGAGCCGTCATGCAGCCTGACGTACCAGGTCGTTTGATTCTGTTACCGGAGCTGGGTCTGAACTCGAAGATATTCGAGCCGCAGGTCCGTTTTTTCGGCGGTGCTGTGGTTCAGCCGAACTGGATTGAACCCCGCGAGGGTGAAAGCATCCATGACTACAATGTACGATGGGTCCGGACGTTCCAGCCACTACCTGGTGACGATACGCCCCTGGTGTTAGGCGGATTATCGTTCGGGAGTTTGTTCGCGTTGGAGATGGCCGGGCTATTGAAACCGCGTGCGGTGGTATTGATTGCCGGCTGCCGAACACCTGCTGATCTGCCCCGTCGTGTGAGGCTGTTCGACCGTTTACTACAGTGTCTGCCATCGCATGTGGCGGAGCGTTTCGTTACGTTGGTAACGAATGCGTTCATTCTCAGGGAGCAGCTCGATGACGTTAACGCTGCTATGGTGAGGCGTGTTGCGAGGGATTATTCACTGCCGCTACTGCGCTGGGGATTGCATCAGGTGGTGCAGAGTGAGCGGTGCGACCTGGTTGATGCGGGTGCAATGCCGCCGGTCTACCGGATTCACGGCCGGCGTGACTGGATGCTGCCTATGCGAGGTCGGGGCGATGTGGATCATGTGATTCCCGACGGTAGACATTTGATTAATCTGACACATCCCCGGTCGGTCAACCGATTTATTCTCGGACTCATGGATAAGCACTGTCGTGGAGAATCATGAAATCTAATCCGGTGTGAGTCGGTGTAGTAAGTTATCAGTATTCCTTGAATAATCATTAAATGACACTCAAGGCTTATTCGTAGTTCACCGAAGAAAAATACGGGTAATTATGTATTTCAGGTTGTCTGTAAGGGCTGTCGATGCAAACCTGATCGAGGCACGGTGCCACATGCCGAGGGGTGAGGAGGCAATAGAAGGGGGGGCATGGGACCGCTGATATGACGGAACCAAGTTCCAGCAACACAAATCCCCGCAGGCGTAAGAACGACGCAATTGAGCCGTCACATTGTGATCGTTGTCAATGTAGCCGTCCGGATTTGAAATGTCTGGATGCGAACTTTCGTCAGATACTGACGATCGGCGGGAAGCAGCTTGACATGGAGTTCGGCTTCTTCAGCCGCATTGAAACCGAAGACAGTTGCAGTATTGTGCGGTCTGATATTCCTGCCTGGTGTGAGATACCGGGAGAAGACTGGTGTCGGATGAATGCGGTTATCTGTCGTCGTGCTGGAAATGAGACGCAGCCGTTCCATGTCGAGCAATGCAGTCAAGGCGAACAGGATGAGCATGAAGTGATGAAGCATCTGGGGTTGCAGGCATACATTGCCTGCCCGGTGGCGGTCGGCGGGAAAGTATTCGGTGTGGTGTTCTTTCTGAGCACCCGCAGTCGTCTGTTACCGTTCAATGAGCAGGAGTTCGAGCTGATTCAATTGCTTGCGGGCTGGATCGGCCGGGAGATCGAGTTGAAACTGGCAGACAGTGGCCGCCAGCAGTCCGATCGTCTTGTGCAGGCGATTTACGATACGGCGAATGACGCGATTCTCCATTGCAACGAAGACGGTTTCATTGAATCGGCGAATCCTGTGACGGCGGAGATATTCGATTTCGAGATCGATGATCTGGTGGGGATGCACATCACGGCGATCATACCCGAGCACCAGCCGGAGGATTACATCGGGCGGCGATGGCAGCAGAATGGTGTTCGCAGGGACGGCATGGATATTCCGCTTGCCATATCGTGCAATCGAATCGATCTGGCATCGCAGCGGCTCTACTCGTATATCATTCATGATCTGAGTGAGCAGAAGGAGATTGAATATTCGCTGCACATCAGTGAGCAGCGATATGCCCTTGCGGCGGAGGCATCGAACGACGGGTTGTGGGACTGGGACCTTGTCTCCAACAAGGTTCATTATTCGACGCGGTGGAAGAAGATTCTAGGATACGAGGAGCATGAGATCGCCGACACACCGGGTGACTGGTTTTCACTGATTCTGTCGAACGATCTGCATAAGCTTCAGTGCGAGTTGAGTGTTCTGATGAACGGCCGGGCCGACCGGTTCCGGAAGGAACTCCGGATGATCCACAAGAACGGCCGGTGCCGGTGGATTCAGTGTAGTGGTGTAGCGGTACGAGACAGCAATGAACAGGTAGTGCGTCTGACCGGTTCGATCAGTGACATCACGGATCGGAAACGTATCGAGAAGGCGTTGCAAAGGGCGACGTTGCATGACCGGCTCACTGCGTTACCGAATCGGACGCTGTTACTCGACCGGCTGGAGAAGGCGATTCAGCGTTCCATGCGTATCAACTTTTATCGTTATGCGGTGCTTTACATCGATATCGACCGGTTCAAGATCATCAGCGAGAGTCTGGGTCGATCGGACAGCGACCGTTTTCTGGTGAATACGGCGCGTCGCCTGAAATCTCAGTTGAGGCGGCTGGACACGGCCGCCCGCATCGATGGCGATGAGTTCGTGGTATTGCTGGACGGTATCAACGATTCCTCGGAGGTGCATGCGGTCGCCCAGCGTGTTCAGAAGATCATCGGCCAGCCGAACATCATTACTGAGCACGAGATCATTGCTTCGGCGAGTATCGGCATCGCGACGAGTGACATGATGTACGAGCGGCCGGAGGACGTTCTGCGTGACGCTGAAATTGCGATGCAGCACGCCAAGGCCCAGGGTCGCGGCCAGTGTGCGGTGTTCGATCAGGACATGCGTAATGAAGTTGTGGAGCGGCTTTACCTCGAGAATGATCTGAGAAAGGCGATCGAGGAGGAGCAGTTCATTATTCACTATCAGCCGATCCTGTCGCTCGAATCGGGGCAGACCACGGGCATGGAGGCGTTGATCCGCTGGCAGCATCCGTACCGAGAGATGGTGAGGCCTGACCAGTTCATACCCATCAGTGAGGAGACGTCGCTGATCGTTCCGATCGGCGAGTGGGTTCTGAGAAACGCGTGCCGCCAGTTGAAGTACTGGCAGACGAAGCTGCCGCATCATAAGAACCTGGTTATGAACGTGAATGTTTCGAAGTGCCAGCTCACCAATAACAGTTTCATAGATATGGTGAAGTCCGTACTTGATGAAACGGGCGTCAATCCGCCGGATATTATTCTCGAGATCACGGAAAACACGATCATGAACCAGCAGAAGGAGATCGTGCCGCTGCTGAGCAGGATCAAGAACCTGGGTGTCAAGCTGGCGATGGACGATTTCGGGACGGGTTACTCGTCGCTATCGTCACTTCACAAGTTCCCGATCGACATACTGAAGATCGACCGTGCGTTCATCAACAGCATGGGAGAGAAGATCAAGTTCGTCGCGGTGATCCAGGCGATCATCACGCTTGCCCGGACATTGAATATCAAGGTAGTGGCCGAGGGAATTGAAACGGAGAACCAGCTTTCACGTCTGCAGGCGCTTGACTGCGGTTATGCTCAGGGTTTCTATTTTGCGAAGCCGATGGACATCGAAAACGCGGAGTTCTTCCTTGCCCAGAAGCGATGGGCGTCGGAATCGGCGTAATTGAGCATGTTTCGGGTTGCCGGTTGCATTCATTTCCGGTTATGCGCTTGATGGATTGAGGAGGGCTATCCTACCATGATAAGGGATTGGATAAGAGTAATAAGTGTGGTATAATTACGAGTCAGGAAAATCGTTTCATTTTTTCCGTCATTGCCTATCTGGGAGAAGCAGGAGAGGGAGGAGAGCGTTAGTCGTTTTGGAGAAAGCGTTTATATCTCAGCTAATTTAACAGAAGGGGATGATGTCATGTCATTATCCAGGCAAAGTCTCTGTGCCGTTATTGTGTGTCTGTCTGCCGGGACCAGTTTTGCGGCGTTACCATCGCCGTGGTTGAGCCAGGATATCGGCAGTCCGGCGGTCGCCGGGAGTGCGGATTTCGCTGGTGGCACATTTACCGTCCGCGGCTCGGGTGCGATGGACGATATACCACTGGGCATTAGTCCGGACAAGTATCACTACGCGTATCGAGAAGTGGTGGGCGAGTTCACGTTTACGACGCGATTGGTGAGTATGAACTACCCGCATGAGAAGGCGAAAGCGGGTGTGATGGTGCGGCTGGGTCTGTCGCCGACATCGCCGCATGTGGGATTGGTGGTTCAATCCAACGGCGAGCCGATCAAGACCTGGCGATGGCATCAGGGCGGCGGGGTGGTGATCGAGCCTGACTGTACGAACTGGCCGAGTACGACCGAGACCTGCCGGATCCGCATCGATCGGTATTTCTATCGTGATTTTCCCGTCTGGCTTCGCATCAGGAAGTTTCACCACCAGGTGTCGGTATTCATTTCGGAGAACGGTACCGATTGGAAGCTGGTGCGTGATGAAACGCTGCCCCGGCCGGAGTCTCGCGTTTTTGTGGGCATGATAGCAAGCGACTACGACGATACATCCCTGTGTGAGGCGACATTCGATAATGTACAGCTTGATACCTCGCTGCCGATTAATTACACGACTTCATGGCTGGGTAATTCTTTTGAAGGTTGTGACATTCACTATATCCAGCACTGGATCGGCGCGATGTACGTCAAGCCGGATACCGGCCTGATCTACTGCACCGGCTGGTATGACGAGGGCGGTCACACTGCGGGCATCTACAGCCACACCGGCGAGCCGTGGGGTGAACTTGAGGAAATGAGTTTTCATACCCGGTATGGCATGGTGGCGACGGATGATTACGTCTACTGCCTGTCACAGCATAAGTGGACGGGCAATTACGAACCGACGGGCAAGCCGGAGTTCGGTGACAGGTACTGGATCCGGCGATTTCATCTCGACGGCAGCAAGGCGCCATTTGGCGGTACGGACAACTGGCTGTTGATCAGTGAAAATGAGTATCTTCGCGGGATCGCGGCGAACGATACGGGTGAGACTGTTTACGTGAGTGACACCGGCGGCAACCGTATCCGGCTGGTGGATACCGCCACGATGCAGATTTACGATGACTGGAACAACATCTACCGTCCCGGTCCGCTGGCGTACGATAACATCAACTTCCCCGATGGTGCGCTCTGGATCGTCGAGACCCGTGACGATACGCACGATGCGAAGATCATTCTGCGTGACCATAACGGCCAGTCGCTGCCGGTCGAGATCAGCGGTATTTACGAACCACGCGGCCTGGCGATCCATCCGTTAACGGGTCAGCTTTACGTGGCGGAGTACGGTCCGGATTCCCAGGTACTGATTTATAATCCGGACGGCACGTTCGCCGGCAGTTTTGGTGTACAGGGAGGCGTATATCAGTCGACCACGCCGGCGGAGACGGGTATTTCGACGGATCCGGGCGAAATCCATCCGCTTAAATTCAATCACCCGACGGGCGTCGGTTTTGATTTCGACGTGAGCGGGGCGGGTGAAGTGAATCTGTACGTTGCGACGAACGGCCCGCCGGTGACGCATGACGCCGAGGGTACGGGCAGTATGCTCCGCAAGTTCCATTGGAACGACGTATCACAGCAGTGGGAATTCGTCTGGCAGCGATACGGTCTGGAGTTCGTCGACGGCGCGTTTGTCGAGCCCGGCAGTGACGGTCTGGATGTGTATACGAAGCACGCGCATTACCGCATGGATTTTACAAAGACCCGTGGTCAGGAGGCTGAGTACGTTGGTTTTACCGTTGATCCGTTGACTTATCCTGAAGACTGGCGTAACAGGGAAGGTTTGAGCAATCCCGAGTTCACACCTCAGAAGAAGGAGCACGAAGATGGTGCCCGGCTACGCGGCCAGTGTGCGGTGATCGTGCGAGTGGTGGATGGCCGAAGGTTGATGTACCTCGAGGATCAGCATTCGACGGGTCTGAGCATTTACCGGTTCCAGGCCGGCAGTGAAATTGCGATACCGTCGGGGCGTATAGCGCGTGAGGGGAATTACCAGCGGTACATCTGGCGTGATATGGACGGCCAGGGCGATATGGACTGGAACGGCGAGATGGAATTCCGGCCGCTTGATCCGGGCGAGGATATCTGGGGCTGGTGGGTGGACAACAACGGTGATGTGTGGTCATGCGGCAAGACAACTGGTGTGAGGCGTTACATGCTGCAGGGATTCGACGGCTACGGCAATCCGATCTATCACTTCAACAACGTGCAGTCGTGGTCGAAGCCGTCGGAGTTCAGTGGCGGTTCGGAAACGGAGCTGACGCGGCTGGTTTATGATGACCAGACCGATACGTTGTACCTGGCGGGTTATACCAGCGCGTATCCTGCGACGCGAAGTGTCTGGGGAACACTCGGGCGTGAGATCATTCGTTATGATAACTGGACGGGGAGCCGGTCCGTTGGCTGCCGGATCGGGCCGTTGCCTTATGGCCCTGATATCTGGGACCCGTGGACCGGCACGCAGTACCACGGCCTGCTCTGCCGGAATATGGCGGTGGCGGGCGATTACGTTTTCGTCGGGATATGGGCTGACAAGGTCGCCAAGGTCTATGATAAGAACACCGGTCAGCACGTGTTCGACCTGACGCCGGGTCCGGAGGTTGGTTACCAGGTCGGCTGGATCGAATCGCCGCTGGCGATGAGTGCTTATCAGCGTAGCAACGGTGAATACCTGGTTTTTTATCATGATGAATATCAGCACAAGGTGCTCATGTACCGGTTCGGCGGGCCGGAGAGTGAAGAACCTCGGCGTCTTATTGCACTTGCCGACGGCGATGACCAGGTCAACCTGACCTGGGAGGATCATTGTGACGGCGAATTGCATTTCGAGATCGAGCGTCGGACACCGGAAGAGCCTTTCGAGCCGCTGGCGATTGTGTCAGCCGATGCGACGGGGTACAGCGATACGGGCCTTCTGCCCGGTACGTCGTACATTTATCACGTTCGTGCTGTCAAGAGCGGCGGGGAGACGAGTTCGTACAGTTGGGAAGCGTCGGCGACGACGCCGGATCAACCGCCTGCCTCGCCGTCTGACTTGAGTGTTGAGAGGGATGGTACCGATCCACTGCAACTGAATCTGACCTGGACGGATCACGCGGAGAATGAATCGGGTTTCCGAATCGAGCGTAAGAGCGGAGGCGGCAGTTTCAGCCAGGTCGGCGCGGCCGGCAGTGCCTCGGGTAGCGGATCACAGGTTGTGTACAGCGACGACGGGCTGCTTCCGGCGACCATTTATACTTATCGCGTCAGCGCGTTCAATGCATCGGGCGACTATTCGGGTTATTCGAATGAAGCTTCGGCGAAGACCGGTTGGCAGCCTACGTGCTATACCGTTGATGACGCCGATGCTTCGATTATCTACGCGGGTTCGTGGAGCGGGCAGACCGGCTGGGGCGGGCGGTACATGGAGACCCTGCACGAGACCGACAGCCAGGGAGCTTATAGTGAGTTCGCATTTACCGGTAATACGATCACGTTGATTGCAGAAGCGGCGACGTACGGTGGTGAGGCGGAGATATTACTCGATGGCGTCAGCCAGGGGACGATCAGTTTTCTGGGTGACCATCCGCCGTACCAGATCGAAGTTTTCAGCATCGGCGGGTTGGCGCGAATTGAGCATACGATCAGGATGGTATGCCAGGGCAGCGGCTGGATTTATCTTGACCAGATCGAGTTCTGTATAACGACGGGCTATACGAATGTGCCTTCGCCGCCATCTGGGCTGGAGGCAACGGCGGTTTCCGATACCCAGCTCGATTTGAGTTGGCAGGATAACGCGGGTGACAACGATGACGAGGAAGACTGGTACCGGATCGAACGGAAGCAGGGTGGTGGTGGCGTTTTCGAGCTGATCGACACCGTGCTCGGCGAAATCGGGTCGGGTACCATGATGAGTTATTCCGATACCGGGCTGGATTATGATACGACATATATTTACCGCGTTTATGCAACGAATGATATCGGCGACTCGGGATACAGTAATGAAGCAACTGGAACCACACTTCCCCCGCCACCGCCTGCTGTGCCGCAGAATATCGTTGCGATAGCCGGTGACGGTTGGAATACATTGAGCTGGGACGCCGTCACGGAACAGGACCCGGCTGTGGTGTATTACAAAATCTACAAGTCAGAGTTTGAAGGCGGGCCGTATCGTTGTGCGGCGGTTGCGTTCGGCGGTGTATCGATAATCGATTCCAGTGTCAGCAATGATACGACGTATTATTATCGTGTTGCCGCAGTGGACAGTTTTCCGCATGAATCGGGGCAGTCCATCGAGGTATCCGCCATGCCGCATCAGCTTGATTTACCGACGCCGCCGGTCGATTTTGAAGTGGTTCTTTACAACTATAATCGCGTAACCATGCATTGGACGGATACATCGGATAATGAAACGGGTTTCCGTATCGAGCGACTGACCGATGGTACGGAGGTACTGTTGTCGGCAGATACAACGGGATATACCGATTACAGTGTCCAGCCGGAGACGACGTACCAGTACAAGGTATTTGCGTATAATGACGACGGTGATTCACCGGAGCCGAATCCCACGCTTACGGTAACGACCGGCTCGCTGCCTGTGCCGCTAGCGCCGACCAACCTGACGGCAGAGGCGGACAGTATATTGAATGTGATTCAACTGGACTGGACGGATAACGCGACGAATGAAACGGGTTACACGGTTGAGCGGAGAACCACTGGTGATTACGCCGTGGTTGCGACACTGGCCGATAACGTTGTGACGTATTCCGATCCGCAATTGCAGTGGCAGACGACTTATACATACCGTGTGCGTGCGTACAACACGTACGGGAATTCGTCATGCAGCAACGAAGCAACGGCGACGACACCGATCGATACCGATCCGATCATGGAAACGGTAGATGATGACGATGTCGCCCTGGTATACACCGGTTCGTGGGGAACGCGAACCGTCGGCGGACTTTACGGCGGCTCGACACACGAGACCGACCAGAACGGTGCGTACGTCGAGTTCACGTTCAACGGATTCGCCGTTGATCTGATCGGCGAGAAGCAGACCTGGGGCGGCACGGTGGATGTCTATATCGACGACAACTTCGAGCAGACCGCCAGCTTCTATTCGCCGGTGTCGAACCAGTTCCAGCAGACGATTTTCAGTATTACCGGTTTGACAAGCGGCGAGCATACGTTGAAAGTCGTGAAGACCGGCGGGAGCTGGATTTATGTCGACGCGGTGCAGTATTCGCACTATTAGAGCGGGAGGGATATATCATCAAGCGACAATAACGCGGGTGGGCAATTCCGATTCATCGTGATTGCCCGTGCTCATGTGCGGGATTAATACGCTTTACAAGAGAAATGCGGGCCTTATACGATGCATGGTCAGGGATTGCCGTTGCATCTGGTTATCAGGTTGTGAGACGAATGTCAGGTAGGGGAGCGGCGTCTGATCCTTTCTGAAATGCATGTGCATCGTATTTGTCGAGGGGCTTGAGCATTACCTTCGGCCAGTTTTTGTTGTACCATGTCAGTGCCATGGCCATGCAACCGGGAAACATTTATTGCGGCATTTCACCTGTCGGCAGCGGTGAGTTATTTGATTGTATAGTGGATAAGCCGGGAGTGAAGCTGATGCGGATTGTGTCTTACGACCATGCCATGCCGGAAGACCGGTGGTATGACCAGTCGGACGATGAGTGGGTGATTGTACTGCAGGGCGGAGCGAAGTTGGCGTTTGATGACGGGTCAGGCCCGGTTGATCTTTTTGCGGGTGATTATTTATACATTCCCGCCCACCGTCGCCATCGTGTTGCCTGGACCGATCCGGTTGGTCCGACCGTCTGGCTGGCGGTTCATATTGGATCAGGTATAGCGTCTTGAGTTCTGTTGTGTTCATTGTTGACACGAGCGGCAAGCCCAGTGATATTTTAGTGGCTTTCCACGGCATAAGTTTTGAAATTTGAATCTTATTATGGGTGGTATATTTCGATTACAGTTTGAACTGGCTGACGATCTGCATGAGTTGTTCGGCTTTCCGGCTAAGTTGGCCAGCGGCTTCGGCGGCTTGTGTGGCGCCTTCGTTTGTCTGTTGTGTCACGGCCGTGATGGACTCGATATTGCGTCCGATTTCCTCGCTTGACGCCGACTGCTGTTCGGCGGCTGCGGCGATGGACTCGACCAGTCCTGCGACGTTTCTGGCAGTATGAACTATTTCGCCGAGGCTCTGACCTGCCTGCTGTGCGAGCGCGACGCCGTGCTGGACCTGTTCCGTACCCGCGTTCATTTTATCGACAGCCTGTGTGGTTTCAGCTTGAATCGCCTGGATCGATTCGGCGACTTCCTGTGTGGCCTGTGTTGTCCGGTCGGCGAGTTTTCGAACCTCATCGGCGACGACGGCGAATCCCCGGCCGTGTTCTCCTGCTCGAGCGGCTTCGATAGCGGCGTTGAGTGCCAGCAGGTTGGTCTGGTCTGCGATATCGTTGATGACCTCGATGATTTCGCCGATCTGTTCGCCGCGTTTACCGAGGTTCTGTACGCTAGCGGCACTGGCGGTGACGGCTTCGCTGATCTGGTTCATGCCGTCGATGGTCTGTTCGACGACCTGGCCGCCCTGTTCGGCGACTTTGCCGGACTCAGCCGCGTTCCCTGCTGCTTCGGCGGATTTCCGGGCGACTTCGACCACAGAACTGCTCATCTGCTCGATTGCCGCGGATATTCGTGTTACCTGTTGCGTCTGTTCGGTCATACCGGATGCCATCTGTTCACTTGACGCTGCGATTTCGGTCGCGCCTGAGGCGACTTCGCTGCTCGCCTGTGCGACGTCACTGATGATTCTGTGAATCTTTTCAATGAAACTGTTGAAGCCCTGGGCAAGCAGGCCGACTTCGTCGTGTGTGTTCACTTCCAGTCGTTTGGTCAGATCACCATCGCCCTGTGCGATATCGTTGATCGCCAGGCGGACATAATGGATTGATTTCGTAATCCGGCCGGCGAAGAATGATGCGATGAAACCTGCGAGAAGAACCGCAACGCCTGCCCCGACCATACTCCATCCGGTCAGTGCATTCAGCGCCCGGTTCACATCGATTGCGGCGTCTTTATAATCATCTTCATACGCTCCGGCGCCGATGACCCAGTCCCACGGCTCGAAGTAGGTGACGGCGGCGACTTTTATTCTGGCCTTTGTTTCGCCCTGGTTCTTCCACGGGTACCACTCGAAATCGCATTGACCGCCTCGGGTTGCGATTGCCTTGTTGATCAGTGACTGGATGAACAGCCTGTCATCTGCATCTCTTGCCTGCCAGATATTCTCGCCGTCGCGTTTACCGTCTTTCGAGATGATGTAGTGACCCTGCTGGTCACCCTTTCCGCCGAGGATATAGACATAGCCGGTTTTACCCACGGTGATGTCCATGATACTTTCTCGCAGTTCATCGACGCTTTCCTGCTTGACCCCGACGTAGAGCACGCCGGCGATCTGGTTGTTCGCATCGTAGATCGGTTCATAGGCGGTGATATACCAGGCATTGACGACGTATGCCCGGCCGTGGAAGGTCTGGCCTTTGAGTACGGTCGAGATAACCGGATTAGGTTTACCGTCGGGGTTGACCGCGGGGATATACGTACCCGTTGCACGTGTGCCGTCGAGTTTTTCGACGTTGGTGCAGACACGGAGCATATCGCCGTCGGGGTTCATTCGTTGGAAGATGGTGCACGTGCCGCCGACGAGCTTCTTCACTTCGTCGACCACGGGCGAGGCGATATGGATATCTGAGTTCTGGCCGAGCCATTCGCCGCCGATCGTCATTTTCGGCAGATTGACCGTTGCGGCTTTTTTCGTGTATTGGTTGACGGCGTTCCAGCTTACGGTATCGTCGGTGAATGTTACATCGCCCTTGTTCTGCACGACATAGCGAGCCACGTTCAGGTCGTAAGCGACCTTGTGTTTGACTGCTTCATTATGAGTACGCAGCATCAGCCATACATCTCTGGCGATTTTTTCCGTTTCACTTTTCGCCAGCAGTGCCATTTCATCAGAAACGCGTTCGTTAACCTGCTTCTGCTGTACCTGGACCACTCCAATGACAGCAGCGGCAGTGATGAAGATACCGACGACACTGAGACTGATGATTTTCCATTTGATGCTCATGTTGCAACCTCACTATGATCCCGAGACGACGAACCATTACCTTAGAATAATTCTAAAGTACGACCATCGTACGTTTTCGGCATAAAACGGCCGGTTGTTGATATCATTCGGGATGTCGCTGATGAAATATGAAAGGCGGGCACTGAGAGTCGACGGTCAAGCATTATCGGTCGTGAGAGATGGCAGGTTGTTGGTTCGGGTCTGACCCTTCAGAAGATTTCATCCCGATTTTGCGATCGGGATGAAATCATCAGTGTTCCTGTCGGTTATTGGTTGGCGGAATCTTCGACTTTGAACTGAGCGACGATTCGCTGAAGGGTTTCGGCCTTGGTACTGAGTTGCGTGGCGGCGGTAGCGGCCTGTGAGGCTCCGGCGGCGGATTGGCTGGTGATCGAGTTGATGGACTCGACGTTGCGAGATATTTCCTCCGAGGCCGCGGACTGCTGCTCTGCCGCTGCTGCGATAGACTGTATCATGACGGCGACGCCTTCTGCGCCGCCGACGATCTGCTGTAGTGCCACGCCGGCTTTCTGTGCCAGTTCGACGCCTTCGGTTACACGTTCGGTGCCGTTGTTCATGCGGTCGACTGCCTGGCCGGTCTCGGTCTGTATCGCCTGTATGGACTGAGCGATCTCCTCGGTGGCCTTGGTGGTCCGGTCGGCGAGTTTTCGGACCTCATCGGCGACGACGGCGAACCCCCGGCCGTGTTCACCGGCGCGTGCGGCCTCGATCGCCGCATTCAAAGCCAGCAGGTTGGTCTGGTCGGCGATATCGTTGATGACCTCGATAATCTCGCCGATCTGTTCGCCGCGTTTGCCGAGTTCGCCGATAGCGACTGCGGATTCATTGACGACGCCTGCGATGGCGTTCATGGCATCGACGGTCTGTGTGACGACCTGTCCGCCTTCGGTGGCCTGCCTGCCTGCTTCAGAGGCATTCTGAGCGGCTTCGGTGCTCTTTTGCGCGACTTCGACGACGGTCTGGCTCATTTGCTCTACGGCGGAGGAGACCTGTGTGGTCTGCGACTGCTGCTCCTGCATACCCTGCGCCATTTCCTCGCTGCTGGCAGCGATTTCACCGGCGGCGCCGGCGACCTCTCGGGTGGCGGATGCGATTTCGACGATGATATCGTGTACCTTCTTCACGAATGTATTGAACCATTTGCCCAATTCGCCCAGTTCGTCCTTTCGGGTTTCATCGACCCGCTGCGTCAGATCGCCTTCACCCTGGGCGATGTCTTTCAGGCGGTTGACCATTGCGACGATGGGCCGTGACAGGCCGGTGGCGATGACTACGGCCAGCAGCGTAATGACGATGGAAGCGACAATCGCAACCCCGCCGCACCAGGCAATGAGCTGTCCCACGGCGGCATTGACGGCGTGGTCCATTTCCGCAACGGCGGCGAGTGCTTCTGATTCGTCCATCTCCGCCAGCAGCGCCCACTGCGTATCGTACACTTTGACGGGTGTATAGGCGCTGAGTACATCGTGGCCGTTATAGTCGGTGATGATCTTCGCGTCCGTTTTGCCTGCAAACGCCTCGGTGACGGCTTCAGTATCGACCGAGCCTTTGGCAGGGTTGGCGAACGATGCGGCGACGGTATGGTTCTCGGGATCGAGGAATGAGTCGGACCGCATGAGTTTATCCGGCCCGACGAGGTAGGTTTCGCCGGTCTCGCCCATTCCTGCGCGGATGGACATGATGCCGTTGATCCCTTCGAGCGGAATCTGGAGTGCAATGATCAGTTCGACGTGTCCGTCCTTCACTTCGGGCTGAGCGATGAACGCGGCCGGCGTGCCGTTACTGGGCATAGGTGTTAAGCTAAGTGCCCCATTCTTCAACCTCTTCCAGCACGTATT
>CAYRND010000080.1:0-17134 GCA_964425365.1 uncultured Phycisphaeraceae bacterium
GTAAGCATCGCGGTTCTCCCACGGAGATCTACTGACAAATGTGCGAAACTTGACAGACACTACCCAATTTGCGATTGGTATCACTTAAGGCTGATTATGGTTTGGTGAGATTTTGGGGTATGGGTGAGTATGTTGTGAGCGGTGTGGGGTGGCCGTGTTGTTGGAAGTGTTGGATGGATTCGTTGAAGAACTGGTTGACGGCGTCGACGTCGGGCAGGTTATGTATGGTTTTTTTGAAGCCGGGCCAGGGCTGGAGGTGTGGTGAGTACCATTTGATGCGTTTTTTGAAGTGGTAGAGAGCGAGTTGGGGTTCACGATACCGGATGATTTTGTTGAGATGTGCCTGTATGAGTACCAGTTTCCTGTCGAGCGTCAGATCGGGAGCCATCCGGCCGAAACGGAGGTAATAAGCGGTATCACGGAACAGCCAAGGCCGTCCGAGAGCGCCTCGCCCGATCATAACGCCGTGGCAGCGTGTGTAATCGAGCATGTGTTTTGCTTCTTCTGGTTTTCTGATATCGCCGTTGCCGATGACCGTGACGTTGTGGAATGAACTGAGCGATGAGACGACCTGTGCGATCCGGTCGAGGTCGACCCGGCCGGTGTATCGTTGCTCTGCGGTTCGGCCGTGGATGATGACGGCGTTAACGCCTTCATTGGCGAGTGCGACCGGCAGAGAATCGGTGATGATTGACCGGCAGTTCCATCCGGTGCGTAGTTTGACGGTGACGGGTACGGCTACTGCACGAACGACGTGACGAGCGATTAGAGCGGCGAGTTTCGGTTGTCTGAGCAGATCCGCGCCGCCGCTGTGCCGTGTGATGGTATCGGCGGGGCAGCCCATATTGATATCGATCAGATCAGCGCCTTGCTGTTCGGCGTACTTTGCGGCCTGGGCCATGGTTTCGGGGTGACAGCCATGAATCTGAACGGCCAGCGGTTTGTCATTTTGTGAAGTTCGCCAGAGGTGATGGTTCGGATCAGCTCGATGTCGCACGATAGCCTGGCATGAGACCAGAGCGGTCCATGCGAGTCCGAGTGCGTCATTGTTGTCGGAGTCGTTGGCACTTCGAACGACTTCTCTGAAAGCGAGGTCGGTATAGCCTGCGATAGGCGCGAGCATGATGGGTGTTTTCAGCGTGAGTGTTCCGATCCGCAGTGCCGGCAAGGCGGGATCATGGCTGATCACGTGTCGTTCGTCGGCTGTATTGTTTTTCGGGTGCAATCGTTTCGGCTTATTTTTTTCGCTTATTAGCCAGTTCCATGAAATATTTTCTGGCTTCACCGACGAGGTAGAAGCTGCCGGTGACGATGATCAGGTCTTCGCGGCTGACGGCCCTGCCAGCGAGTTTGAGTGCATCGGGCAGTGAGTCGGCGTTTTGGGCCATTTTGCCAGACAGTTCGCCGAATCGTTGCATGAGATCGTCCGGCTCCATGGCCCGCGGGTTATGCCTCGCCTTGGTGAAGATGACTTTATCTGCACCGAGTGCGACCTGTTTGAGCATACCGAGATAGTCCTTGTCCTGCCCGCAGCCGAAGATCATGACAAGCGAGTCATAGCTGATATGAGCGCCGAGTGCCCGGATGAGTGCCTGGATGGAGAGTGCGTTATGCGCCCCGTCGATAATGACACGTGGTTGTGTCCATACCTGTTCCATGCGTCCGGCGAGTTGGGTATCGGCCAGCCCGGCGATGACTTTTTCTTCGGGCAGTGAGAAGTGGTGTAGTTTGAGTTTATCGAGCAGGGCGAGAGCCAGGCCGCAGTTATGGGCCTGGTGTTCACCGCGTAGTGGAACGGGCAGGTGTTCGAACCGGCTGGTCTCGGTAGTCAGGCAGACGCGTGTATGCGGGCCGAGTTCACGATTGGCTTCGAATCGGAAAGAGAAATCGTGATGTTCGCCGGGGAATTCGATGTTCGTACCGATTTCATCGGCGACCTCTTTGAGCACGGCGGTGACCTCGGGTTCCTGCAGGACGCTGATGGCGGGCACTTCTTTTTTGAAGACACCTGCTTTTTCCCGTGCGATGGAGACCACGTCCTTACCGAGCAGGTTGGTATGATCGAGACTGATGTGGGTGATGCCGGTGACCAGTGGTGTGGCGACGGTTGTGCAGTCGAGTCGACCGCCGAGTCCGGTTTCGAGTACGGCGATATCGACCGCCTGATCGGCGAAGTACCTGAAAGCCACTGCGGTCATAATTTCGAAAAACGTCGGCGGCTGATCGCCGAGATCTTTTTCGTATTTGGCGATGAGTCTGAACAGATCGGTGATATCATTGTAACTGATCATATTACCGTCGATGGTGATGCGTTCCCGGAGGTCGACCAGATGCGGGCTGGTGTACATACCGATGGTATAGCCGCATGCTTCGAGCATACTGCTGAGCATGGCACAGGCAGAGCCTTTGCCTTTGGTCCCCGCGATCTGGACGGTCTTGATCTGTTCGTGCGGGTTGCCGATCAGTTGCAGGATTTTACGCATGCGATCGAGCGAGAAGGTCCGTTCGTTGTAATGGACCATTCGCATGCGTTCGTGGTCGATGTGCTGATAGAGCCATCGCAGAGCGGTGGTGTAATTGGTTATGGCATCGTGTGTTAGTATATTACCCTGCGATTTGTTTTTATTGCGGGCGGCCGATCGTCGTGTGGTTTTACCTCGACCGGCAGTGGAAGCTGCGCCCGATGATTTTTTGGATTTTGTAGCAGTAGGCATAGTCCATCCATGATAATTCATTCCGCGGCCGAAATCAATCGTGTCGCTCTTAATTCAGGCGTATCAGCGGGTTATGGCCGAAACGGCTCAGCGAATAATTTCCTGATTATTCATAAATGGCCGCAGGACATCGGGAACGGTGATGGAGCCGTCTTCGTTCTGGTAGAGCTCGATGATGGGAATGAGAATACGCGGGCTGGCGGCGACGGTGTTATTGAGGCTATGGCAGAACCGCGGCTTTCTGGTTTCCGGATCGCGGTATCTCATGTTCAATCTTCGGCACTGGTAATCGTAGAGCCTGCTGGCTGAGTGCGTTTCGCCGTAATCGCCCATGGGTCTGCCATTGTCATCGAGCGTTCCTCTTCCGGGCATCCACGATTCGATATCGATCATATCCGCATTTTTCGGGCCCAGGTCGCCGGTGCAGCATTGCAGCAACCTGTAGGGCAGTTCGAGTCGCTGCAGGAGTTGTTCGACGAACCCGATCATTTTCTGATGCCAGTTCCGTGAGGCTTGTTCGTCGGCCTCGCAGATGACGACCTGTTCGACTTTATCGAACTGGTGTATTCGGAAGAGACCGGCGGTATCTTTACCGGCTGCGCCTGCTTCACGTCGGAAGCAGGTGCTGATGGTGGTATAGCATCGAGGGAGTTGTTCGACTTCGAGAATTTCATTCTGATGAAAGCCCATGAGTCCCACTTCACCCGTACCAGTGAGGTACAGATCGTAACCACCGCCTCGCTGAGATTCGAGAATTTCGTAGGCCTGGTCTTTTCCATCGGGAAAGAAGCCTGTTCCGGTCATCAGTTCATCTCGGACAATTACGGGTACGCTGACGGGTGTGAAACCGTTTTCATTGATCATGAAGCTGAAAGCGTATTGGAGTATGGCGTTATGCAGTCTCATGCCGCTGCCAGTGAGTACATAGCTACGTGATCCGGCCATTTTGACGCCGCGTTCGAAATCCATGAGACCGAGTTGCATACCGAGTTCGATATGATTTTTCGGTTCGAATCCTCTGTTATCGCGGAAGCTTTTGCGGGTATCGAACCATGTTGGATTCCACCGTCTCAGTTCGACATTGTCATCGGCGGATTTGCCGACAGGTACATCGGAATCGGCCGGCTGGGGTACTCTGAGCCAGAGCGTATTTCGATCGGCTTCGAGCCTGGCGATCTGATTATTGAGATCGGTTTCTTCTTCCTTGATCTGGTTGGGCCTAGCCTGCAGTTCAGTCATATTGTTGCGGAGTTCGGCCTGTTGATCCGGAGAAGCTTTTTTCATTCGGCCTGCGAGTTGTCCGATTTCCTTGCCGATCCGGTTCTTTTCGGCTGTCAGTTCCTGTTGGGCGGTCATGAGCTGCCGTACCTGCTGATCAATCTGGATCAGGCGGTCGATATCGATCTCGACGGCTTTATCCGCCGCGCCTTTTCGGTATTTGTCAGGATTTTCACGTAAATCTTTCAGGTCGATCATGGCGTTCGTATCGCTATGGGTTGATGGATATTTACTGCAACAGGTGACATGGTAATGCAGAACGACGTGAAGTCGAAATAGGCCGGGCGTTCAGTGCTGGTGGTGGCTGCATCGGCGTGAAAGCAATTTCCGTGTGCAGTCTCGCAGGCAGTGCCTGATGACGGATAGCCACTGTCGATATCTGATGCGGTAGTAGAGTCCGTTCAGGCTTCGTTGATCGGGTTGCAGCCGGTATGCTTTTCGGAGGAAGACCATCGCTCTGTCGAACTGGTTATTGTCGAGACAGGCCAGTATGAGATTTCGCAGAGGCGTGCGATGAGTGGGGTCACATCTGGCTGCCTGCCTGCAATCCCGGATGCCCTGGAGTCTGTTTTGACTGAACAGATGAGCGACGCCGCGGCAGAGGTAGATTTCCGATCGGAGTCGATCGGGTGTATCCGGTAGCGTCATTTTATCTGCCATCTTGGCGTGATGAGCGTCGATCAGGGGGTCGAGCAGGCCGATGACCTGGCGTGGGAGTTTCATTTCGAGCAGTGCCCGTGCCAGTTCGACGATCTGTTCGAGCGTATGACCTTCACAATCGAGTTCGCAGAGCAGATATTTTTCGGCCTTATCGCGATCATTCTGCTTCATGGCGATCTGAGCCAGAGCGAGATTGATGCAGGGCATACCGGGATCGAGTCGCCTGGCCTTTCGCAGTTTTCTTGCGGCGGCATCGTAGTGTCCGCAGGCGAGTGCGAGTTGCCCGAGTTTGCAGTGAGCATCGGGGTTATCCGGTTGAAGCTCGATGACGCGTCTGAATTTTTCTGCGGCTTCGCTGAACTGCCCGCAATCGATGAGCATGGTACCGAAATCGAGTAATGTCTGAATGTCGCCCGGGTCGACTCGCAGTTGTCTGATGCAGGCATGCCGTGCCAGTTCGTATTGCCTGTCCTGCCAGTAGATTCGTGCGAGGTTGGCATGGACATCGGGGTACTGAGGATCGAGTCTGAGTGTCTGCCTCCAGCACCAGACGGCCTGTTGTGTCATATTTCTCAAGGCGTAGCTGTGCGCGATATGGTCGTAGCATCGTGGGCATTCATCGAGAATCTGGCGTGCGAGGTAGAACATGGTTTCCGCGGCGTCATGATCGCCCATCCTTGCACGGGTGAGTATGCGATAGCAGTAGCTTTCTTCCAGCCGGGGGTTCAGTACGGCGATTCGCGCCAGCAGTTGGTCGGCCTCGAGCAGTTGCTCGCATCGAATAAGATCGACGGCGAGATGCAGCATGATAGTGGTATCGTTACTGTTCAGTTGGAGTGCGGAGCGGAAGGCATTGACAGCTTCGTCGTAGCGGTCGAGTGCATCGAGGGTGAGCCCCAGCCCGAAATGCCAGTCACTTTTATGGGGGTTGAAATGAATGGCTTTTTTCAGCTCGACCAGTGCTTCATGCAACCGGCCTGTTTCGTAAAGCTGGTTGGCTCGTTCGGCGTGTCGTTCTGCATCCAGCCAGTCGTTCATGGTCAGATCGTTATGAGGTTTCTGTAAGCGTTACGTAATCGAAAAGCCATTCTGCTGGAATCAAGCTGATGATATTATCGGTCCGATGATCAGTATTCAGGTGAATAATCTGATAAGTTCATCGGTCATGCAGGCCGTTGTTCGAGAACACGTGTCCGCGAACCATTGTATCATAAGTAAGCGTTCGGTCTGAATGTTGACTACCTGCATTTTGACATAATTGGACGGATATTCTGTGAACAGGGAAGGTAAGATGCAAATCGGGTCCAGAGAACCGCGAGCGGCGACTTGTCGGCTTTATTCATATAAGCGTTGCTCTGTACTGTACTTGATGGCCTTGATGCTTGTTATTGCTTTGCTGAGTAGTTCCTGTCGGAGTCCATCGCCGGTGCGTCCACAGATGCGGGTGGTTCAGATCAAGGATCTGCCGATGACGGTCGCCGAGCCGTACCACCGTCTGACCAGCCAGAATATATCACTTTCGGAGCGAGTATCGGCAGCGAGTGAGTTACTGTCATATGAACAGCCGGAGGCGGAGACGGCGTTATGTTCGGCGATGTCGGAACAGTTCAGTGCGGTGACATGGCAGGCGATATTCCAGGCGATTATAACCCGTTCTGAGAATCCGCCGGAGCGTTACAGTGTTTATCTGATCGGCATGATGGACCGTGTAGATGATTCGTTGATGCCTGATCTGGCGGCGGCACTTGGCCGGTTCGATGACCGCCGGATGGTGAATCGTCTGCTGGAGCTTTCTACCGATGCTTCTCAAAGTATCCGGGCGCGTCAATGTGCAACATTATCGTTGGGTTACTACCGTCAGAAGCGAGTGGGTAAGTCGCTGATGACATTGAATCAGCCATCAGAGCCGGTGGCGGTTCAGGAGGCGGCGTTCAAAGCCCTGGCGATATTAAGCGGTCTGGAGTCATACGGATCAGACCGGCGATTATGGACGCGATGGTGGTCCGAGGTGGAGAATCTTTCGGGCAAGG
The DNA here is from genome assembly GCA_964425365.1 of uncultured Phycisphaeraceae bacterium. Taxonomy (GTDB): domain Bacteria; phylum Planctomycetota; class Phycisphaerae; order Phycisphaerales; family Phycisphaeraceae; genus CAYRND01. The sequence continues at coordinate 6,683 of CAYRND010000080.1, forward strand.
ACTGGTATCGTCACCTGTTGGTGAATTTCAGTCGATACCAGACGAATCAGCGGGTCCACACGCATCAGGTCGAGGATCGGTTACTGGAGTCTCAGCGAGCGTTGTACCGGACGACCGCGGTTGAGGACCGACCAGCAGTTTTGTCGTATATGCTGGCGGAGCCGCTGATGCCGATACGCGAGTTGGCGATGGACCTTGCCTTGCAGCGTTTGCTTGCGAACGAGCCGTTTGATGAGCCGTTGCGAGCGGCGTTGCGAGCGAGGCTGACTGATAAATCGGCGAATATCCGCCAGCGAGCGACTTTGCTATTGCGTGATCTTGCGGATCAACCAGCGGCGGACCTGGTTGCATTACGTTTGGAGTTCCAGGAGGAGCAGGTACCTTCGGTGTTACGAGCGTCGTTACTGATGATGTCACGTCTACCGCGTACGGAGGCGGTCGAGCCGGCGTATGAAATGCTGGCGGATGAATCGTTGCGAGGCGAGGCTGCCGGCGCGTTGGCTGCTGCTGCTGATGCTGGATTTCTGAGTGAGAAGCTGGCGGGTAAATCGGCGCGTCGGGTGAGGCGATACCTTCCTGTGCAAGGTCCGCCGGCGCCGCAGGTGATCACGTTACTGGGCAAGATCGGTAATCATGAGGACTGGAGCCGGATCGCGGATTGGGTAGATAATCCGGACCCGGCCGTGAAGCAGTCGGCGGCCCAGGCGTGGGCGGATTCAAACCGATCGCTGAAGCTGCTGGCGGAGCGAGCGGGTGACCCGATCGTGCAGCCGATTGTGATCGTGGCGGCGACGCAGCGTGGCAGCGATCCGTGGACGCTTCGTGCATTGGCACGTAATCGCCCGGAGCAGCAGCAGACGGTTGAAGCCTGGCAACGCGCCCTGATCGCCATGGCGGGCCGTGTGCCGGCGGATACGATTTTACCGACGGTGAAGCTGCTGGTGGCGAACAATGAACCGGCGTCATTCCGTGATCAGATACTCACCGCCGCGATTGACCATGCAATGAGTACGGAGAAGCCGGATGATGCACTTCTGGGACTGCTTCTGGAGCGAGCCGAGACGCGGATGGCGATGGGAAATCCGGGTCCTGCGCTCGGCGATTACCAGCGACTCGAGGGTCCGATCGATCAATTGAGTGATAAGGATCGCGATCGTCTGGATCGTGGCATGATCAAGGCCTATCTGTTGCTCGGCCAGGTGGATGAAGCTTTCGATGTTGCTCGCCGGTTGCTTGGCATCGTTGAGCGAGATGGTATTCTGCCGCCGACGGATGACCCAGTAATTGATCTGTTTGTGGAGACCGCCCGCCGCCATGCCACGAATAACCGTTTGGATCACGCATCGGCGATATTGACCAAGCTGCGTTTGTTGCTTGGGCCGCGGATCAAGCCGGAGGTTGCGCAGCGTGTGGCGTTGCTGGAGGCCCAGATTTCCGGCGGTCGTGCGGCGGAGCGGGAAGCGGCCGAAAGTGGTGAGGCAGGTGTCAGAGCCCAGGTGAATCAGTTGGAATCCGGTACTGAACAGGTGGGTACGGATGAGTCAACGCCGACGGAGTCAATGGAATCGGTGGGTAAAGTCAGTGAATGAATCTATTGCTGATAGCTGTTATAATTGCAAGGCTATTTACAAGCAGCGGTAGCGACTTTGCTGCGGCGATACAATGGAGATAACGATGCAGAAAATCATCACGGGAAAGGCATTTGTACTGGGTGATGACATCGATACCGATCAGATCATACCTGCGGAGTATCTGTCGTATAATCCTGCCGATCCGGCTGAGCGTAAGTATTTTGGTATGTATGCGTTATCCGGAGTTCCCGTAGAAAGTTGCGGATTGCCCGGTGGTGGCAAGCGATTTGTGTCTGCGGATCAGTTCAAATCGGAGTATCGCATCGTGATCGGCGGTCGTAATTTCGGTTGCGGCTCATCACGGGAACATGCCCCGCTGGCGTTGGCGGAGGCAGGCGTTGAGGTGGTGATAGCGGAGTTTTACGCCCGTATTTTTTATCGAAACTGTGTGAATGGCGGGTATCTGCTTCCATGTGAGTCGACCTGTCGGCTGGTCGACGAGGTAAGCAGCGGTGATGAATGTGAGGTGGACATTGAATCGGGTCGTCTTGTAAACCTGTCAACGAAGGAAACTTATGCTTTGAATTCATTGGGGGATGTCAAACCGATCATCGCTTCCGGCGGTGTATTTGCCTATGCCAGGCAGGCTGGTCTGTTGAAACAATAACTGAGTTCGGGCAGTTGATATTCATGACGGCCTGGTGGTCGGGTCGGTGCTTATCAATCATAAGAATGGCAGGTTTATTTATATGGATACTGATTTTCTTCGAACGAAACATGAGTCCGGATTACGATACCCGGAGTATGTTGAGTCCGGCACGCCGACACAGCAGGAGAACTGGCGTCGGGTGTATGACTCAATGGCGTTGACAACTGAGCAGCGGGATAGGGTCGGATCGTTCGTACGCCGGATGAATGTGATCGGTTTATCCGGGTTATGGTGTGGTGATTGCGTCCAGCAATGCCCATTGATTCAGCGGATAGCGGATGCGAATCCGGACAAGGTCGATTTGCGCTGGCTGGATCGTGACAGGCACATGGATTTACAGGCGCGTGTACGTATCAATGGCGGCAATCGTGTTCCGGTGCTGCTGTTCTGTGCGGAGGATTACGAGCTGGTCTGTTGGTATGGAGACCGCACGTTGAGTCGATACCGTTTGATCGCATCACAGCAACTGGGTCCATCGTGTCCGCTGCCTGGCGCGTCGGTACCGCCTGTGGAATCGGCGTCGGTTCTATCCGAGTGGCTGGACCAGATCGAGCGTGTACATTGGATACTTCGTCTAAGTACTCGTCTTAGAGAAAGATATGATGATTAGTCAGAGAATATCAGAACCCTGTAGTTTGCCAGACGTAGGAAAAGTCAGTAAATTAGCCCGATTCTAAAGGCCAGGCCGTGTTTTATCCGAGATTGCAGGTCGGAAACAGGGTCGAGACGTGTCGCTGGATTATCTATTCACATGATGGAGTCTTCGATTGGCTAAGACGAAAAAAAAGAAAGCGACGGAGAAGAAGTCCGCCGGGAAAGACACCAAGTCATCCGGTAAAGGTAAGACGTTACAGAAAAAGCAAAGCGGCACGAAGAAAACCGGCTCAGAACAGACGGTGAAAAGTACAAAAAAGAGCAAGGTAAAAACAGAGCGGGTGAAGCGGACTTCGTCTACTTCGACGAAAAAGAAGTCGGCCGCCAAATCGGAAAAAACGTCAGGAAGCAGCGTCAAAAAAGGGGTTGAAGAGAAGGCTGGGAAAAAGGGTACCGAGGAGCAGTCGCGTGGTGTTACCGAGCAGGGCAAAGGGCAGGGTGGAAAGCTAAAGCAGTCATCGGGCAATAACAATACCGGTCACACCGTTTTAGCGCGAGGGCCGATCATTCCTTCGCTGGATGACGACCAGGTCAAAGAAATGGATTATCCAGTGTTTACGGAAGAAGATCTGCGTAAGGTCAAAACCGGGTTGACGCGAAAGGACATGGAGTATTTTACAGCACTGCTGATTGAGAAGCGGCTTGAGATCATCGGCGACGTGGAGAACATGGAGCTGATGCGAGCCGCCGGCTCGGGTGGTGATCTTTCGCACATGCCGCTGCACATGGCGGATATCGGCTCCGACAATTACGAACAGGAGTTTACACTGGGTCTGGTGGAATCCGAGCGAAAGCTGTTGCGTGAGATTGATGAAGCACTGATGCGGATTAAGAATGGGACCTATGGTGTTTGTATTGAATCAGGCCAGCCGATTTCCAAGGCAAGGCTTGAAGTCCGGCCATGGGCGAAATACACCATTGAAGTAGCCCGTGAACGAGAGCGTCGGGGTCTTCCCATTTAATCATCCAATGCAAGGAAGACGGCATTTATAACATAGTGTCCAGTTGAACCGGCTGGAAAGTCCGTCAGTTCATGGAAATGGAAAAAGGCAATCGTGATTTGCTGCTCGGCGGGTCATCTGTTCAGGATGAAAAGTCTGCCGGGGGAAGCGGACCATTAACCGGGATCATTACTGATCAGGTCGACCGGGGTATTCCGGCCTGGCGCAGTGTTCGTGCCGTAGTTCTGTTTTCGCTGGTTGTGGTGCTGGTGTCTGCAACCGACCTGATGTTGAAGCATTATGCGTTTGAGACAGTGGCGGGTCGTCCGGTGAATCTGGAACCTTTCAGTGGCGCGTTGCCGGTGATACCGCCTCATGAGGCGGTAACGGTCGTTCCCGGCGTGCTAGATCTGCATCTGCTGACCAATGACGGTGCGGTCTTCGGATTGGGAAAGGGTAATCGTTGGTTGTTTATTATTGTAAGTGTCTTGGCGATTGCCATTATTATCCGGATATTCATGCGATCATCAGCGGGAGCGTTCTGGTTGCACCTTGCACTGGCACTGATCCTCGGGGGTGCGTTGGGGAATCTTTATGACCGCATTGTTTACCATGTGGTGCGTGACATGCTGCTGATGTTACCGGGGACGGGTTTATGGCCGTGGGTTTTCAATCTTGCAGACGCAGCGTTGGTCCTGGGGGTGTGTCTGATTCTGCCCATCAGTTGGTTTGGCGAGCGGCGTCGACAAAAGCCTGAATCAGGAGTCGGTTGAGGCTTGGCCACTGATTTTTCACATCCCGTTCCGGGTGCCACTGTACGCCGAGGAAGAATCGCCTGTCAGTTCGGTCAATGGCTTCGATAACACCATCGTCAGCGACGGCGACTGTTCGCATGTTCCCTGGATGTGTGACGGCCTGTCGGTGGCTTGAAATGACCATACCATCGCTTGGTGGAAGGACACTGTTATGGACAAGAAAGCGTATGGCATGCGGGTTGTTTTGATCATGCAGGCCGGCGTTATCGAGTGTATCCGGGAGGTACTGGTTGATTCCGCCCCCGGCGTGCAGAGCCATGAGTTGGATACCGAGGCAGACCCCGAGTACAGGCAGATCGGTGTTTTGTGCGGCACATTCCAGTAAGGCGAGTTCAAAGGCCTGTCGATCGGGGTCGATCCGTCTAGCGCGAGAATCGGTGGGGCATCCGAACTGTTCGGTGGCGGGATCACCGCCGCCAGTCAGGAGCAGGCCGTGGCAGAGATCGAGATATTCGTTGATCCGATCGATTTCATGCGGCAGTAGCAGGGGGGTTCCGCCGGCGTCGGCGATACATCGCGTGTAACGTATTGCCAGTTCATAAGTACCGGATTCTGCCGTATTGGCTTTGTTATCAACCGTTATGCCGATCAGTGGATTCATGTTCTATCAGATAACAATACGGCAGAGGGTGGCGTTCGGCTTGATTTTTGGTGTTATTCCGGAATTCAACAGCCTGTGATTCCGGCGGCCATATATCTGCAAGATTGCTACAATACGGCTTTTGATTAGCATTTACATGTGGAATGGCAGCTATGGATCATACCTATCAACAGTGCATACACCCGGATTGTGGCGCGACCTATGCGGTTAATGAAGTGCATGTGATCTGTCCCCGATGTGCGGCGGATGGTCGGACATCGCTACTGGATGTCCGTTATGAATGGGCTCGTACGGCTGTGCCGAAATCGTTGGGTCATTTCGAGCAGCGTTGGATGACCAAGGGCGAGGCCGGTAGTGGTTCGCTGGATTTTTCGGGTGTCTGGCGATTTCGGGAGTTATTGCCGTTTTATCGTGAGGAATCAGATATCGTAACGATCGGTGAAGGGCGGACGAATCTGCAGAACGCCGGTTTACTTGCGACCCAGATCGGCATCAGGCCGGGGAATCTGAAGCTTCAGTACGAAGGGTTGAATCCATCGGGTTCGTTCAAGGATAACGGCATGACGGCAGCGTTTACGCATGCGCATCTGGTTGGCGCCAGACGTGTAGCGTGTGCGTCGACGGGTAATACCTCTGCCAGTCTGGCGATGTTCGCCTCGTTATCGGGTTTTACAGGTATTGTGTTTATCGGATCGGGGAAGATAGCATACGGGAAGCTGTCGCAGGCACTGGATTACGGTGCTCGGACCTTGCAGATTCAGGGCGATTTCGATGCCTGCATGGGTCGAGTACGCCAGATTGCGGTGGATCGAGCGGAACTGGGCATTTATCTCATGAACAGTTATAACCCGTTTCGGCTGGAGGGTCAGAAAGCGATCATGTACCGTGTTCTGGAGGCGATGAACTGGGAGATCCCCGACTGGGTGATTGTACCGGGTGGTAATCTGGGTAACTGTTCTGCGTTCGGCAAGGCGTTTCAGGAGTTGTACGAGTTGGGATTGATCTCGCGTAAGCCGCGTCTTGCTGTGATCCAGGCGACTGGTGCGAATCCGCTATATGAGTTATATGAAAAACGTGGTTTGCGGTGGAACGGTGGCCGGTTCGATGCCGATCTGGTCGCATCGTACTACCGTGAGTTGGATGCCGATGGCAGGCGGGCGGTAACGATTGCCAGTGCGATCGAGATTGGTCGGCCGGTGAATCTGCCAAAAGCATTGCGTGCCATTGATCTGATGGATGGCGTGGTGCGTCAGGTGGACGACGAGACGATACTGGAGCACAAGGCGATGGTAGGGCGATGCGGCTTCGGCTGCGAGCCTGCGAGTGCCGCTTCGGTGGCGGGTGCGCATCTGCTGGTCGAAGAAGGCGTGATTGATCCTGGCGACAAAGTGGTCTGCATTCTGACGGGCCACCTGTTGAAGGACCCTGACGCCACGGTGAAGTATCACACGGGTGTTGATATGAAGGCGATGCAGGACAAGGCGCCGCGAAGTGATCCTCACGGCCGGATATCGAATCGGCCGGTGCCTGTTGCGGATGATCTTGAGGCGATCATACGTGTGATCAGCGAGCAGGCGGGCAGTTAATCAGGGTCGTCTGATCGGACTGCGATAGTATGATCCGAAGTGAAACAGTGGCTGAAGTCATAATTTTTAATATAACATTCGCTTTTTATCGTCAGCGTGCTTATTGTTCTGCAACAGGTAAGGGTGTTTACGGGTCCGAAGTCAGCGGCCTGGGTCAATTTTCTGCTTCCCTCGTGAATAGAAGGAGCGATGGCTTATGTCGGATTCATTAGAAAAGGGTTATGGTCTGGGTACTCTCGCGTTGCATGCCGGTCAGGTGTGTGATCCGGCGACGAATGCGAGAGCCGTACCGATTTATGCGACCACATCGTATCTGTTCAATGATACGCAGCATGCGGCGGACCTGTTTGCGTTGAAGCAGTTCGGCAATATTTATACCCGACTGATGAATCCGACCAACGACGTTCTGGAGAAACGACTGGCGGCCCTGGATGGCGGTGCGGCGGGTCTGGCGTTCGCCTCCGGCCAGGCTGCGATCACGGCGTCGATACTGACCATCTGTCACAGTGGCCAGAATTTCATATCGGCGACCAGTCTGTACGGCGGCACGTGGACGTTGTTCACGCAGACATTCAAGAAGTTGGGTATTGAAGTGCGGTTTTATGATCCGCATCATCCTGATCAGATCGACGGGCTGGTTGACGAGCATACGCGATGTGTATACATGGAATCGATCGGTAATCCGAAGAACGATGTGCCGGACTACGCGGGCATCACCGCAGCCGCCCATCGCCACGGTCTGCCCGTGATCTGCGACAATACGGTGATGACACCGATGCTTTTCAGGCCGATCGAGCTGGGCGTGGACATAGTGGTATACTCGACGACGAAGTTTATCGGGGGGCACGGTGTTCATATCGGGGGTGTGATTGTGGACAGCGGTCGGTTTCGATGGGGTGATCAGCCTGCGAAGTGGCCTGAATTCTGTGCACCCAGTGATTCCTATCATGGCGTGGTTTTCGAGGAATCGCTCCGTCCGATGGGTAACATTGCGTACATTGTCCATATACGAACGCACTGGCTGCGAGATACGGGCGCTGCGATGAGTCCGTTCGCGGCATTTCTGTTTCTGCAGGGACTGGAGACGCTGCATTTGCGAATGCCGCGTCATTGCGAAAACGCCATGAAGGTCGCTTCATTCCTCGAGGGGCATGAGGCGGTGACCTGGGTGAATTATCCCGGCCTGCCTTCACATGTCGACCATGAGAAGGCGAAGGCGTATTTGTCCGCCGGTTGCGGTGCGATTGTCGGATTCGGTATCAAGGGAGGTGGAGAGGCCGGGATCCGGCTGATCAACAATGTGAAGTTGTGCAGTCATCTTGCGAATATCGGCGATGCGAAGACCCTGATTATTCACCCTGCATCGACGACGCATTCGCAGCTTACGGACGAGGAACAACAGGCGACAGGTGTCACGCCGGAGTATATTCGACTGTCGATCGGTATTGAAGATGTTGAAGATATCATTGCCGATCTTGACCAGGGATTGAAAGCGTCGATGACAGCATAGCAAGGGTTATATGGTGAAACGTCAGCGTATTTTGATGAGTATGAACGCTTGCCGCGACGATTGTTTTTAGATCTCGATGCTGTTATTGTGTAGCCGCAGATGACGGATGCATTTATAAGTTCTGACGCCATGCGAAGCGCTACCCCGCTGAAGCATGCCGATCTCGCCGATTTCGATGTTCCGGTGAAGCTCGAGCATGGTGAGCTGGCGGGTGTATCGGTGGTGTACGAGACCTATGGCGAGCTACGAGCGTCGAAGGACAACGCCGTACTGATCTGTCAGGCGCTCAGTGGTGATTCGCATGTTGCCCGTCATAACGACGATGATGACCCCGGCTGGTGGGATATCATGGTCGGGCCGGGCAAACCGATCGATACGAACCGTTTTTTTGTGATCTGCCCGAATGTTCTGGGCGGGTGTCGCGGCACGACCGGTCCGAACAGTCCGGACCCGTCGACCGGCAGGCCGTACGGCCGGAGTTTTCCTGCGATTACAGTGAACGATATGGTCGATGTGCAGCGGATGCTGCTGGACAGGTTGGGGATCGATCGGCTCATGGCGGTAGTCGGTGGTTCATTGGGCGGCCACCAGGTACTGACCTGGGGGACTCGCTATCCAGACCGCGTAGCCTCGGCGGTAGCGATTGCGACCTCGGCGAGGCTGACCGCCCAGGCGATTGCGTTCGATACCGTCGCTCGCAACAGTATTCTGCGTGACCCGCATTACCACGACGGTCAATACTACGACAAGCCGAGTAAGCCTGATGTGGGGCTGGCGCTGGCGAGGATGCTCGGCCATATCACCTACCTTTCGATCGAATCGATGCATGCGAAATTCGATCCGGACCGTTACGAGCCGCGGAATATCCAGACCGAGTTCGAGAAGAAATTTTCGGTCGGTTCGTATCTCGCTTACCAGGGTCACAAGTTCGTTGAACGATTCGACGCCAATTCATATCTGACGTTGTCACTGGCGATGGATTTATTCAATCTCGGCGATTCGCCGGACCAGTTGTACGAGGTGTTCAGCCGGAGTACCTGCCGGTGGCTGGTGATGAGTTTTACGAGCGACTGGCTGTTTCCTGCGTTTCAGTCGCTGGAGATCGTTCATTCCTTGATTGCAGCCGACAAGCCGGTGACGTATTGCAACGTCGAATCGTCATCCGGTCATGACGCCTTTCTGCTGGCGAACGATCTGGACCGATACGGCGAGCTGATCGGCGGATTCCTGAATCACGCCGACCCGTCCTATTCGCCGCAGGCCGGCGGCCGACGTGAGTATGATGATATCATTCACGACGATCCGACCTCGATATTCCATGCCCATCGTCTGGACTACGATCGCATTCTGGATCTGATCGAACCGGGTTCGCGTGTATTGGATCTCGGCTGCGGCAACGGCGGGCTGTTGACCCGGTTGCGTGATCGCGGCCATGATCACCTGGTGGGGATTGAACTCGATGAGCCGCATATTATTGCGAATGTCAGGCGTGGTTTTAATATCCTTCAGCATGATCTGAATGACGGGCTGCCGCCATTCGCCGCTGACCAGTTCGATTACGTGGTACTGTCTCAGACGTTGCAGGCGGTGGATAAGGTCGAGACGATCATCGATGACATACTCCGCGTCGGCAGGCAGGTGATTCTGAGTTTTCCGAATTTCGCCTATCACAAGCTTCGCAAGATGCTCTTCGAGCAGGGCCGGGCGCCGAAGGTGCAGGGTGTGTTGCATTACGACTGGTACAACACGCCGAACCGCCGGTATCCATCGATCGTCGATTTTCAGGTGTTCTGCAGGGAAAGGAACATCACCATCGAGCGTGAAGTTTATCTTGATACCGAGACCGATGAACAGATTACCGAAGCACCGAATCTGTATGCTGATACGGCGATCTATGTATTGAGCCGGTAGGTTGAAACAGGAATGCGGTAGTGGGATTAGGGGGGTATTGCGGTATGATACACATGGCAATCAATACGCAGGTGTTGTGATATGCCTGATCCGTGTATTTTACGTAAGCGTCCGGCCAACCCATCTTCCCACAAGCCCGGCAGGCGCAATAATG
>CAYRND010000081.1:0-17082 GCA_964425365.1 uncultured Phycisphaeraceae bacterium
CGTCTGGTCCCTGAATAACCCGTTGACAATCCGATTTGAGGTGTGGGGGTAAGGGAGCGGTTTGCGCTGAAAGCGGCTCGATATCTCAAAAATCACATCAAATCGCCACGACTGCTGTTTCGAGCACGATTCATACCTGACGATGAAATATCCGGGCTAGCGGTTAATCCCGGCGCGCCGGGACTCGTTCTACCATTGAGCTATCGAGGATCACTTGTCGAGAATATCAATGCGGTGTGCGGCGGCAATCGCATTGATCTGAATGGCCTCGATGTCCACGTCTGTGGCGAATTCTGGCCAACGTTTCACCGCTTCGATCACTTCATCAAGGATGGTCTCGGCACGACCTCGCTTCATCGAAATAGTCTCCGCAGCTGCCTTGAAGTCATCCAAGGTGAATCCATCCCGCTTGCCGTTCAGGCTCATCTGGTGGCGGTTCGTCCACGATCCAGTGGGGTTGTAGCTGTAGGTCATGTCGAAGGCCGGCGCGATCGTCCACTTGCCTGCTTTGTCCATGAGGAACGCGATGTTCTTGACATGATCATCTTGATTGCGTGCCACCATGTTGAACGTCATGCGCCGGAACTGCTGTTCGATTTCATCCATGGACAGTCCGATGCGACGTGTGATTAGCAGCGCCTGTTCATACGAATGGCCGCCGGCGTTGTTGAAATCGAAGTGAGCGATTGCGCCGAGCGACTGCATGTGCAGCTTCTCGCCACCGGCCAGCCGATCGAAACGACGCGTCATGAAGTGGCGACGACCATTCTCCTCGAACAGGCGGCACCCAACCATCTCGATGCCGGCTGCCTGCGCCATCAAGGCGTAGGCGTATTCGATTGCGCCGTAGCCTTTGGGATCAGCCAGTTCCCTGTCCCGATTGTTGGACACGCCGTCGAATTTGAGCAGCCAATACTCAAAGCCCTCGGGGGCCTTCACCTGGCCGCTGCGCACCTCGTTGGTTCGCCGGTTCCAGGCGATGACCGCTTTGGCTCGTGCTCCGCCCGCTGATGCACCGACGCGCAGTATTTCACGAAGCGAGTGCTCCTTGTCCTTGTCCGCGAATGATGCGTCGAGATTCTCCCGCGACCTCAGCACTTCCGAGGCCAGCTCGACCAGGGCATCGACCTGGATCGGCATCGAGCGATTCGGCGTCGGTCCGAGTGCTGGATGAAACTCCAGTGCGCCCATACCACGCGTGCCGGTGTAGCAGAGACGTTCCACAGCATCGATCTCGCCTGGCAGTCGTCCCTGGGATGCCAACCAGGCATCGATGACAGCGCTGCCGAACTTGTCCGGCAGCGCGTCGGCGAGCATACCCGGCAGGCCATGGAATGATTGCTGGGGCAGATCAGGAAACCTGTAGATGTGATCTGACAGCGGCATCATGAGCGGAGCGACTTTGATACCGCTGCGTCGAAACGCATCGGTGTACTCGAAGGCTGCAATTTCGCCTGGGCCATCGACCGAAACCGCGCCGATCATTCTGCCCCACAACCGCACTTCAGCAACCGTGCTCATGACGCACCCCCGGCACTGGAATCGGCTTCATCCCCTTCGCCCCAAGTCCATTCCTTGCCGGGACGGGGGTGTTGAGCCTTACGTGAAGCCCGCTTGCGCCGCTTCCCTCCCGATCGCAGCTGCTCAATGGGACTCGGTACCGGTGGCGGGATGAATGCGTCGAGATTCGCCAGCAGGTCCAAGGCGCGTAGAATCCTGATCAGGTTGGTCAGCTGGGTGGATTCGCCACCTTCCAGCCGGATCAGCGTCCGCTTGGACACGCCTGCCTCCTTCGCAAGTTCGGCTTGCGTCAGGTTCTTATCCAGCCTGTGCTGGGCCAGACGTTGCCCGATTTCAGCCAGTACAGCGGGATCAGTCATGAGGAACACCTCTAATCAATAGTGCCAGTTCTGCCAACTATATCGTCAAATTTGTTCCAAGTCGACAATATTGGCATTTTAATTGAATAGTGCTAGGTGGAGCGTGTACCCGAAAACCGGGCGCGGATTCAAGGTGGAAGCGTCTTCCAGCAGGACAGGGCGCCAAGACCCTGCCAGGAGACGCACCCCCGGTTTGCCAGGGGCCAAAGAAATGTTGTCGGTTTACAGCCGAATTCAAGACCCGAGTGGTCCCGGCGCGCTGGGATTACGGCAAGACAAAACCCTTGCTGGGTTGGCCGGCCAGTTTGATGTTCATCCCAACCAGGTTACCGAGTGGAGGCGTCAGGCGCTGGAGGTCGTTTCTTGGCTCGTAAAACTTCGAGTCACTTGACAGTATGACGAATGTTCTCCAGCAAAGCTGCATGACCTACGGCTGTAGATCGATTGAAATTCGTACGAATCGCTTCCGGGCACCGGTTACTTCACCAACTCATTCTGGATTCTCGCCGCTTCTTCCGCATCCATGGTGTCACTATGACATGCCGGTTTCTTATTACCTTCTGCTGACTCGACCTCACCCACCGCCTTTTGCGTCTTCGACGCCAGCGAATGAATCTGTTCCAGGCTCAGCACACCGCGTTCCTTCAGAACACGTACCTGTTCGTCATTCAGTGCGCCCGAGATCACCGGACCACCCGGCTCGTAACGTGAATCCTTACCGCTCATGAACTGGTCGATCTCCTTACTGATCCGGACCGCACACCAGTCATGGCCGCACATGGCGCAAAAGTCGGTATCCACATCAAGATCCTCGTCATGCATCGCGCGGGCATACTCCGGATCGAAGCTCAACTCGAAATGCTTCTCCCAGTTCAACGCCGCCCGTGCCCGTGTCAGTTCATCGTCGCGGTCCCGGCTGCATGGTATGCCTAACGCAATATCCGCCGCATGGGCGGCGATCTTATACGCGATACAACCCTGCTTCACATCGTCCTTCTTCGGCAGGCCTACATGCTCCTTCGGCGTCACGTAACAGAGCATCGCAGCACCGTGATACGCCGCCGCCGTCGCACCGATCGAACTGGTGATATGGTCATAACCCGGGAACATATCCGTCACCAGCGGCCCAAGCACGTAGAACGGCGATCCGTGACAGAGACTACGTTGCAACTTCATGTTGTATTCGATCTGATCAAACGGCACATGTCCCGGCCCCTCGATAATCACCTGAACACCCTTCCGCCATGCCCGCTCGGTGAGTTCCGCCAGCACAGTCAGCTCAGACAACTGAGCCGCGTCAGTCGCATCAGCCAACCCGCCCGGGCGCAACCCGTCACCGATCGATACCGTAACATCATATTCCCGAAGTATCTCGCAGATATCGTCCCAGCATTCGTACATCAGATTCTGTCGGCCATGCGACATCATCCACTTCGCCAGAATCGACCCGCCACGCGAAACGATTCCGATCAGCCGGTTCTTCACCAGCGGCAGATGCTCCTGCAAAACTCCCGCATGGAGTGTGAAATAATCCACACCCTGCTTCGCCTGATGCTCGAGCGTATCAAGCACAAGCTGTTTCGACAGCGTCTCGACCCGCCGGCCGATGATCATCGAATAGATCGGCACCGTCCCGATCGGCACCCGACTCGCCTGCACGATCGCCGAGCGGCAGCCGTCCACATCGCCACCCGTCGACAGGTCCATCACGGTATCCGCACCCCAACGCTCGGCCCAGCGGAGTTTCTCCAACTCCTCGTCCGTACCCGAGGACACCGGCGACGCGCCCATATTCGCATTGATCTTCGTATGCGACGCTCGGCCGATACACATCGGGTCCAGCCGGTACCCGCAATGCACATGGTTCGCCGTCAGCACCATTCGTCCCGCCGCCACTTCGTCGCGGACCTGCTCGCCGCTCAAATGCCCCTCACGCTCCGACACGCGCTTCATCTGCTCCGTCACCACACCCAGACGGGCATAATCAAGCTGGGTACTTGCACGGAAACCCGACGGCGGACGCCACGCTCCGGCACGGTCATAATCCGATTCGTCCTGACATGTCCAGTCGGCCGGCATGAAATCCCAGGCAGTCTTCGTACTCACGACAGGCATCCCCGGCGAATCGGGGCTGGAAAACGTCTTCGCGCCCGCTCGACCAGGTAATATCACCGGCTTAACAGCAAACGAGCCTGGCGTCGTCAGATCATTGCCTGATCCCGGATTACCGCCGATCGGCGGTAAGCTGTAGCCGTAACGCGAGCTCTGTGATATATCCGGCATGATCTCACCTTCTTCTATTATTAATGTTGCAGGGGAAAAACTCGGCCAGAACGGTCCGGATGTGCCGGTCGAGTCCGCTTCCCTACGCAGCTCCTGCCGATACCTGAACAAACCGGCACCGGCCTTGACTGATCAGGTTCCAAGGGACTTTCTCAGCCCGACAGCCTCATCCGACCTGCTGCCAGGCACCCCTAGCGAACTACCCATGAGCATAGGCGCCGTTCACCCGCATTGCAAACGCCTCCGCGGCCCGGGCCGCGTCACCACCGTGCGGCTTTGCCAGTTACCAGGGGGGTATCAACACCCCCAACTTTCAATCAAGCACCTTCAACCTTGAACTTTGAGATCACAAACAGCCTTCCCGGATTCACTTTCCAGTCATATCCGTTACAATACTACGTCTGATAACTACCCACCGTGGTCAGAAACCCGGCCAGCACCATGAAAGAAATGGAGGGCATCGGATCGGCAACTCCAGTTTCAAGTCACGTATCGGCCACCTTTTACGTGAAGGGCTGGTCAATATCGACCGCTGGCGACAGCCGGCGGGCGACAAACGTGTTGTCGTCTGCCCAGGCGAAGGCCGCTCCGGTGCAAGCCTGCTCAGAGCATGGCACATCGCCCGTCAGCTTAAGGCGCTCAACTGGCGAGTCACCGTCCTGCCGCCGCAGCTCGACCTCGACCAGCGTCTGAGAGTCATTCAGCTCGAAAAACCTGCCGTCATCCTCCTGCAGCAGGCCCGACACGCACTCAACCGGCCGAAATACTACTACCCCGCTCCCTGCGTGTTCGATATTGATGATGCCGACTTTCTCGATCCGAACTGCCAGCCAGCCGTCACCGAATGCTGTCGCGACAGCGACGCTGTCATCGCCGGCAGCCGGTTCATCGCCGGCTGGTGCAGGCAGCACAATCAAAACGTCCAGATCGTCTGGACCAGCACACCCCTCCCACGAAGCCGATGCAGTGTGCCAAGCCGAAGCAGACGCCCCATCGTCACCTGGGCATGTTCCGATCCGACAGGATACGCCAACGAAGCGAAGTTCATCATCCGCTCGCTTCGTGAAGCCGCAAAACTTACCTGCTTCGAGTTCCGACTCTTCGGCGCTAAGAACCACCGTCAGGCCGCCGAATTGTTCAGACCACTCAAAGACAGCGGCGTCACACTCAGCATCTTCCCGCACATGCCTTACGATGAGTTCCTTAAGCAATTGGAACAGGCCTCCGTCGGACTCAACCCGCTGTGCGTTGATAAAAGCAACTACAGCCGCGGCAAATCGTTCGGTAAACTGCTCGCGTACTTCGTCGCCGAAGTCGCCTGCGTCGTCGGGCCGGAAGCGGATCACACGCTCTTCTTCAGGCACAATGAAAACGGTATGATCTGCCACAAGCCCGACGACTGGGCCGTCAGCATCGCCCGGCTACTCACCAACCACACGCTCAGACAACGTATTACCGATCAGGCCTACCAGGATTTCACCGAGCAGCTTTCCACTCCCGTCGCCGCGGCAAAAGTCGATAATGTGCTTACAAGCGTGCTAAGCGGTCAGAACGTCGCACCCGAGACCACTCCAGTCGGTACATTTCACGTTCAGCCTCAAAGCGTATAAGCTGCCCGTCCGGAAGCCATGATAAACCCCATGCGTATCACGGCCATCAAACCAGACGCTCGGAAAAAAGATCTGCTGGCTATCAAAGTGAGCGGTCGGACAGTTGCAACACTCTCGCCCAGCCAGGTCGTCGAACTCGGGCTGAAAGTCGACCAGACGTGGAACGAGCAGCTCAGCCTGCGCGTGCAACAGGCCGATCGTTACACCAATGCCATGCGAGCAGCCATGTCACGGCTCAACAGAAAAGCTTTCTCCACGTATCAGCTCGACCGGAAGCTCGCCGAACTCGGCCACGACCAGGCCGCACGCACTCAGGTTCTCGACCGACTCACCGAAATCGGCCTGCTCAACGATGAATCCGTCGGTCGAGCGATTATCCACAACACCGCTCGAGGACGAGGCACCGGCCCGAAACTACTGAAGCAGAAACTCTACCGCAAAGGATTGCACGCCCAGCTTATCGACAGGCTCGTCAGCGAATATACATCAGATTACGACCAGACCGCTCAGGCGGTTGCACTGGCAAAACAGAAACTGGCGAAATCCGACAAGACTGACAATCTGACCGTTAAACGCAGACTCTACAGCCTGCTTCTCAGGCGCGGGTTCGATTCCGATACCATCAACGCCGCCATGCAGGAACTGGACCCGGAACTGACCGGCGGTGACACTTCACCATTGTGAATTTCAACCGAATACCAACCCGCTGTACAATGCCGCTCGCCATGCACAAGACGCTCACTGACAACATAGCCCGATTCACACTTCTTCCGGCAATACTCGCCGCGGCGATCCTGCCGGGCTGTGTGCTGAGAACCATTTCCATTACCTCGAAACCCTCCGGGGCGCTCGTCCACCTGAACGACGAAGAAGTCGGACGAACGCCCCTGACGGTACCGTTCACTTATTACGGCACATATGACGTTCGCCTCGAAGCGGAAGGCTGTCAGCCGCTGTGGACCGAAGAAGAAGCCGACGCACCATGGTGGGAGTACCCCGGCCCGGACCTGATCGCTGAAATGATTCCCAACGCCAGATCGGAACTGAAATGGTATTTCGAACTGGAGTCCGCTCCACCACCGGAATCCGTCGACGATCAACAGCTACTCGATCACGCCCGCCAGCTTCGCGCAACGCTCCGTGAACCGGTTGATTCGGATAACGAAATCAAAGAATAAACCACCTCTGTGCGGCGCCGGATAAGAAAGCTATTCCACTTCACAGGATATGATTCTGTTGTGGTAATGCCTGGAAACGGCAACCACAACCACTGCCAGCAGTGCTGAAACATAGACATCACTGACGAAATGAGCATGATTGATCACCCGCGTCGCCGCGCACCCGATCGCCAGAAACAGCCAGACCGCCCAGGCGCGAGGAAACAGCCAACACAGACACAACCCCGCGGTGAAGGCGATCGCGGCATGGCTGCTCGGCAGACCCAGGCCGCCGCCCGCCAGCGGCCGGTCCAGAAACGACCGCCAGACATATTCACCGTCGTGCATATTCGGTCGCTCACGACGGAATACCAGCTTCAGCACCTCAACCACTCCCGCCGAGATCAGCACCGGCACAATCAGAATCAATGGCCGAGTCATCGCTCGCAGGAATCCCACAACATTAACCTTCGGCCATTCGATCATCGCGTACGCACCTGCCATCAACAGCCAGACCGGCAGATACCCGCATACACGAAACATCCGATGCCAGTCACGATCACCCGTGTCTATCGACTTGTACATGTCATACACCGGCTTGTCATAGGTCATGGCAAGCATGAACCCCGCCGATACAACAAGCAGGCACACCAGTGCACACGGCAGCCACACGATCA
Source organism: uncultured Phycisphaeraceae bacterium (assembly GCA_964425365.1). Lineage (GTDB taxonomy): Bacteria > Planctomycetota > Phycisphaerae > Phycisphaerales > Phycisphaeraceae > CAYRND01. The sequence goes on from CAYRND010000081.1 coordinate 7,608, forward strand.
GATCACGACGGCGCCATTTTCCGAATAATTTTCCTGTCATACTGAATCAATCCGAATCCCGGCGGACCCCGCCGTAACCAATGCCGAAATAGAGCTGGTCAGCAGAATCAAATTCCACGTAATTGTCAAACCGGAGCACCGATTGCCATCGTTCCAGTTGTGTTCCGCTTAAAACCGCATCCCGGCCGGTCAGCGACGGCGAAGTCAGATCAGTGTCCTCGAAAAAGTCATAAGACGACACTCGGCCGCCCAGCAGGGACGCTGCGCTGAATACCCGCGTGGGACGATCCGGCAGATAATACGCCAGCAGACTCGCGTTGGTGTACTGATCGGCAATAATCATCGGCGGCCTGCCCGTACGACTTTCGATTGCAGTAATGGCGTCTTGAACGCGATCGGCACGCACATGATGGCCTGTCACACGTTTCAAGCCTCGCATCTGTTCCATACCCGGCAGATAACGCAGCAGCGGCGCGAGCATGATGATCAACCCCGCTGCCACCCCCCAGCCGATCGTCCAGTGCCACGCCATCTGCCAGCCTGTTTCAGGCCGGCGGCGGAAAAAACCCGCACGCGGCCGCGGCCGGTCACGTGAGCTCAACCACTGACCCACCAACAGACGATACCGACGCCATTCATCGCTGAACGCCATGGCGACAACGACAAGCAGGCCGAGGTAGCCGGCAATCGGCCAGTTCGCCTCGACGTCCGTGACAAACGAAACCAGAAAGTAAAACACGATCACCGGCAGGCCGCAACAGATCAGGTACCACGCGGCGTCCCATTGTTGCGGCTGCGATGTCCGCTTACGACGTACGCTTATCACCGAAAGCACCATCAGAACCAGCATGGGCGGCCCGAGCACACCCACCTGGCCGAGCAGCATTTCCACCGTCCACATCGGATCATACGACCAGGATGACCGCGGTGAAATGTCGCCGCCTGACATGTGAAGATGGCCCAGTAAATGACTCAACGTCGGCCAGCCGTAGCGCACGTTCCACAACAGCACAGGACTGATACACAAAAGAAATACAATAGAAAAAAGAACCGGATACACACACCGGCGAAATTCCCACCGGCACCGCCGTAGACCGGGTATACCGTAAAGCAGCAGTCCCGGGACAAGTAACAGAATCGTGTACTTATACAGAAAACCCACACCCAGAAACGCGGCCAGTCCGATCCACGCCGTAGTGCGGCCGCGTACCTGATCGCCGGGTTGTAACACATACCACCCCACCCACATCGCCAGCGCCCAGCAGGTCAGAAATGGCGAATCGATGGTCATGAACTGGCTGGCGCCGAAATACACCGGAACAAGCAGGAACAGCAATGCACACATGAATCCCACCCGCCGGACCCCCGAACAGGCGATGCCGATCGCCGCCAGCGAAAGCATGGTGATGCCGCCGCAGATGACGGACGGCAATCGAATGGCCCATGTGTCATCGCCGAACAGATGCGTCGACGCAGCGATGGTCCAGGCGACACCCGGGCCCTTCGTGTAATAAGAAAGCGCCGGACGACGCGACCATTCCCAGTAATGCGATTCATCAGCGACCAGTTCATAAGGGCTGATCATCAGATACAGGATACGCAGAATCAGAACACACAATACAAGCAGCCATACATCACGCCGGTCGAATATCGTGTACTTCTGCCGGCCGGTGTTTTCAATCGTTTCCTGATCCAAGCGTGAGTTGCTCCGTTTCAAAAACAGATTCATACGTGCGGCACATCACCTGTCATCTTACATGGAAAGACTTGATGTTGACCATTTACGATCAGAATTGCCACACCGGCCTTTGCCTGTCCGTTGACGGCCATCGTTTTTTTTACTGAAGAAGCCCATTGTGGAAAACTATTCATCTCGCTGAATGCATGGTGGTTGCACTGGTATTGCATCAGGCAATTCATGTCATCACGCATCGACAGATCCCTCAATGCGTGAAAATCACGGATATTTTATAGTTGCAGCGAAGAAAAACGCCATCAGAAACGTGCCATGAACGCCCATCCAATGCGGAGAGGCAATCAGCCTGTAAACCGTTGTTATTTATAAAAATAAATAACAATATCGGCTGCTGTTCAATGGTTCGTCTGTCAAAATATTCCGGTTGTAACAACAGAAATATCCAAGTGGATAAAATAACGGGCGAATGCATAGTACATTCTGCTAACATAGAGGGTGATAAGCACGTTATGCGGACCCATTGTGGAATGTTGACATGGAAGATGTCCAATAATATTGTGCTTTCCGTTAAGCTTGCCGATTTTGACTGGCTTAACAGATTGATGTATTTAAAGCCCAAAACCGGGTGATATTTAAAGTTGCCTGTAGTAAGGAACCGAAAAGTTGCACTGGTCGGTAAATTTAGATAAGACTCTGGGCATGAGGACCGCGTTGGCCTCGGGCCCACGGCTGGCAGCGGTGAGGCAGCTGGCACAGTTGACAACAAAGCTACACACCGCTGAAACTGGGCTGGTAAAGTGTTCGCCCAGCAGCCGGGTCTTCCCGGACAACCCCGTTTCTGTATTTTTCCAAGGAGAGACTCGATGTTAGGCAAACGAACTTCGATTGCGATCGTAGGTGCGTTGCTATGCGGATTGACGGGAGTGGCGATGGCTGACACCGCAACCGCATTGGACACCCAGGCCTTGCAGGCCGAAATGGCGAGTATGCGAGCGGAAATCGCTCAACTCCGCCAGGCTCAGAATGACAATTGGTTGAATGAAAGAAGGGCTGAGGAAGTCAAGACCCTCGTTCGTGAAGTGCTCGAAGACGCTGATACCCGTGCATCACTGCAGGGTGACGGCATGGTCGCAGGCCATGACGGCAAGTTCTTCCTGGCGTCGGCGGACGGCAAGTTCCGTCTGAACATCGGCGGCCAGCTCCAGTTCCGCTACATTTACAATCACCGTGATGAACCCGGCGCTGACGAAAACATCAACGGGTTCCAGTTCAGCCGCCAGTACCTGATCTTCTCAGGTCACGTTGCCGATCCCAAGATCGGTTACTCCGTCATGCTCGGTTCCGATCGGGATAATGACAACACCGACGGCGATGTTTACGTCGAAAAGGCCGTCATGGACCATGAAATCATGGACGGCGTCGTTCTTTACGGCGGCCGCACCAAGGCCCCGTTCATGCGTGAAGAACTGACCAGCTCCTCACGTCAGCTTGCAGTTGAACGGTCACTCATGAATGAAACCTTCACCGCTGGCTACATCGAGGGCATCGGCGTCAAGTTCGATCCGATGGAAAACGTCAAAGTTGATATCGCCATCACCGATGGCGCCAATTCAGGTGAATACTCCAACGCCGTCGGAAGCAATGACTTCAACGCCGGCGTATCGGACTTCGCCATCACCGCACGCGGCGACATCATGTTCGCCGGTGACTGGAAACAGATGAAGGACTTCACCGCATGGTCAGGCGAAGAAATGGGCCTGTTCCTCGGTGCCGCCCTGCACTACGAATCCTACGGCAACGCCTATGCCGGTAACATTCAGGATGTCTTCCAGTGGACCGTCGACGGTTCACTCGAAATCGACAGCTTCGGCCTGTACGGCGCTGTTGTCGGTCAGCACCAGGATCAGAACGATTCCGGTACCGACCAGGACCACTACGGCTTCCTCGTCCAGGGTTCCTATAACCTGAACGACGAGATCGAGCCGTTCGTCCGCTACGAGTACATCCTGCTGGATGACGATGCTGCAGCATTCACTCACGACGTACAGTTGCTGACCTTCGGTGCCAACTACTACCTGCGTAAGCATGCTTCCAAGCTCAGCCTCGACGTTGTCTGGGCGATTGATGAGCTTGACGAGCTGTCCGCCAGTGACGGGCTCGGCCTGCTCGCCGACGCCGCTGACAATGAGGACCAGGTAGCTATCCGTGCTCAGTTCCAGCTGCTGTTCTAAAGCAATGTACACCTCCTGAGCATGACGACTCGGGAAGGTTGATATCACAAAGGGCGATCCAGGTGCCAGCTGCTGGATCGCCCTTATTATTTAACCATCTCCTGAGATGTGAAGATATGGTAAAATGATTGCAAATTTATCATTATTTCACACTCTTAACTGAAAGCTAACAATTTTCAGGTATCGTCTTGGCAATCTGATCTGTACGCGTGCACATTAAACTCAAGAGTGTCTTTTTTGGATGGATTCAGATGCAAAGCCTCATGCCTGCCAATGTAATGAATATTCGCGTTAACCAGGAAATAACCAGGATTCTGCTGGTCGAGGACGAGCAGGATCTGCTGGAACTGCTTCGTTATAACCTGTCGCGTGAAGGATTCACCGTCTACACGGCCACCACCGGCGAAGAAGGATTGAAGCTGGTCAGGACGGAAGCGATTGATCTGATTCTGCTTGATCTGATGCTGCCGGCTATGGACGGCCTGGAGGTTTGCCGGACACTCAAGAGCAGGGAAAATACCGCCCGCATCCCCGTGATCATGCTCACCGCAAAGGGCGAGGAGCAGGATATCGTACGTGGCTTGGAAATGGGTGCGGATGACTATATTGCCAAGCCGTTCAGCCCGAGGGTGCTTCTGGCGAGAATCCGGGCCGTTCTCAGACGTGCTGATGGCGACACGGAAGCAAAATCTTCACGGATCATTGAAGCCGGGGGCGTTACCGTCGATCTGGACCGTCACGAGGTCCTGATCGGTGACGGGCCGGTTGATCTGACCGCTACGGAGTTCAAGATTCTCAGGCTGCTGGCGTCCAAGCCATCGCGTGTGTTCACCCGCCAGCAGATCATTGAATCCATCCATGAGGGATTCGCCGCGGTAACCGACCGTTCGGTCGACGTGCAGGTTGTCTCGTTAAGACGTAAACTTGGTGACAAGGGACGCAGTATCGAAACAGTACGCGGTGTCGGTTACCGGTTCAAAGAATAGTACCAGCAAGATGGCAGAAACATTACTTGGGCAAATATGGGTTGAACGTGGCATCGCAATCGTTTTAGCTGCCAGTGGTGTAGTTGGTGTAATCGGCTTGATTCTTCTAGTGATGCTGAGCCGCTCCATTAAACGCATTCGAATTTCTGCTAACCGTTTGGCGCAGGGCGATTTGACTCACCGTGTTCCCATAACTGGTATTCTGCCTCTGGCATCATTGGCGGAATCGCTCAATAAGATGGCCATACAATTGGAAGACAGGCTTGCTACTGTAATGCGCCAAAGGAATGAGTTGGGTGCGGTATTATCTTCCATGATTGAAGGTGTCATCGCCATCGATTCTGATGAGCACATCATCAGCCTGAATCGAGCGGCATCTGCGCTGCTGAGGCTGGATATCAGCCGTGCGATCGGCAGGTCCATCCAAGAAGTGATTCGAAACACTACATTGCAGGCATTTGTTACAAAAACGCTTCAAGACAATACCGCGATTCAAAGTGAAATGATTTTTCACATCGGCGAAAACGTCGACGACGACAGCCGCCATCTTCAAGTTCAAAGCGCCATTCTCCATGATGGCGACGGCAATCGGATGGGAATGGTGCTTGTCCTGAACGACATAACGCAGATACGGCGGCTCGAACGGATAAGACGGGATTTTGTCTCAAATGTATCGCATGAAATGAAAACCCCTGTCAGCGCAATCAAGGCAGCAGCCGAAACAATCATTGATGAACAGCATGAAGAATTAAATGACCTGCAACGGTTTCTTTATATTATCGTACACCAAGCCGATAAAATGAACGCCATCCTTGAAGACCTGTTAAGCTTGGCAAAGATCGAAGAACAGAAAACGCAGATATTCTCTGAGCTACAGCAAGAAAATGTTAATTCTGTTATCACTTCCGCTTGTGAATCATGTCTGACCCACGCAGAAGATAAAAAAGTAAAACTTGTCACAATGTGCGACAGTGATTTACATGCCAAAATGAATGCCAGTCTGATTGAGCAGGCAATCATCAACTTAATAGATAATGCTATTAAATACAGTCCGTCAGAGTCAACAGTTCGTATTACCGGTGAATGCCAAAACCGGGAAGCTGTCATATCTGTCAACGACGAAGGTCGTGGAATTGAGCCCAAACATCTCAGCCGGATATTTGAACGGTTTTATCGAACAGATAAGGCCAGAAGTCGAACGATGGGTGGAACAGGTCTTGGTTTAAGTATCGTTAAGCATATTGCAGAAGCACATGGTGGTCGTGTCAGTGTTGACAGCCTACCCAACCAGGGATCTACTTTCAGAATACACCTAGCATTGCTCGAAAACAACGGTGGTCTGCAACCCAGATAGCGCCTAATTTATTGAGATTGCAATATTTATATTGATGCGGCTCGCATGGCATTGTTTCACCTGTTATGATTTTTCCGTTTTGATTATCTATCTGCTAATTGATTATTCACAAAAACGCTCCTTTGGGTGTGGTAATTCGACATTCTTGCAATTCCGGTTATAAATTGCCCAAGGTGAGCATTGTATTGTCGGCAATTGACACAGGCACGCTGCTGCAGCAAGAGACTGCCATAAAACCTTTACATAAATGGAGTAACCGCTTATATGCGAAGTATAGCCAAACTATTCGGGCATTCGCCTTTTGTGCCCATTCAAATCCACATGGAAAAAGTTGCTTTTTGCGTAGATAAAGTTGAAACGATCATTGAAGCATTCCTTGCATCTGATAATGATCGAGTAGGCAATCTTTCGCAGGAGATATCATCACTGGAACATTCGGCGGATGGGGTAAAGCACGATATACAAAATCAACTTCGAAAAAAGCTTTTCATGCCGGTGGATCGTGCTCGCCTATTAGAGATCATCTGGCTACAGGATAGTATCGCCGATAAAGCAGAAAATCTGGGAATCCTGTTAACACTCAAACCATTAAAGAAGAAGCCTCCTTTTCTCGTCAAGTTCAGGGAATTTTTGAATAAAAACTTGGAAACATTCCAGGCAGTAAAACGTGTCATCAGTGAGTTGGATGAATTGTTGGAAACATCATTTGGAGGAGCAGAGGCCCAAAAAGTATTTCAAATGGTTCATGAAGTAGCCGTTTTGGAACATCAAGCCGATAGAATCCAGCATGATCTTCTAAAGGAGCTATTTGCCTACGAAGACGAAATGACTTACGGGGAATTCTTTCTTTGGATCCGTATTTTCAAGCAGATAGGTGAGCTTGCCAATCTGAGTGAAGGCGTAGCGAACAAAGTGCGCAATACGCTTCAACTCAAGTAAGCAGCTATGACTATCGTCAGAATCAGTTGAGAATCTGGCAATTTCATAGCGGAGATATAAATGACACTTTCATTAATTCTGATCATTCTGGCGCTGATTTGTGGTTTTTATATGGCTTGGAATATCGGGGCAAATGATGTTGCCAATGCCATGGGCACTTCTGTTGGTTCAGGGGCCCTTACATTAAAGCGTGCAATTATACTGGCTGCCGTATTCGAATTCCTCGGAGCGTTTTTGGTCGGGTCACACGTATCAGAGACGGTACGAAAAGGGATATTTGACCCGACACTCATCGGCGATCCAATGACGTTGGCGCTAGGCATGATCGCATGTCTATTGGCAGCGGGCATCTGGCTTCAAGTCGCATCCTATTTTGGTTGGCCGGTTTCCACTACTCACGCGATTGTGGGTGCTGTAGTAGGCTTCGGTATTGTTGTTGTTGGTGTACATGAAATCGACTGGTTGGAAGTAGGTAGAATCGCGTCCAGCTGGGTTATTTCCCCTCTTTTCGCAGCAGCCTTTGCTTATCTGCTGTTTCGAATTTTATTGAAGCTTGTTTTTCACAGGCCGGATCCGATATCTGCGGCAAAACAGATTGCGCCCCAACTGGCATTTTGCGTACTTATTGTCATGATCAGTGTCACCAGTTTTAAAGGTTTCAAGCCAGTGTGGATATCTTATGGTATCAAGCCTGACAGTATCCAGGCAATGGCCATTACTTCCGCAATAGCAATATTTTTCGGCTTGATAGGCGCGTTTATAGCGGGTTTACTTGTTCGAAAAATCAAAAGCGAAAATAACGGCACAACCAATCGTTTTCAAGCTGTTTATGTTATGCGCAGCCTTGATAAGGCGATGAAGCATGTACGCCGCATCAGAGCGACAACAAACGAAGAACTCCAGGAAAAAGCAAATACACTACTCGACCAACTGAAAAGATTTGCTCAAGAAACTGAGGAAACAATTGATTACGAACAAAACCAGTCAGTTTACCACAGAGTCGAACGTATCTTCGTTTATCTGCAAATTCTCAGTGCTTGTTTTGTTGCATTTGCGCATGGTGCCAACGATGTTGCCAATGCCATTGGCCCACTTTCATCGGCAGTACAAGCCTTACATATAGGCATTGTGGCGACAACCGCCGAAGTGCCAACCTGGGCCCTGTTGCTTGGTGGTACAGGTATCGTTATTGGACTTGCAACGTGGGGTTGGCGCGTTATGGAGACAATCGGTAGGCGTATTACAGAACTAACGCCTTCGAGAGGGTTTACCGCTGAATTTGCAGCAGCATTGACAATCTTGATGGCATCGCTGTGCAAACTGCCGATTTCGACAACGCATACACTTGTTGGCGCAGTATTTGGCGTGGGACTTGCTCGTGGCATCGGCGCCATCAACTTAAATACAATCCGTGACATTATCGCCTCTTGGCTGATTACTATACCTGCCGGTGCTGGCCTTGCTGTTCTTTTATTTTATTTCATGAGATTGGTTTTCATGTAACTTTTACCTGATAATTCGGTAATGCGTTTCGGCTACATTGCTACACAACGTACAGTCGGGCACAATCATGGAAATTCTCCTCTTCCGTCATGGCATAGCCGAACCACGCGGCGGCGAGAAGCCGGACGCCGACCGGATGCTCACGCCACGCGGCATTGAACGAACTGTGACCGCTGCCAAGGGTCTTGCCCGTGTGGCCGACTGCCCCCAGGCGATATTGACCAGCCCGAAAGTCCGCGCACTGCAGACCGCCAATATCCTGGCGGAGGTATTCAACAAAACCCATGAAATCTGCGAGCTGCTGGCTGAAAGTGAAGCATCGGAGATCCTTCGTTTCCTCAAAACACGGCAGGAGGATATGATCCTGCTGGTCGGCCACGAACCGGCCATGAGTGAACTGGCCCTGCTGCTTTGCGCCGATACGAATGCACCAGGCTTCCTGGAACTGAAGAAGGCAGGATGTATTCTGGTCGAAGCGCCGATCCGGCGTAATGAACAGCCTGGCCAGGGCTCTTTATGCTGGCTGATCCCGCCACGTGTGTTGCGAGCGCTCGCGGCGACACCTTAGCTGAAACCCGGCAGGTAATTGCTCTCGGCGTCGAACAGTTCATCCGCCATGCGGCGGATTTCGCCCGGACTGCAAACCGCGGCGGTCAGCGGGTCGAGCATAAGCGAATGAACCGCGGCTTCACGGGATTTTTCTATACAGGCCGTCGCCGCCAGGTCGAACATCGCCATATTCGAGGCGCAGGTATGCGCCATCTGA
>CAYRND010000082.1:0-16859 GCA_964425365.1 uncultured Phycisphaeraceae bacterium
CTTTGATCCGGTTTTCCATTTCGCCACGAGCAACGTAGATCTCATCATAAATCTGGCGGATTCATCTATCAGATTCGTTACCACAAAACGCAGATTCGATCCTTTAATTGCTCACAACAAAAGACATACAACGGCAGGGAACCGTACTCATGGTAATAGCCATGATAAAATCAGTACCGGTAATGCTCCGGCTTGTACGGCCCTTCCACCGGCACGCCGATGTAGTCCGCCTGCTCCTTCGTCAGCTTCGTCAGTTTCACGTTCAAATGATTCAAATGCAGACGGGCGACCTCCTCGTCTCGCTGCTTCGGCAGCATGTACACCTGGTTTTCGTACGCAACCTTGTTCGTCGCCAGCTCGATTTGTGCAATCGCCTGGTTCGAGAACGACGCACTCATCACGAACGACGGGTGTCCCGTCGCGCAGCCCAGGTTCAGCAGCCGACCTTCGGCCAGAATCAGCACGCTGTGCCCGTCGGGGAATATCCACTGGTCGTACTGAGGTTTGATATTACGCTTGATGATACCACTGATCTTCTTCAAACCCGCCATCTCGATCTCGTTGTCGAAGTGGCCGATATTGCCCACTATCGCCTTATCCTTCATGCGAGACATGTGATCGGCGGTAATCACGTTGTAGTTACCCGTCGACGTGACGAAAATATCCGCTACGCCGACCACGTCTTCAAGCCTGGTGACTTCATACCCCTCCATCGCCGCCTGAAGTGCGCAGATCGGATCGACTTCGGTGACAACCACCCGGCAACCCTGGCCGCGAAGCGCCTGGACGCAGCCCTTGCCCACCTCGCCGTATCCGCACACCACCGCCATCTTGCCGCTCAGCATGACGTCACTCGCACGGTTCAAACCGTCGATCAGCGAATGGCGGCAGCCGTAGATGTTGTCGAACTTGCTCTTCGTCACCGAGTCGTTCACGTTGATCGCAGTAAAGAGCAGCGTCCCGTTACGTGCACGCTCGTAAAGACGATGCACGCCGGTCGTCGTCTCCTCGGTTACACCCACCATCTGCGGCACGCGGGTCTGCCAGTATTTCGGGTCCTGGCCCCGAATGCGGGCAAGCAGCCTGAGAATGACCTGCATCTCCTCCACATCGGTACTGTCTGCAGGTGGAACCGCACCGGCCTGCTCGAACTCGTAGCCCTTGTGCACCAGCAGCGTCGCATCACCTCCATCGTCGACGATCTGGTTCGGGCCAAGCCCGTCACCGAAATGCAGCGCCTGGAGCGTACAGTCCCAGTACTCCTCGAGCGATTCGCCCTTCCAGGCAAAAACAGGCACGCCCTTCGGGTCCGCAGGCGTACCGTTCGGGCCGACGACCACCGCCGCCGCCGCGTGGTCCTGCGTCGAGAAGATATTGCACGACGCCCACCGGACGTCAGCCCCGAGGTCCACCAGCGTCTCGATCAGCACCGCCGTCTGGATCGTCATGTGCAGCGACCCGTTTACACGTACGCCCTTGAGCGGCTTGTTCGGCGAATACTTCTGACGAACCGCCATCAGGCCGGGCATCTCGTACTCCGCCAGTTCGATCTCCTTTCGGCCCCATTCCGCAAGTGACAGGTCGGCGACTTTGTACTCGAGTGCGCCACTCCTCGCGTTCGTTGCATTCATGCCCTGGCTGGTTCGTGTTGCTGTCATGGTCATTACTCCGTTTCATTGCTGATTCATAATGCGTTCGTTTCGGGTTCAGTTCCAACCGCCGGTGCTCCAGCGGCTGGATTTGTTTATTTCTCCCCCGCGGCGATGAGCAGAGTCGGGCCCTTCGCCTGAGGCTGGGGTCGGACCGGCCGGCAACAGGCGTGTCGGAATCCCGACCGTTTCATCAGTGTCTCAAGTTCCGGCATGTCAAAGCCCATGGTCCGCTGGCCCATCCGCCGCCTGAAATCATGACGATCATGGCGCATCAGGTCAACCACCACCGCTCTTCCGCCGGGCTTGATTACGCGGCACATTTCACACAGGACCGACGCCACATCCTCGACGTAGGTCAGCACAAGGATCATCAAGGCGGCGTCGCAACGGTCGTTGTCGATCGGAATCGACTCGAGCACGCCGTACTTCAGCTCAACGTTAGCCAGACCGCTGCATCGCCGAGAAGCGGCGTCGAGCATGGCCTTCGAGTTGTCAACGCCGATCACCTGGCGGACCAGAGGCGATAATTCGGCCGCAATGCTGCCCGTCCCGCAACCGAGATCGGCCACGAGCCACTGCGACGGCAGCAGGGCCATGACCGCGTCATGTGTAAACGCTTCCCCGTAGTATTCCGTGCGGATCGCGTCCCAGTCCGATGCGGCGCCGTCGAAAAAAGTCTGCGTGTCACGCGTATGTCGCTCGAGGAGCTGCGCCAGGCGAAGTTCGTCCTGGACAAGTGTCGCCCAGCCGCGGGTCTGCTCACGCACGAGCACCCACAATTCTCGCTGGGATGGATTAAGCTCATCAAGCACCATCCGGTACAGGTTCATCGTGCCCTGACGATGGTGGATGACCCAGCGATCGTCTGCAAGCAGCTTCAGATGACGACTGACCGTCGATTGCGGCATCTGGAGTATCTCGCACAGATCACTCACCCCAAGCTCCTGCTGCTCGAGCAGCCTGAGCAGCCTGAGGCGCGTGGTGTCCGCCAGCGATCCCATCCACCCGAGCAGGGAATCAGGTTGTATAGCGACCTCAATCATCAGTTCATCCGGATGATATAATATATCGGCGGCGGCGGCAATCATGCCTGCAAAAATCCGGCATGGAAAATGGACCGATGCAATATCTATGGAAACCGCAAGACCATACCGACCGTAAAATGTACAAGGTAAAGAATCAACCATGATGGGTGTTTTCGGGTCACAATTACGGTTATCAGGTAGCATCGGAAGGTGTCGAGCGTCAAAACTCGCTATTTGGGCAATATTCGTTTGCACTATAGCCGGGTGCGAGATGGAAGTCAGAGTCGTCAAGGACGGCTGGGAAAACCTGAGGGAAATCGCGGATAAGAAACCACAGGCCGTAGAAGCTGGGACCGGCAAGGTCGACAGGGGCTGGAGTATCCCCGTTACTGCATTCACCGGACCCGACCGACGTGATCAAGCCAATACCCTGATCGTCACACTCACCGAACAGGCACAGGTCACCGATCTGTGGGCTTCGGACGTCCAGTACACCTGTTCCGTCTACTGCGGGCGATACAAGGAGCAGAACGACCCCCACGCATTGAAAAACCTCGAGAAAATCAGGCAGTTCGCAATTGACGGCCGGCAGCCCTTCCGCAGTGCCGCGATCCTGCCCCTGACCGGGCGGGAGAATCAATCGTCCGTCAATCCGTACGATCTGAAACCCTACGTCGGATTCTTCACGCTGCAGATCGGGTTCTACGACGAGCAATACGGCCCGGACTTCCGCCAGGCCGCGGAAGAAGCCGTTCGCATCCTCCGCGAAGACGGCGAAGAGGCCTATTTCTATCACGGGCCGATACGATCGCTCATCACCATCGGCCTGTTCACTTACGATGATTTCGTCAAGGTGGGCAACACCGAAGCCTACGGCCCCAGAATCAAAAAACTGCAGGAAGAATACCCCTACAACCTCGGCAACGGACGGACATTGATCGAGAAAGTCCGCGGCGAAGTCATCGGCGAACAGAAAAGTTTCCTCGTCCGCGTGTTTTGAAGCAAACCCAGCAACCAGAAACGTGTCCAGTACCAGGCGCTGACCCCGCTTGCAGCGATTGCACTCGGATTCCTGGTGCTCTGGTTTATTGCATCAGTGATCACCTCGCGCGGCCAAAGCCTGCTTGAACTGTTCAACCAACGCCGCCTTCACCGCGGCCATATCCGGGCATGATTCGCCGAGTAGTTGTTTCATGCTCGTCACCGATCGGCCTTTCAACCCGCAGGGGATGATGGTATCGAAGGCAGCCAGGTCCGGCGAAACATTCAGCGCCAGGCCGTGAAGCGTTGTGTTCTTCCGCACGCGAACGCCCATCGCGCAGATTTTCGCGGCGTGGTTCTGGTCATTATCGCCCCGCCGGTCGACCCAGACCCCGGTAGCGCCTTGTTCACGGCGGGTAGGAATATGAAACGTATCGAGCAGGTCGATCACAACCTGCTCGAGGAATCGCATGTACGAACCCAGGTTCAACCCCAGCGGATTCAGTCGGATGATCGGATACACCACCAGTTGGCCCGGGCCGTGCCAGGTGATATCACCCCCGCGGTCCGTTTCCTGCAGATCGATCCCGCTTGCCTTGAGCTGATCCACGCTGAGCAGCAGATGCTCCATCGACGAGCGGCGGTGCGTCACGGTGATCACCGGCTCGTGCTCCACGAGGATCAGTGTCATGCCCGCCTCACCACGGATCAATGCGTCATTGACCTGTCTCTGATACGCCAGCGCCGGCGCATACGCCATCACGCCGAGATCGACCACTTCAAGTGGAAACTGACAATTCATGCTGATACATTATCATATTCATATAACCACGACGTAAGCAGGAAAACCGTATTGGCGAATATTCACCCCACGGCAATCATTGGCGATCAGGTCGAGTTGGCGGATGACGTCATCATCGGCCCGGGTTGCATGATCGAAGGCCGGGTGACAATCGACCCCGGCTGCCGCCTGATCGCACAGGTCCATCTCAGAGGCCCGATGACCATCGGCAGTAACAACCGGATTTATCCCTTCACCTGCCTCGGCTACGAACCTCAGGACTGGAAGTTCGACCCCGACCACGACGGCGCCGGCACCGTCATCGGCAACGGCAACCTGATCCGTGAGGGTGTGACGATCCACCGCGCGACAGGCGATCATCCGACCACCGTGGGCGACCGCAATTACCTGATGGCCAACAGTCATCTCGGCCACGACGCCGTAATCGGTAGTGACTGCAACCTGGCGAACGGCAGCCTTCTGGCCGGCCATGTTCTGCTGGGCGATCGTGTTACGCTCGGCGGCAACGCCGTGGTTCACCAGTACTGCCGCGTCGGCCGACTGGCGATGATCAGCGGAGTACAGGGCATCACGCAGGACCTGCCGCCTTTCTGTGTCGTTTATGATTGTCGACGCGTCGGGTCACTGAACATCATCGGCCTGCGACGGGCCGGTTACCGTGACCATATCAAGACGCTCAGCCGCGCGTTTCAGATCATCTTCAAAGAGAAACACGCCAATCAAACGGTGATCGCCATGATCCGTTCGGAATTGAGGCATGACGCGTTGTGCATGGAACTGATCGATTTTATCGAAAGCAGCAAACGAGGCATCTGCTCGTACGGCACATCACCCGCATCGTGACAGTTCACGTTCGATCTCGCCGCCGACGGTTATCCGTTCAGACATTCAGTTCGGGCTCATAGTTCAATGCGGTAGCGAATCGCTTGCGGATAGGTACGACCACCTGTTCGATGAAGCTGTCGACCTGCTCGGGAGCCCGTCCGATGAACCGTTCGGGCTGGAGGGCGGCGGTGATATCGACGCCTTCGAATACAGGCTCACGGCTGAGACGGTCGAGCAGATCGTTCGGGGCACCCTCTTTCTTCACATGCATGGCGGCGGCCTGGCTGCATCGTCGGACGACTTCATGCACTTCCTGTCGGTCACGGCCGAGTTTGACCGCTGCCATCATGAGATTCTCGCTGGCCATGAAGGGCAGTTCCGCTGCCAGATTCGCCGCAATGCGTTTTTCATAAACAACCAGTCCCGCCGAGACATTGATCAGCAGGTCGAGTATACCGTCGATGGCGAGGAACGGCTCGGGCAGGGTCAACCTGCGGGCGCTGGAATCATCGAGTGTTCGTTCGAGCCACTGGTCCGCTGCCGTGATGAAAGGTGTCGCGGCCATGCCGATGACAAACCGGCTGAGCCCGCAGATTCTCTCGCATCGCATGGGGTTCCGTTTATATGCCATCGCGGACGAGCCGATCTGGCCGGGCTCGAATGGTTCTTCGAGTTCCTTGCGATTCGCCAGCAGTCTGAGGTCGGTTGCGAATTTGGCGGCGGCAGCGGCGACGGTGGCGAGTGTCGAGCTGACCAGGCCGTCCACCACGCGGGGGTAGGTCTGGCCGGTCACCGGCCAGCGTTTGTCCTCATGCCAGCCCATCTTCTGCGTCACCAGCCGCTCGAGCTGTTCGATCTTGTCATGGGCACCGGGTGTATCACCGCCGAACAGCGCCAGGAAAGACGCCTGCGTACCCGTGGTGCCCTTCACACCGCGGAACCGCAGCGTACTGATGCGGTGCTCGACTTCATGGAGCGCGATGGTCAGATCCTGAGCCCACAAAGCGGCTCGCTTGCCGACCGTGGTCGGCTGAGCGGGCTGGAAATGCGTAAACGCCAGTGTCGGCAGTGCACGGTGCTGCTCGGCGAAGTCGGCAAGCTGATGAACGGCGACGGCCAGCTTCTCGGCGACGAGTTCGAAGGCATCCCTGATCTGAAGCAGTTCGGTATTGCAGTTGACGAACTGGCTGGTGGCACCGAGGTGGATGATCGGCCTGGCGTCCGGCGCCACATCACCGAGCGCGTGGATATGTGCCATAACGTCATGGCGGAACTGTTTTTCATATTCGCCGGCCTTGTGGTAATCGATATCATCGAGGTGCAGGCGAATCTGCTCGATCTGCTTGTCGGTAATGGGCAGGCCGAGCTCCTGTTCAGCCTCGGCCAGCGCCAGCCATAATCTCCGCCATGTGGTAAACTTGTATCGCGGCGACCAGATCGCCTGCATGCGGGCCGAGGCATTACGACTGGCAAGAGGCGAAACGTAAGTCGAGTCGTTTTCCATAATCGTTCCCGTAATTGCGGTATTGACCGGCAAGCTGATAATGACCATAGTACCGTCAACCGATCCGTTCAGCGACCTTCATGAACAGGCGAAGCAGACTATAATGATCAGATGAAGGGTCGTGGAAACCCGTGCGCAGGCCAGTGTGAAGCACACGGCCCTGCCTGCTGAGCTGCGAGGATTATGACCACAGCCGCGAACCCCATCAGCGAGCAGCGGATACTCGCCCAGATCAGGCGAGGTGATCGATCCGCATTGGGAGATCTGCTTCGCTGCTACCAGCACCGAATCTACAATATCTGTCTGCGCATGGTGAGTAACCGGGACGATGCGGCGGAAATCACACAGGAAACTCTTCTGAAAGTTGTCCAGAAAATCGAGTTTTTCAGAGGTGACAGCGAGTTGTCCACCTGGATCATTCGCATTGCGATGAACCAGTCGATATCACACTTACGCAAGCGTAAACTTAGACTTACAACGAGTATCGACCAGCCGCGGGCCGGCCGGAGCGATTATGACGACCAGGCGGGCAGCCTGCGTGACCAGTTGATGGATCGCCAGGAACCCACGCCGCATGAGAACGTCGAAAAGAAAGAGATGCTCGCGTTTTTGAGCGAGGCACTCGCCTCGCTCGATGAACCGTTCCGGGCGGTGCTGGTCCTTCGCGATATTGACCAGCTCGAATATGAGCAGATCGCCGAGGTGCTGGACGTTCCGGTGGGCACGGTGAAAAGTCGGCTGTTCCGAGCAAGGCTGGCACTGCGACAGGAGATGCGGCGACTGGTTTCGCCGGATGAGCACGAGCCGCTGCGTTCCGGCAGTACACAGGATGGTATGGCAAATGGCTGATCGTTATGACCCAATGACGCTGCTTCACTACGTGGAAGGCGACCTGCCCGCGGAGGAGCGTGCGCAGTTCGAGGCGACCCTGACGCGTGACAGTCACCTGCGTCAACTGGTATCCGATATGCAGGCCGACCGCACCGGCCTGCGACAACTACCTCGGGAAGATGCGCCGTCCCACCTGGTGGAAGACGCCGTGGGCCATCTTGAACGTCAGATGCTGCTCGGTGAAACGGAAAGCGAGCCGGAAGCAAGCGGCAAGGAGCCGGAAGCACGGCGATTTCACCTCCGTAAGACGCTGACTTACGCGGCGATCGCAGCGGTTGTGGTGATCAGCGGCGGTGTAGTCATTCAATCGATCTACGATATCAACGTGATCGAACAGACCCGTAAATGGAGCATGTCGACACCGGTTGTTGAACAGGACGCCTCGCCCGATACGTCACTCGCACAGGCAGATCAGGATGAGATCGATGCCATTACAACGACGCAACCTGGTGAAACATTGAGCATGGCCATGGCGGATGCTGACCGGGAATCACAGCCACTGGAGGAATCGCTGCGATCGGGCCGTACTGAACCATTGACCGATGAAACACCATCCGACCCGCCGCGTCTGGCCATGGCCGAGGGCCATCGAATAAAAAGCTCAGAACCCGGGCCGGGAACGTCGTCATCTGAAATCATGGCAAAACAAGTCGAATCGGTGGCCCGATCGTCTGTGCCTGATGCGGAAATACAACAACAGGAAAAAGGTACTTCCAGTGCCAACATGACCATGACCAGTAAGGAGGAAACGTCTGATACGCTTGCCCTGTCGATCACCGGCGAGGATCGGAAAAGCGGAAACGAAGCCGCTTTTGCAGAAGTGGACGGCACCGCCTCGCTTGCGGCGTCGCCGAAATTGCCGGTGAAATCTGAAATGGAGGAAATGTCAACCTCGAAGCAACAGCAGGCCATGACGAAAGAAGCCGAGTCCATCATGGAAACCGCGGCATCGGGCCCGGTCAGGACCGCCGCCGTACAAGTGAATATCACCACACGGGATTCGGAAAAAACGCACGAGGATCTTCTGAAATGGTCCACACATAACAAGTCGCCGGTGGTGGATGAACGAATGGCACTATCGATCCGCATGGCGAAACGGGACAATACCGACCAGACGGATGATCAGGGTGGCAGTGATTACGACATTGTCGGCAGGCAGCGTGAACTGATGCTTCAGATGACGGAAAAACAGGTCCCCGAGCTGCTCAGTTACATCAACAGCCGAACATACCAGAACGCCGCCCTCTCTCAGGCAACGGACGACAAATCACGTGCGGATAATCAAGCTCGCGGCGTTTCCTGGCGGCAGTTGCTCCAAAGTCAGTTGCCACTCGCCCGCAACCAGGACTCACCGCCGCCGTCCGAATCGCCGGTTAATGTACTGGTACCGGTTATCATTTCTGAAGAAGTCGGTGAATAGCAAGCATCCGGCACAACCGTTCAACCGGAATTACCTCAGTCTCAGGCCGGTTCGCAGGCGCTGGATGATCGCGGTGGTCAGTGTGATCCAGGGCAGGACGGCCGCCAGAAAGACAATCAATATCAACTTGTCATGCGACAGGGTCAGTCTCTGCACATCGATGGACTGATGCCCAACGGCGAACCAGAGTAGGAGGATGACACTTAATGTGGTCGTAAAGGCGATCGCTGCTGCGGTCAACCACGCAGCGATGCGTCCGATTTTAATAATTCTCATGATGATCTGCCCCCTTACAGGCATTCACTTCTGAGTATTGGTTTTAATTTTCAATGATAATGCGAGTATCATAACGTCGCTGAACCGGCCATTCAAACTGTTACGAGCAGTTATCGGCTGACCTGTCTGTGTTCACTTGAGAAAAGTCGACAAATCGATCTGGCCATCAGGATAAACCCTCAGTTCGATCATGCCATCACGACCGGTGATGTATCGCCTTATCTTGCGGGTCGACAATACCTGCTGCCAGTTGTCCGGCGTGGAGTAGTCGTAATGACTTGACTGGATCACCAGATCGGGTTCAGTCGCATCGAGCCATCGGTCGGCCTCGGGCAGATGACCGCCGTGATGCGGCAGGTCGATAACATCGGCATGCCAATCCACATCACGATCGAGTAACACTGTTATCGCTTCGGTTTCAACATCGCCTGTGAAAAGTATTCGTCGACCGGCGGCCTCGATTGACAGAACCATGGAAGCGTCGTTTTTCCCGCCGCTGTTGTACTGACCCGGCGGCCAGATGAGAGCGAGTTGCACCTGATCTGTTTCATAGCGCCACGGGTCACTGACCAGTTGAACCTTGATATCCCGTTCACCTGCCATTCGGAGGAGTTGTGTGGTGGTCCGGCGGGGATTCGCTTCGACCTCAGCCATGAACTGTGGTGTCAACAGCAGTTGCGCCACCTCGAACTGATCCAGCAGATCCACCACGCCGCCGTAATGATCGAAATCAGGGTGTGAAATCATGAGCAAATCGATACGTCTGACACCCAGTTCCGACAAAGCCGGCGCCGCCACCTGCCTGCCCACGGAGGCATGATATCGCGATCCGCAATCGTACAAAGCGGTCAACCCCGGCGAGCGGATGAGAAAGCAGTTGCCGTCACCCACTGCCAGGTAATTCACCGTCAGCGTGGTTCGCGTCTCGAATGCATCGAATGAAACGCATTGATAGCCGATGGTCCAGATGATCAGGATCGACGAAGCGGCCAGCAAAGATCTTCGCCGCCCGGCGAATCGTCCGCTGAGCAGGGTAAGCACAAAGAGGAACATGGCCACGGCCCAGATGATCGTCGGCTGTCGCGGCAGCTGGATGGATGAGCCGGGGATACTATCCGTCCATTGCGTGATTGCGATGAGCAGGTCAGCCGACCACTCGAGCGGCGGGGCGAGCACCTCGCCGAGCACCGGCCAGAGAAGTCCGAGACCGATTTTCAGATACCCCATCGCCAGCAGGATTAC
This sequence comes from uncultured Phycisphaeraceae bacterium, assembly GCA_964425365.1. Taxonomy (GTDB): domain Bacteria; phylum Planctomycetota; class Phycisphaerae; order Phycisphaerales; family Phycisphaeraceae; genus CAYRND01. The sequence goes on from CAYRND010000082.1 coordinate 10,619, forward strand.
CAGGAGCGGCAATGTCAGCACCGACAGAACGATGGCAGGTGGACTGATCATGTGGAAGTGGCAGGCGACCAGTGGCATAACCGCCAGGAACGCGATAACGCTAACCGCGAAATAGCCTGTCAGCCACCGCAACGGCGCCCGCCACGCAGGTCGGCCGGGAAGGTCAGCGACGGGCGGCGGCCAGAGCCACGTCATGAACGGGCCGGTGCAGGTAATGAGAAACGCCACCGCGATGAAACTCAACTGGAAGCCGGGCGTGAATAATTCCGACGGCCGGTACAGGAGAATGATCATAGCGGCGATCGCCAACAGCTCGATCGCCGCCACCCTCCGCCCGAATGCATAACCCAGACAGAAGACGGCGGCCATGACCGCCGCCCGAAGAACCGGTGCTCGTGGCGGGATGACAATAACGAAGAGCATGACAACGGCCAGAACGACGATTGACAGTCGCCTCGGGCTTGAAATGACCATCCGGCCGAGGCACCAGACCAGACCGAGTACGATGCCCAGGTGAGCTCCGCTGATCGCCAGGATATGGGCAAGTCCGACGTTTCTGAATTGTTCACGGATTTCGCGGCGACTGTCGCTATCGCCGTTACCGTCACGCTTGCCGAGCAGAAGTTCCTGGAGCAGGCCGAGTGCCGCCGCGTGTGACTCGAATCCGAGACGGAGGGAATCATCCGCCCGAGTGGCGAGGTAATGATGAATGCAGGCAGGTAGATACGACAGCCGATCGCCTGCTGAGGTCGGGAGCGGGCGCCAGTTATCCCTGTGACTGAGAATGAGCCTGCCGCGGATGCCGCGTCGAGCGTATATGGCGAGGAAATCGGTCTGGCCCGGATTCAATGCCCGTTCGATTTCGTTCAGCCAACCGGTCGCTTCGATCATCATGCCCCCGGCGATACGGTGATCTTCCTGTCTCATGGTTACGAGCAGTTTCCCGCAAACGGGGATTGTGTTCCGATCGGCATCGATGAACGAGCGTAGATCGAGTATAAACCGGGTATCCGGCGGAAGGGTGAATTGCCGGCCGGCAGTGCCGATGCCGGCTGATCGCTTCGGCTTCACTTCCGTGACCATCCCGGTCACTGTCACCAGCGTTTTCGTACCCTGTGGCAGGTACTTGATAACGTCGTGGTGATGCACATATTGTGAATGTACAACCTGCCAGGCGGCGGCAAGGAGCATAACGGCCAGAACGCCCCAATGCATTGTGCCGCGATACCGCTTGAGAAAGAACATGACCAGCATGACCGTCATACCGCAGATGGCGGCGAGAAACCATCCGAGGAAGTCAGGCAGGCACCAGCCGGCGAAGATGCCGAGTATTACAGCGACGGCGAGTTTACAGAATGGTTTCTGCGGCGAAGACGGGTCGCCGCTGTTCTGAATGCGATCGGTAGCCCCCGGCAATGTCATATATTATTTATCCAGGTCCTCATCAATATCGAGGTTGGCGATTTCGTTGATGTCGGCGTCGGCTTCGTGTGCCTCCAGATCGATGTATTCATCGATATTGAAATGGCCGTGAATCGCCGATTCGTCGTTGATATCGATCCCGGATTCGTCGTTGATATCGACCTCGGGGGGCAGCTCGACCGCGGCCTGCTTCTTATTGAGTTGTGAGGCGGCGATTTCCAGTCGATCGGCGAGCTGGAGGACGGATCGCGGCCGCCTGATCGGATCCTGCTCGAGGCAGTCCATCACGAGCGTCGATAGTGCGGGCGGGACATCAGGATTGATTTCCATGGGTGGCCGGCACATCTGGTCTTCGCTGCGAAGCTGCATCCCGGCCTGCCCTTTGGGGATCATGGTCGGAACGTGGCGACGTGTGAACAGCCAGTACATTGTAGCGCCGAGGTTGAACACATCGGTCATGGGCGTGATTTCCTTACGCAGGACCTGTTCAGGGGCGATATAATCGGGTGTACCCTGTATTCGCTGTTTGATGGTTCCGATGCGGCAACTCTGGCCGAAGTCGATCAGCTTGACCTGATTGCTTGCAGTCACGAGGATGTTATTCGGTTTGATATCGGCGTGAACAAAACCGGCGATGTGCATGTGGCTGAGTCCCATGGCCGTCAGCCGGCAGATTTCACAAGCTTCGATCAGTGTATCGGGCTGATGCTGTTCGAGGGTGAGACCGTCGACCAATTCCATGATCACGAGGACTTCGTTGGTCCGGATGAAATTCCGTTGCCTGATGAGTTTGAAACTCTGCCTGAGCATCGGACTGTTGAACCGGCTGGCGATTTCATGTTCGTGAACGGCCTGATCGATAAACCGCTGGTCATGCTGGGTGGACTTGACGACGCGTTTGAGTGCGAAGACCCGGCTGTCACGGTCGCGGACGGCATAGATAGTACTACCCGCACCGGTACCCAGTGTAGACATGACTTTGTAACCGGCGATTTCGTGCAATCCTGACATACGATCAACTCTAACAACTACGCGTGCAGGGCCTGCCGGAATCGGTTCATCAACATTGTCCCAGCTTGACTTGCCAGAATCCTAACATGCGTATTTAATGCAAGTGCTAAACTCTAGTCCAATACCACCGGCGACACAATACCTTTCTCAAAGCCCCAATTCCCGGTCGCCGGCGGATGATAACGGCGACATATCAATCATTATCGAGGGCTTTCGGCCGTTTTTTTCTGTATCAGCAGCGTCATTTCAGTCAGCCTTTCAAGCGGTTACATAGGCTGTATATGTATATGATAACCGAAAAGTGCGGACAGAAAAACCACCGAGAACGAGCGTTAATATCTTGTTAAATCTTTAGTTTCAGTGTTGGGACGGATTCAGGAGTTGCTGTCTGAACCATGCGTATGGGAAGCGTTTCGACGGTCCATCCTCGCCGCTACCGATTTCCATGAAGACGTATTCTTTGGAGATACCGAACCGGTTCTGAAGCTGTTGAACGAGCCAGACCAGCTCGCGGAGTTGTGAGCGTGTAAGTGATTGCCTGTCGCCGTCGCCGATCAGGCAGATACCGATGGCGTTACGGTTGAACCAGTCAGAGCCATCGCCTTCAAGATACTTGCCGCCGAACTGATGTTGCCAGCGGTATCCGACTTCGATCAGTCCGTCGGCCTTTTCGGAGCCGTTATTGATTACGAAGTGATACCCGAGTCCGCCGCGACCGAGTTGTTCATGTACACGATTGATCGTGCGTGACGAGCCGTGTAGCGACCCGCTGTCATGAATGACAATAGCCTGCCAGGGGTGTTGTTCGCTGTCGTATTCGAATAGTTTCTGCTCCGGCCTGCTGGCGTTTCCCTGCTCGATGGATTGGAGCGTCAGGCCTGAGATCGGCGCCACGGGTCCGGGTTCGAGCACGAGTAGTGCTGAGCTGGTGACTGTCATACCAGCGACCAGAGCTGCCAATACCACTAATGTACGTCTTTGCGGGATCACCCCATTAAGTCCCCTGTATTTGGGTCGAATGGGTCTGGTGTATCGGAGCTGCCCGTACTTACGCATTTTATACATCGGTTATTACCCAACCTGACTTTTAAAATCTGACGGCAAAGTGTGATAAAAACTTGATGGCAGGTATTGATTCTAGGGCTCATCGAGCGGTCGTAGCCGCTGCCGGAGTGCCGGCTTTTCAATACCGTATATATCCATTTCAGTCATTGGCCGATGCTCGCCCCTGAGCGTCTGATACCTGTCATAAGGCGAACGCGGTTCACTATTTGGGAATAATGCCTTCTGGCAGCCTGCGCCGGTCAGTGTTATCAGACTCACTAAGACCCAAAGGCATACCCGGCTCACATCCATGTCTGAATGATAAACAGGGGTGTAAAAACAGACAACCACTAAGTATGGCCATGTGGATAAACTGTGAGTACCAGATATGGCATATCAACGTTGTTTCCACACTACACGTAGCCCATGGTGTCAAATGTGGTTATCATGCCGGTTTTCACAGTGAATAAGGTGAACTATGGCAACGTACTGGACACAGACGCTGATCCCGACGAGCCGTCAGGACCCGTCCGACGCCGAGGTCCCTTCCCATCAGCTCATGCTGCGAGCGGGTCTGATCCGGAAGCTGGGCTCGGGCAGTTACAGTTATCTGCCGCTGGGTCTTCGGAGCCTGCGGAAGGCGATGGCGATCATCCGCGAGGAGATGTCCGTCGCCGGTGCCGAGGAACTGCTCATGCCGACGCTCCAGCCGATCGAGCTATGGGAGCAGACCGGCCGGCGAGCGGCGTACGGGGATAACCTGTTCGTGGTGCAGGACCGTCACGGGCGTCAGCAGGCGTTGGGGCCGACGCATGAAGAGATTATTACCGAACTCGTTGGCGGGTATATCGAGTCATATAAGGATCTGCCCAAGACGTTGTACCAGATCCAGACGAAGTTCCGCGACGAGTTCCGCCCGCGGTTCGGCGTATTGCGATCCCGAGAGTTCCTGATGAAGGATGCGTATTCGTTTCACCTGTCACTTGACGGCCGGGGGGGCTTGAGTGAAACGTATGAAAAGCAGTATGAAGCCTACTGCCGTATTTTTTCGCGATGCGGATTGCCGTTTGAAATTGTGGAGGCGGAATCCGGCCCGATCGGGGGCTCGGCGTCGCATGAGTTCATGGTACCCTCGCCGACCGGTGAAGACACGATTCTGAAAAGTGATAAGGGCAATTACGCGGCCAACGTCGAGAAGGCGGAGATCGGTACGAGGGGGTATACATTCGACGGCGAACCGACGGGCGAGCTTGATCGTGTCCACACGCCGGGGTGTCCGTCGATTGATGATGTCTGCCGGTTCATGAAGGTAAAGCCTCCGCACATGCTCAAGACACTTGTGTGCGGGGATGATTCGGGCTGGGTGCTTGCGGTAGTACGCGGCGATCATGATCTGAATGAAGCCAAGCTCGGACTACCGCTGGCTGACGAGCGAGCGGCGAAGGATGCGGGCTTTACCATCGGATTCGTCGGGCCGCAGGCCGCAGTAGGCCGGGAGGATGTAACGATTATCGTGGATCACGACGCGGCGGCGGGCGGGCAGTTCTGGTCGACTGGTGGGAATGAAATCGACTATCACGTGAAGCATTTCAACTGGCGACGTGATGTACTCGATCATGTACCGGCCGAGCGGCTGGTTGTGCGGGAAATACGTAATGCGATCGACGGCGATCCGTCGCCTCGGAACGACGGCGGGGTGCTGCGGGCAACGAAGGGGATCGAGATCGGACACGTCTTCAAGCTGGGTACGAAGTATACGGATGCTCTCGATGTGAAAGTCGCCAACGAGAAGAACGAGCAGGTTTCGGTGATCATGGGCTGCTACGGGATCGGTGTGAATCGTATTCTTGCCTCGGCGATCGAACGAGCGGGCGGCCATGACGCGGACGGTATTATCTGGCCGGTGACGATTTCACCCTTTTCGGTATTGATCACGCCGATCAAGTACGAAGGGCAGGTGAGGGAAGTTACGAATCAGCTTGCCGCTGAGCTTGAGGCGGCAGGGTTTGATGTCCTGATCGACGACCGTGACGAACGCCCGGGTGTGAAGTTCAAGGACGCTGACCTGATCGGCATACCGCTTCGGATTACGATAGGTGAGAAGGGCCTCGCGGACGGAACCGCCGAGTTGAAATCACGCGACGGCTCGAACGGCCCGAAAGGCGAACGTGTTGCAGTACCCGGCGTTGTTGAACGGGTGCGAGAGATCCTGAGTGGAGAATGATGGTTTATTGTGGATTTCAGATTTCGGATTGGGATTCTGCATTGGGGGTCGGGAATCGGGTTTCGAGGTTGCGGGTTTTTGTGTGTGCGGATGAGTTGATCCAGGGCGATCCAGTTTGATCCAATCTGATCCAATTTGTATCCAATGTGATCCAGTTATTCGTTGTTTTGCGTGTGATTTTGTGCGCGCGTGATCCGCTTCGAGCGATCCGCGGGCGCCTGTAAATCTATATGTTTTTTATTTCCAGATACTTGATGTATTTTCGGCATTTTATTTCTATGCTATTCTGTTTCAGCTCGTCAATTTGTGCGCGCCACGGAGCGATCCAATCTGATCCAGTTTGATCCAATCTGATCCAATTTGTATCCAATTCGAGCCAATGTGATCCAGTTTCTCGTTGTGTTTGCGTGTGATTTTGTGCGCGCGATGGACGGCGTGGTGATGTGGATTGGGATTCTGCATCGGGGTCGGGGTCGGGATCGGGTGTCGGGGTCGGAATTTCGGGTTTTTTGTGTGTGCAGGGAAGTTTGGTCTGGCCAT